>NZ_JABFAQ010000001.1:0-122457 GCF_017168275.1 Rhodococcus sp. KRD175
CCAAGCGCACCGATTCGATCTACCAGCCGGGCAAGCGCGCCCACACCTGGATCAAGTACAAGAACTGGCGCACGCAAGAAGTCGTGATCGGCGGTTGGCGACGCGGCCAAGGACGTCGCTCCGGCGGATTCGGCTCGCTGTTGATGGGAATCCCCGACGGCGACGGCCTTCGCTACGTCGGTCGCGTCGGCACCGGTTTCGACGATCGCGCGCTCGATTCACTGGCCGCAGCGCTGGCTCCGCTGGAAACGTCGGAGAGTCCTTTCTCCACGACGCTTCCGACGGCCGACAGGCGCGGTGCCGTTTGGGTGGAACCGGTTCTCGTCGGAGAAGTGCGGTACTACGAGGCGACAGAATCCGGCCATCTTCGCCACCCGAGCTGGCGCGGATTGCGACCGGACAAGTCGCCGACGGACGTCGTTCCCGAGTAGCCGACGCCAACTGCCCAGCAGCGGATTTGGCCGAGTCACAGAAACCGGCAGAAAGACCGTTCTTCGGTTGCCATAGAATCGCTGGGTGCGTACCGTTGCGCTCATCGTCGCCCGGGGGGCGTAACGAGTCACAGATCAATAGCTATATCGAGTTGCGGGCCAGCTCTACGGGGGCTTGCCGAATCGTCGAGACGCGCGCCGTTTCGATTCAGGCATGGAGGGGTTTACCAGATGCGGGTTCTCAAATTGGCAGGCGCTGTCAGCATAACGGCGGTTGCCGTTCTCTGTTCGACGCTTGTCGGCCCAGGTCAGGCCGCTGCGGCGCCCTTGTTTCCGACGCCGATATCGGACGGTTTCTACGCTCCGCCCGCCGACCTCGCCGCTATGGCACCGGGGGACGTGATCTCCAGCCGGCCGATGCCGCCACCTCCCGGCTTCTTCGACGTCGACGTGTGGCAGCTGAAGTTCCGCTCCACGAATTCGGCGGGTAATCCCATCGCGGCGATCAACACCGTGCTGGTCCCCCGCAACAAAGCCCCCAACGGGCCGGTGCTGTCTTACCAACACATCATCAACGCACTCGGTCTCGAATGTGCACCGTCACAAGCGCTCTGGTCCAACGATCCTAATCTGGCGATCCGCGAGGCACCCGCGCTGAACGCCGTTCTGCAGCGTGGCTGGACGGTTGTCATCGCCGATCACCTCGGCCCCAACAGTGCCTACGGTGCAGCCAAGCTCGGCGGACAGATCGTGCTCGACAGCATCCGCGCCACCCAGCGTTTCGATCCGCTGCAGCTGCGGCAGAGCCCGGTTGCGTTGGCCGGATACTCCGGTGGCGGCATGGCGACGGCGTGGGCAGCAGCGTTGCAGAACGACTACGCGCCCGAGCTGAACATCGTCGGCAGCGCCGCGGGCGGTGCTCCGATGAACCTCGAGCGCATGGCTCGCGATCTCGGTTTCGCACCCCACCCGGTGTTCGGTCTCGCCTTCGCCGCTGCGCTCGGCCTCGAGCGTGAGTACCCCACTCGCATTCCGATCAGCTCCCAGTTGAACCCGTTGGGCAAGCAGATCGAAAGCGAGATCCAGAACGGATGCACCAACGACATCATCGCCGCCGGAGCCGGTAAGAGCGCGATGGAGGTCGCGGGCACGTTGGACCTGATGAACAGCCCGGAGATGATCGCGGCCGTCAACGAGAACAGCGTCGAGATGTACCCCGGTGTGCCGAAAGCTCCGTACTTCGAGTGGCACAGTCCCACCGATGCGCTCATCCCGGTCAGCTCGATCGACAACACGATTGCCCGGTACTGCCGGGCCGGGGTCAACGTCACCGAGGTCCAGGTACCCAGCAACGATCACCTGACCGCCGCCGTACTCGGCCTGCCGCAGGCTCTGGAATGGATCGATCAGCGGTTCGCCGGAGTGCCCGCCGTTTCCAACTGCTGACCGTATTGTCCGACCCGGTGCGTGCTGGATGAGCGCATGGGTCGGTTAGGCTAACCTCGCAAACACACGCGCGAGGAGTCCCCATGAAGAAGACCGTCCACGTAGTCGCCGCCGGTGCCGCAGTCATGGCACTGGCGGTCGGCTGTTCGTCGAGCGACGAACCCACTGCCTCAGGTAACTCCGAGAACGGTGCCAACTTTCCCGTCACCATCGAGCACCACTTCGGTGAGACGGTCATCGACGCCGCACCCTCCCGCGTCGTGACCATCGGATTCAACGAGCAGGACTTCGCGCTGGCGCTCGGAGTCAAGCCCGTCGCCACCCGTGGAAATCTCAGTTACGACTACCGCCAACGCCCGTGGGCCCAGGAAGCATTGGGCGGCACCGAGATCCCCGAGGTCGGCAGCACCGACCTGAACCTCGAGCAGATTGCAGCGCAGTCACCCGATCTGATCCTCGGACCGTACTCGTTCATCGATCAAGGCCAGTACGACCAACTTTCGGCGATGGCGCCGACGATCGCAGACATCGGTGGATACGACGACGTCCCCGCGGCCACGTGGCAGCAGGAATTCGCCGTGGTCGGCGAGGCACTGGGCAAGAAGCAGGAATCCGACGAGCGAACTGCCGAGCTCGAGCAGAAGTTCGAGACCACCCAGACCGACAACCCTCAGTTCGCCGGCAAGGCACTGACACTCGCGTTCGTCATGGACGACGGCAGCTACTTCGTTCTCGGTAAGGACGACATCCGAGCGCTGTTCTTCACCGACCTCGGCTTCGAGATCCCCGACGCCAGCGAAACGGTCAGCCCCGAAAACCTCAGCCGACTCGACACCGACGTCCTCGTCATCGCCGGACAGAGCCGCGAACAACTGCAGGCAAACCCGCTGATCGCCGCACTCGACGTCGTGAAGCAGGACCGCACCGTCTACATCGGCTCGTTCAGCACCGACCTACCGTCGGCTCTCGGCTACTCGAGCCCACTGTCCCTCGACTACGCAATCGACGGATTCACCCCGATGCTGGCCGCCGCAACCGACAACGACCCGGCCACCGTGGTCCCAGATCCGATGTCATAGGTCACTCCGCAGGCTGCGCTCCCGGCCTTCATAGCTCACTCCGCAGGCTGCGCTCCCGGCCTTCATAGCTCACTCCGCAGGCTGCGCTCCCGGCCTTCCTAGGTCACTCCGCAGGCTGCGCTCCCGGCTTTCCTAGGTCACTCCGCTGGCACGGTGTGCGCGAACTGTGTTCGATGCAGCTCCTCGTAGCGGCCGCCCGCTGCGAGGAGCTCGTCGTGTGTTCCGCGCTCGATGACCTGTCCGTTCTCGATCACCAGGATGGCGTCCGCTGCTCGGATGGTCGAGAGCCGGTGCGCGATCACCACCGACGTCTTGCCCTCGAGCGCCTCGGCCAGCGCTGCCTGCACGGCGGCCTCGGACGTCGAATCCAGTGAGGCCGTGGCCTCGTCGAGTATCACCACCCGTGGCTGCGCGATCAGCAGCCGTGCGATCGTCAGGCGTTGACGCTCCCCGCCGGACAGGCGGTAGCCGCGCTCGCCGACGATTGTCTCGAGCCCGTCGGGCAAGGAACGCACGAGATCGGCGAGCCTGGCCCGCGACAGTGCGTCCCACAGTTCGTCCTCGGTGGCGTCGGGCCGTGGCAGCAGCAGATTCGAGCGAATGCTTTCGTGGAACAGATGACCGTCCTGAGTCACCATTCCCACTGTGTTGCGGACGGATTCGGCGGTCAGGTCTCGCACGTCGACATCGCCGAGCCGCACTGCGCCGCTGTCGACGTCGTACAACCGAGCGATCAGTTGCGCGATCGTGGACTTGCCCGCACCGGAGGTACCCACCAGGGCGACCATCTGACCGGGTTCGGCCCGGAACGACACACCGTGCAGAACCTCTTCGCCGCCACGGGAATCCAGAGTTGCTACCTCCTCCAGGGACGCGAGCGACACTTTGTCGGCCGACGGGTATGCGAACCTGACGTCGTCGAGTTCGACGGCCACCGGCCCCGGGGGCAGCACCGTCGCGTCCGGCTTGTCGGCGATCAGAGGAACGAGATCGAGCACCTCGAACACTCGCTCGAAACTGACCAGCGCGCTCATGACCTCGACACGGGCACTCGCCAGTGCGGTCAGCGGCGCGTAGAGCCTGGCCAGCAGAAGGGACAGTGCGACAACCGAACCCGGGTCCAGTCGACCACTGAGTGCGTAGAAGCCGCCGAGTCCGTAGACCACGGCGAGGGCCAGAGCCGACACCAGGGTGAGCGCCGTGACGAACACGGTCTGCACCATCGCGCTCCGAACTCCGATGTCGCGGACTCGGGCGGCTCGAACCGCGAACTCGACGGATTCCTGGTCGGGGTGCCCGAACAGTTTGACCAGTGTCGCTCCCGGCGCCGAGAAACGCTCGGTCATCTGGGTGCTCATCGCCGAATTGTGTGCTGCCGCTTCACGTTGCAGACGTGCGAGCCGTCGACCCATGCGACGGGCCGGCAGCACGAACACCGGCAACAGGATCAGCGCGAGCAGAGTGATCTGCCAGGAGATTCCGATCATCACCACGAGCGTCAGAGCCAGCGTCACCACGTTGCTGACGACTCCGGACAACGTGGTGCTGAATGCGCGTTGGGCACCGATGACATCGTTGTTGAGGCGACTGACCAGAGCGCCGGTTCGGGTGCGGGTGAAGAAGGCGATCGGCATCCGCTGTACATGGTCGAACACTGCGGTGCGCAGATCCAGAATCAGACTCTCACCGATGTTGGACGAGAGCCACCGGTTGATCAGACCGAAGCCTGCGTCCACGATGGCGATCACCGCGATGGCCAGAGCCAGCAGCACCACCACACGTAGCTCTCGCCCGTCGACGATCGCGTTGACCACCCGCCCGGCCAATACCGGAGTTGCCACCGCAAGCACCGCCAGCGCGACGCTGAGCACCAGGAAGCCGCCGAGGGCGCGTCGATGCGGTGCTGCGAACGACAGGATCCGGCGCGCAGTCTCCTTGGAGAACGAAGACTGCGCGCCGGAGCTGTTCATCGTGCGATACATCTGGTTCCACGCGGTCATCTCCATGCTCATGACACCAACGTAGAACCTCGACCGAACTCGAGGTCAAGCAGAGCCCGAGAACGGTCGCCGTCACCTCACGCGGCCGCGGCAGCTTCCGCCGGTTCCAGCGCGAGCGCCAGGATGTCGGCCACGTCGGTCATCGGCCGAACGTCCAACGCCTCCAGGACCTCCGCAGGGACGTCGTCCAGATCGGGTTCGTTGCGTGCCGGAATGAACACCGTCTTCAGCCCAGCGCGCTGAGCCGCCAACAGCTTCTGCTTGACTCCACCGATCGGCAGCACACGTCCGTTGAGCGTCACCTCTCCGGTCATTCCCACGTCCGACCGCACCGGACGCCCGGTGGCCATCGACACCAGGGCCGTCACCATCGTCACGCCCGCCGAAGGACCGTCCTTGGGCACTGCCCCGGCCGGAACGTGCACATGGATACTGCGATCCAGTGATTCGGCAGTGACGCCGAATCGAGCTGCGTGCGCTCGCACGTAGGACAGCGCGATCTGCGCCGACTCCTTCATCACGTCGCCGAGCTGGCCGGTGAGCGTGAGGCCCGCGTCGCCCTCGGTGGAGGCCGCCTCGATGAACAGCACGTCGCCGCCGAGCCCGGTTACCGCCAGACCCGTTGCGACACCCGGTACTTCGGTTCGCTCGTGCGCCTCGGGGGTGAAGCGCGGACGACCGAGGTAGGTCACCAGATCCGGCTCGTCGATCTCGAGCGCGTCCGTGGTGCCCGCAAGTTTCGTCGCCACCTTACGTAGAGCCTTGGCCAGCAAGCGTTCGAGTTGCCGCACCCCGGGCTCTCGGGTGTAGTCGGCAGCGATCTTGCGCAGTGCGGCGTCGGTGACGGTCACCTCGTCGGATGTGACTGCCGCCCTCTCCATCTGACGCGGAAGCAGGTAGTTCCGAGCGATGACGACCTTGTCGTCCTCGGTGTATCCATCGATGGTCACCAGCTCCATGCGATCGAGCAGTGGGCCGGGAATCTGATCGATCACGTTGGCGGTGGCAAGGAACACGACGTCGGACAGGTCGAGATCCAGATCGAGGTAATGGTCGCGGAACGTGTGGTTCTGCGCCGGGTCCAGTACCTCGAGCAGTGCGGCGCTGGGATCACCGCGGTAGTCCGAACCTACCTTGTCGATCTCGTCCAGCAGCACAACGGGATTCATCGATCCCGCCTCGCCGATCGCCCGCACGATGCGGCCCGGCAATGCGCCGACGTAGGTGCGACGGTGGCCGCGGATCTCGGCCTCGTCGCGAACCCCACCGAGGGCAACACGGACGAAGGTACGACCGAGAGCGCGGGCCACCGATTCGCCCAACGAGGTCTTACCGACACCGGGAGGTCCGGCGAGCACCATGACTGCACCGGAGCCGCGTCCGCCGACGGACTGCATACCCCGCTCGGAGCGCCGTGCGCGAACGGCCAGATATTCGACGATGCGGTCCTTCACGTCGTCGAGGCCGTGGTGGTCGGCATCGAGAACGGCTCGCGCCGAATCGATGTCGGTGTTGTCGGTCGTGGTGTTGTTCCACGGCAGGTCCAGCACGGTGTCGAGCCAGGTGCGAATCCACCCCGACTCGGGGCTCTGATCACTGGCCCGCTCCAACTTGCCCACTTCACGGAGCGCTTGTTCGCGCACCTTCTCTGGCAGGTCCGCAGCCTCCACGCGGCCGCGGTAGTCGTCCGCACCGTCGGGTTCGTCCTCGCCCAGTTCTTTTCGGATAGCGGCGAGCTGCTGACGCAGGAGGAACTCCTTCTGTGTCTTCTCCATGCCCTCTCGGACGTCACCGGAAATCTTGTCGTTGACCTCGACCTCGGCCAAGTGAGCCTTGGTCCACTCGATCAGCGATGTCAGACGCGTTGCCACGTCAGGTGTTTCGAGCAGATCCCGCTTCTGGACGTCAGTCAGGTACGACGCGTAGCCCGCGGTATCGGCGATCGCGCCGGGGTCGGTGAGCTTGTTGACCGAGTCGATCACCTGCCACGCGTCGCGGCGTTGCAGCATCGCCACGACGAGTTGCTTGTATTCGGCTGCAAGCGCTTTGAGGTCGTCGTTCGGGGTTGTATCGGCGACGGGCTCGGCCTCGACCCACAGGGCCGCCCCGGGGCCACTGACCCCGTGGCCGATGTGCGCACGACGAGTTGCCTTGATGACGGCGGCCGGGCGACCGTCGGCCAACCGTCCCATCTGCACGATGGTGGCGAGAACGCCATAAGCGGCGTACCGATCTTCGAGTCGGGGAGCGACGAGCAGCGTGCCGTCGTTGCTTGCCTTCGCTGCGTCGACGGCGGCGCGTGCGGCCTCGTCGAGTTCGACGGGCACCACCATTCCGGGCAGGACGATCGGGTCGGTCAGGAACAGTACGGGGACACGAACGGTTTCGGTCACTTCTCCTCCAAAGGGTTGAGCTATAGGGGCTCAACTTCGAAAGGAGTAGTGATGTTCCCCGAGCGGTCGATGTTCTCCGTGGGCAGAACACCGACCGTCCACGGCGTCCTACTTCAGGGCGCTGACCAGCTTCTCCGCGAGAGGACGCGTCGATGCGGGGTTCTGGCCCGTGTAGAGGTTGCGGTCGACGACCACATGTGGCGACCAGGCGTCGGCGTTCTCGAACTTGGCGCCGTTCTCGCGCAGCCGGGTCTCGAGGAGCCATGGGGCCTTGTCTGCGAGCCCGGCCTGGGTCTCTTCCTCGTCGGTGAAGCCGGTGAGCTCGTACCCGTCGAAAGCCCAGGAGCCGTCGGTACGGACGGCAGGCAGCAGGGCCGCCGGTGCGTGGCACACCGCCGAGACCACCTTGTTCGCATCGAGGAAGTCGACCACGAGGGCACCGAAGCTCGTCGAGACGGCGAGGTCCTCCATG
The DNA here is from genome assembly GCF_017168275.1 of Rhodococcus sp. KRD175. Lineage (NCBI taxonomy): Bacteria > Bacillati > Actinomycetota > Actinomycetes > Mycobacteriales > Nocardiaceae > Rhodococcus > Rhodococcus sp. KRD175. The sequence goes on from NZ_JABFAQ010000001.1 coordinate 7,822, forward strand.
GGCCCGTGGCCACCGGGGACGAACACGACGTCGAAGTCGGAGGCCTTCTGGTCTTCCAGCTTCGCGGGCGAGGACAGGATCGACTCGATCGAGGCCAGGTAGCTCTTCTGGTCCGCCACCTTCTGCTCGTCGCCACCGTTCGCGTCGACGGCCAGGCTGCCCTCGTCGACGACCGGAGCCTTGCCACCCGGCGTCGCCACCGTGATGTCCCACCCGGCCTCGACGAATGTGCGATGGGACTCGACGAGCTCCTCGGCCCAGTACCCGGTGGGGTGCTTGCTTCCGTCGTTCAGGGTCCAATGGTCGGCAGCGGTTACCGCGAACAGCAAAGTAGTCATGGTCGAACAGCCTCTTTTCTCTATCGGGATCCGTTGGGGTATGCCACGAAACGCCTCGGTCGAAACGCACCGCCGAAACGCACCGCCGAAACGCGCCGCCGAAACCGGCGGTGTGGCACTCGTCTCGTCACGTACGCGAAGCGATCACGACCACCGCGTCGAATTCGTCCGATGCGCTCACCCGCGCGTGGAATCCGCAGTCGCGCACTGCCCGCAGAGTCGAATCAGCCAGTGCAGCACTGCTTTCGATCAGCAAGTGACCGCCGGGGGACAACCATGCAGGTGCCCCCTCGGCCACGAGACGGTGGAATCGGGCACCGTCTTCGCCGCCGTCGAGCGCGATCCGCGGCTCGTGCAATCGCGCTTCTCGCGGCATCAGTTCGATGTGGGCCGTCGGGACGTACGGCGCGTTGACCACTATCGCATCGAAGGATCCGAGCAACTCCGGCGGCAAGGCGTCGTACAGATCGCCGCGGTGCACCGTACCCCCGACGGCAGCCAGGTTGCGCGTGGCGCATTCCACGGCCGCCGCGTCGAGATCGGCGGCATGTAATTCGGTGACGCCACCGACCGACAGTCCTACCGCACCTGATCCGCAGCACATGTCCAATAATCGCGACGGCTGCAGTGCTGCAGCGCAATTCACCAGGAATTCAGTTCTCCGACGGGGTACGAATACCCCCGGTTCGACGGCGACGCGTCGACCACAGAACCACACCCAGCCGACGATGTGTTCGAGCGGTTCCCCGGCGATACGGCGAGCGAGCAGGGCGGCGAGATCGTCGCTGTCCGATGCGGATTCGACCAGAATGTCGGCTTCTTCTTCCGCGAACACGCAGCCGGCCCCGCGCAGACCGGACACGACCTCGTCGTACTCGGGTCTCACCATGGATGGAGCCTCCTCCAAGTGCCTGCGCCCAACTGCCCCGCGCTGAAATACTGTAGCCCGGCATGTGTCACAGGGAGTCGAATGAACTGGGAACCCGAGGTCCGACAGATGTGTCTGGCGTTGCCCGAGACCTACGAGGAGCAGGCGTGGGTCGGTACCCGATGGCGGGTACGTGGCCGCACCTTCGCCCACGTCCTCGACATTGTCGACGGCACTCCTCCGGCATTCGCAACAGCAGCGGGGACCGACGGACCGGCTCACGTCCTCGTATTCCGTTCCCGAGGAATAGAACTCGACGCATTGTCGAGGCAGGACGGCTTCTTCGCCCCCGGCTGGGGACCCGAGATCATCGGCATGCTGCTCGACGAGTCGGTGGATCGAACGGAACTCGGCGAGCTGATCACGGAGAGCTACTGCACCCGGGCCCCGAAGAAGCTCGTCGCACTCCTCCGACGTCCGGAGTGACGATTCTCGTTTGACGCTGCGGCTGCCCGAAGGACAGAGTGAACACATGAGCCCACCCGAGAATCTGCTCGCCGATTGCGGCAGCTGCTTCGGACTCTGTTGCGTTGCTCTGCCCTTCGCCAAGTCGTCGGATTTCGCCGTCGACAAAGCCGCCGGGGAACCGTGCCGCAACCTTCAGAAGGACTCGCGCTGCGGCATCCACTCGTCGCTTCGGGAGAAGGGCTTTCCCGGATGCACGGTGTACGACTGTTTCGGTGCTGGGCAGAAAGTGTCGCAATCGACGTTCGCGGGACGGGACTGGCGAGAAACGCCGTCGAACTCGTCGGAGATGTTCGCGGTGTTCCCGATCATGCGGGATCTGCACGAGTTGCTCTGGTACCTGGCAGATGCACGTGGCCGGACATCGACCGCATCCCTGCACAGCCGGCTTACCCACGAGTACGAGGAGCTGGACGCTCTCACGTCGGAGACTCCCGAGGTCCTGTTGTCGGTCGACGTCTTCGCAGTGCGCTCGCGGGTCAACGAGGCGCTGCTCGATGCAAGCGATCTGGTGCGCGCAGAGGTGTCGGGCAAGAAGAAGAACTACCGCGGACGCGACATGATCGGGGCCAAGCTGGCCGGTGCGGACCTCCGCGGTGCGAGCTTGCGGGGCACGTACCTGATCGGGGCGAATCTGCGCGGTGCCGACTTGCGCTGGGCCGACCTGATCGGGGCCGATTTTCGCGGTGCCGATCTCCGCGGTGCGAATCTGCGCGAGACGATCTTCGCGACGCAATTCCAGATCAATGCGGCGCTCGGTGACAGATCGACACAGCTACCCGAGGCGTTGACCCGTCCCGGACATTGGACGTGACCGTTCAGCTCAGTGACCTGCCGGTGCGCTCGAGCGCTTCCTGAACGATCCTCACTGCCTTCGGTCCGACTCCGTGCAGTGACGCGAGCTCAGCAGCGGGCACCCCGGCCAGGTCGTCGAGACAGGTATATCCCGCAGCTCGCAATGCCCGCATCGCGGGGTTTCCGATCCCTGTCGGAAAAAGGGGTTCTGCTGTACTCACCGGCGCATTCTAAAACAGACCGGTAGCCTGTTGCCGTGCCCGAAACCAAGCAGAAACGCGTTGTCATCACCGGAGCGAATACCGGTATCGGCTACTACACAGCTTTGGAGCTGGCCAAGCGCGGCGATCACGTGACGCTCGCCTGCCGCAACCAGGACAAGGCCGACGCCGCAGCGGCGAAGATCCGCGCGGAGGCCCCGAACGGAACTGTCGACACGGCCACCCTCGACCTGGCCGATCTCGGTTCGGTCCGCAAGTACGCCGAGTCGGCTCCCGAATCGATCGACATTCTGATCAACAATGCGGGCGTCATGATGCCGGCGAAGCGAACCGAAACGAAGGATGGGTTCGAGCTCCAGATCGGCACCAACCATCTCGGCCACTTCGCGCTGACCGGGTTGCTGTTCCCCAAGCTCGCCGCCGACGCGAAGATCACGAGCGTCGCCTCGGTCGCGCACCGTCAGCGCCCCAAGCTCGACTTCGACGACCTCCAGCTCGAGCGTGGCTACAACGCGCAACGCGGATACGCGAACTCCAAGCTCGCGAACATCCTGTTCGCGCTGGAACTGCAGCGTCGGATCGACAAGGCCGGATCCAAGGTCACCAGCAATGCTGCACACCCCGGCATCTCGTCGACCGAGCTCTACTCGAGCCCGGATGGTCTGGGCAGCAACAAGATCCTGGCGACCCTGGCACCCATCGGACTGAAGTTCATCTCTCAATCTGCCCGCGCCGGAGCGCTTCCCACACTCTATGCAGTCGACGTCGCAGGCGGCGGCACCTACAGCGGTCCCACATCTCTGTTCGAGTCCCGCGGCAAGCCGGGCCCGGCGAGCATGACCAAGATGGCTCAGGATCCCGCACTCGCGGCCCAGCTGTGGGACGCCAGCGAGAAGCTCACCGGAGTCGGCTACCCGTTCTGAGACGGAATCCCGGCGAGATAGATCGATATCGGAAGTCGTAGTTCCGCAACATCTTTCGCGGTTCCACGGCCGAATATCGCGTCGGCCATCAGTCCTTCGCACAGCGAGACCAAGCCGTCTCCGTGCGCTGGCTCGTCGAACAGTTCTCTGGCCCGTTCGAGTGAGAAGAACGAACGGGCCAAGTCGGCCCTGATGTCGGCCGGGACCGCAGGATCGAGCATCAGCGCGTAGCGGGCCCGGAGTTCGACCATGCGATGGGTGATCGCAGCGTCGAGATAGCGTGCGATCACCGTCGCAACATCGGTTTCGGTTCCGACGATCTCCAGAAACGATGCCCGCGAGAGCTCGATCAGGCGGGTAGCCACAGCGGCGAGCAGATCAGGCTTGGTGCGGAAGTAGTAGGACGTCGAGCCTGCCGGAAAGTCCAGCGCCGAATCGATCGACCGGTGCGTCAACACGCGCAAGCCGTCTCGGGCGATGACGCCGAGCGCAGCGTCGGCGATGGCGGTGCGGCGGTCCACAGCAGTGACCCTACACACGCACTCTACAAATGTAGAGTCGCGGGGCGTACGGTTCGTGGCATGAGGCCGACCGCATCGCGACACGTCTTCGACGCTGCCTTCACGCTCGACGACGCCCAGGCCGCAGCGGCAGACACGCTGTCGACACCCGGCGACAGAGGTGTCTACCTGTGGGGACCGGTCGGGCGTGGCAAGACCTGGCTGCTGGACAGCTACTTCGCCGCGGCCGACACTTCTGCGAAGAAGCGCGTGCACTTCCACAGCTTCTTCCGCGATCTCCACGCGGCGTACTTTCGCCACGGGTTTTCCATCGACGCAGCCATCGACGATGTCCTGTCGACAGGATCGGCTCCGGCGGCACTGCTGTGCTTCGACGAATTTCACGTCCACGACATCGGAGACGCCCGCCTCATCACGCGCATGCTCGACGCACTCTTCGCTCGTGGCGTCGTCCTGGTCGTCACCTCGAACTACGCGCCCGACGATTTGCTGCCGAATCCGCTGTTCCACCCGACGTTCGCCCCGACCATCGAGAAGCTGAAGCAGTGCCTCGACGTGGTCCGTGTCGACGGCCCCGTCGATTACCGCGCCGCCGGTGCCAGTGGATCGCGCTTCGCCTCGGGGACATGGACCGTGGAGCCCGTCTCGGGTGGTCGGACGTTTGCCGAGCTGTGTTGTGCTGCCCGTTCCACGGGTGACTACCTTCAGATGGCCCAGACCGCTACGCAGCTGACGATCACCGACATTCCGGCTCTCGCGAGCGTGGACGAGTTCGCGGCTCAGCGCTTCGCGAATCTGGTCGATGTTCTGTACGACCTCGATGTGCGTACCGAATTCCACAGCGTGGTGCCGCTGACCGAATTCGCCGTCGGATGCACCGGACTCGATACCGACAGATTGATCAGTCGACTGAGCGAACTGGGCTCCCGGTCACGCGAGTGCGCGGCGGACAGAGTCAGGATCCCCGGCTCGCAGTAGCTCTTCACCGCGAGCGAGGAGAACGACCTCGTTACCGTCGAGCGCGAGCCCACGGCACGCCAGGCCGGCTCCTTCCCACAGCAGAACGAGCTCGAGAATCAGCCGCGCGAGAGTGGCGTCGGGATTGCGGCCGATGCTCCACGACCAGTTACTGACTCGGATTCCGGCGTCTCGGGCGAGCGCCTCAACCAGCCGAGATCCGGTCACCCACGGATACATGTCGTCCAGGACCGGCGTGAAGGCGGAGGTGAGCAGTGCCGCAGCAAGATCACGACGGTCTCGCCCCAGCAGCGCTCGAAGTTCGGCGGACAGTTCGGTCTTGGATGCCGGCATCTCCGAATCCTAGACGCGCGCTCGATTCGAACTGCGGCACGTCGGTGCATCCAACGAACTCGAATACGGGCCTACGGTCGCGCAGCACGCAGTTTGGTCATCACAGCTTCGTGCTCCTGGGGAGCAAGGGGGTAGGGGACTCTGTCACCGGTGTCGTTGAAACCCATGCGACAAACCCACGCAACACAAAGGGAGACACCCACTACTGACGGCGGTCGGGGGCGACAGCAGTAGCGGGTGTCTCATTGTCCATTCGGGGCCCGTCGCCGGGTGGATGGGTAGCGGATGGGAAATTCTTTCGAAGTTTTTTCACCGACCGAGGCATAGCCTGTGACCATGCCTTTCACAGCAGCGAACCACTACGACTTCAGCGGTGACGACCTCACCGGAACCGTCGACGCCCATCGCTCCGCCGGAGTGTGGGCGGCGCAGCTCGTCCTCAGTGGAGAGACGCTGGAATCCACCGACGTCACCCGATCCGATATGGGATTCGAGGTGCGGACCGTCGTCGAGACCCTCTCGGACGGTAACCGGACCCACCTGCTCGTCGTTCTGCCCCGCGTCAACATCGATACGGACGACGGCCAGGACGTCACGTTCACCTCGTACGCAGTGCTGTACACCGTGCACGGCGGAACCACCGAGCAGCACGGCCCGACCGAGTCGTACGACGTGCGGTTGCTCACCGGAACCGCGTCTCTCGTGCAGTGACCGCCGCGGAAATAACCCGGACCGCACCCCGGTTGTACGGCATAGTCAATGCAAACGCATGAACTTGTCGTTCGGGTAGGAGCACGCCATGCAGTTCGGAATCTTCACCGTCGGAGATGTCACCACCGACCCCACCACCGGGACTACGCCCTCCGAGCACGAGCGCATTCGATCGATGGTCACCATCGCCAAGCATGCCGAGGACGTTGGTCTGGATGTTTTCGCGACCGGCGAGCATCACAATCCGCCGTTCGTACCCTCGTCACCGACGACCATGCTCGGCTACATCGCGGCCACCACCGAGAAGTTGATCCTGTCGACGTCGACGACGCTGATCACGACGAACGACCCGGTCAAGATCGCCGAGGACTACGCGATGCTCCAGCATCTGTCCGAGGGACGCGTCGACCTCATCATGGGTCGCGGCAACACCGGCCCGGTCTACCCGTGGTTCGGACAGGACATCCGTCAGGGCATCCCATTGGCTCTGGAGAACTACCAGCTGCTGCGACGCCTGTGGACCGAGGACGTCGTCACGTGGGAGGGAAACTTCCGGACGCCACTCGACCGGTTCACGTCCACTCCTCGTCCGCTCGACGACATCGCGCCGTTCGTCTGGCACGGGTCGATCCGCAGCCCGGAGATCGCAGAAATCGCCGCCTACCACGGTGACGGCTTCTTCGCGAACAACATCTTCTGGCCGAAAGAGCACTACATCCAGCTCATCGATCTCTACCGGGAGCGCTACGAGCACTACGGCCACGGCCGCGCCGACCAGGCCATCGTCGGTCTCGGCGGTCAGGTGTTCATGCGCAAGAACAGCCAGGACGCGGTGAACGAATTCCGACCGTACTTCGACAACGCACCCGTCTACGGCCACGGCCCCACGATGGAGGAGTTCACCGAGCAGACCCCGCTGACCGTCGGATCTCCGCAGCAGGTCATCGAGAAGACGCTCGCATTCGCAGACTACTTCGGCGATTACCAGCGTCAGCTGTTCCTGATGGACCACGCCGGCCTGCCGCTGAAGACAGTGCTCGAACAACTCGACATCCTGGGCGAGGACGTCGTACCGGTATTGCGCAAGGAATTCGCTGCCCGACGCCCGGCCGGCGTTCCGGAGAATCCTCCGACTCACGCCTCGATGCTGGCAGAAAAGGCCGCGGGCGCTGCGAAGGAACCAGCAGTTGCCGTCTGACACGGAGGTGGCGGTGAACGCCTGGGAGTCGCTGTTTCGCTCCCAGGTTTCCCTGATGCGCCGGTTCGCCGCCGACGACATCTGGGATCCGATCGGCATGCGCGAATACGACGTGCTGTTCACCCTGAGCACCAGCCCGGACCGCAGACTCCGACTGCGTCGGCTCAACGACGAGATCCTGCTCAGCCAACCGTCGCTGAGCCGGATGTGCGACCGGCTCGAAGCGATGGGTTACGTTGTCCGAGAGCAGGATCCGTCGGACAAACGCGGGACCGTGATCTGCCTGACGGACGCGGGATCAGACCTGCAGGCCTCGATCGGACGCAAACACGCCGCCCGCATCAGGCGCTACGTCGGCGATGCATTGAACACCGACGAGCTCAGGACACTCGACAGTCTGTGCACCAAGCTCAGACTCGCCCAGACCGACATCCGGGAGCACTGATGATCCAGGTCCTCACCCCACGCGAGGTTCCACTCGGCGGCCCTCGTGCCATGAAGGTGCGCCGCACCCTGCCGCACAAGGACCGATCCCTCATCGGCGCATGGTGTTTCGCAGACCACTACGGGCCCGTGCACTCGCGCATGGACGTCGCACCGCACCCGCACACCGGCCTACAGACCGTCAGCTGGCTGTTCTCCGGTGAGATCGAACATCGCGACAGCGTCGGATCTCATGCGATGGTGCGGCCCGGGGAGCTCAACCTGATGACGGCCGGGCAGGGCATCAGCCACTCCGAGGTGTCGACACCCGACACCGACATCCTGCACGGGATGCAGCTGTGGGTGGCACTGCCCGCCGTATCTCGTTTCGTTGCACCGACTTTCGAGCACTACGTTCCCGAGTCGATCACCCGGCCCGGCCTGACCGCTCGGGTGTTTCTCGGATCGCTTCTGGGCGAGACCTCGCCGGTGTCGACGTACACGCCACTGCTCGGAGCGGAGATCGTGCTCGACGCCGGGGCGCGGGTCAGCGTCGAGATCGACGAGTCCTACGAACACGGAGTTGTCGTCGACCAGGGATCGGTGACGCTGAACGAGACCGATCTGGGCGCAGCCGAACTCGGCTACCTCGAACCCGGGCACCGGTCGATGCAGCTCCACAATCCCGCCCGCGAACCGGTTCGATTCCTCCTGTTGGGCGGTCCGCCGTTCGGTGAACAGATAGTCATGTGGTGGAACTTCGTCGGCCGCAGCCACGAGGACGTGGTGGAGTATCGGGCCGCGTACGAGGCCGAGAACGGTCAGTTCGGCACCGTGGAGGGCTACCCCGGGCCCAGGTTGCACGCACCGGAACTACCCAACGCGCGGATGAGACCCCGCGGCTGATCCGGAACATGCGCGCGGCTCGGCCGTCAGAACAGGGTGGCGATCTCCGGTTCGGACGGGCGCGGCGCAGCGGGAACGGATTCCTTCTGTGCAACGGGTCCGCTGCGAGCCTCGGTCGGTGCAGGCACCGCGTTCGCTCCGGCGGCCGCGATGGCACGGGCGGCTTCGCCCGCCAGCGCGTCGGCTGCTTCGTTGAAGTGATTGCCGACGTGGCCGCGAACCCACCGGAATCGCACCGGCCCTTCGCGTTCGGTGATGGCTCGCTCGATGCTCTGCACCAGATCGAGGTTGCGCACGGGGGTGCCGCCCGCAGTCTTCCACCCCTTGCGCTTCCAGCCTGCCAGCCACTCCGACGCGCACTTGATGGCGTACTGAGAGTCCGATTCGATCAGCAACGGCTCCGGGCCGGGGTGGGCCAACACTGCCTCGAGCAAGGCGCGGAGCTCGGCTACCTGGTTGGTGCCCGAGGGCTCGCCGCCGGAGTTGCTCGGACCCGTGTGATTGACCCACGCCCACCCGATTGCTCCGCCGGGGTTACGCAGACAAGAGCCGTCCGTACTCACGATGATCACGGACAGGACCCTACTTCGGGCCACCGACAAACCCCGGCTGACTCGCCCCGGCAGCCGGGAGAGACTTCTCCCAAGCTGGGCATCGCTGACACTGTGCTGCGAAACATCGAACCTCAATTCCCGCGGGCGATCCATTCTTCGAGGTGCGGGGACTCGTCCCCGATACTCGTTCCGTCTCCGTGCCCGGTGTTGACCCGGGTCTCGGCGGGCAACGCGAACAATCGATCCCGGATCGAGCCGATGATCGTCGGGAAATCCGAATACGACCGACCCGTCGCCCCTGGCCCACCGGAGAACAACGTGTCCCCCGAGAACAACTGACCCGCCTCGGGCAGATACAGACAACTCGACCCCGGCGAATGACCGGGAGTGTGCAACGCCACGATCTCCGTCCCCGCGACGGTGATCCGCTGACCGTCCTCGAGCACCGAATGCCCGATGCCCGGATGCGTCTGCTCCCACAACACATCATCGGCCGGATGCAACAGAATCGGCGCATCCAACTCCCCCGACAACTGCGGCGCAACCGTCACTCGTCGTTGATGCCGCCCTCGCGGTAATGCAGATCGGTATGACACACCCCGCACGCGGCGATGGTGACCACGACATCGTTCGGGCCGGGATCGGGAATGGTGATCGTCTCGATCGAGACGGGCTCACCCTTCGCCTTGGCGACGACGGCATGAACGGTTTGTGACACAAGCACTCCTGAGGTCAGGTGATGTACGGAGGACGATTCACTCGCCGAGCCAGAGCCTGCGGCGGCACACCTCGAGCAACGCTGACATCGTGTCGCGGTCGAGGGTCGATTCTGTGTCGGGTTCGCGAAGCACTGCGGCGAGCCTGGTGAAGTATTCGGTCGGGCTGATTCCGAACCCGACCAGAATGTCCTCGGCCGGCCCGCCGCCGTAGGGCATCCACCGGGTCGCGAAGTCCGATCATGCGCTTCGTTTCCGGGCAGCCGAGAGTCGACGCGAGGGTTTCGGTGGTCGTCCTCAACGGTGTTCCCTTCGTCGATGAATCCGATGTCCAGGTTGTCGTCCTACCGCGAGAAAAGAACCACGCACAACGGCTAGTAATCACTGGCCGAACGGACATCACACGACGCCGCTCCGAGTACTAGGATGCGCACGTGAGCAGCTCTGCCCCGTCGACCCCCGCCAGGTCCGAACCGACCGACTCGCTCGCCGCGCTTCGGGAGGTCCTGACCGGTCCGCTGGTCGAGATAGCTGCTCGTTTTTCGTGGTGGTCGTCGCAGCGGTATCCGCACTCGGCGATGATCATTTTCACCAGGGAATGCACCGGCCGTCCGAGAAAAGTCGGTGGCGACGAGTCGATGACGAGCCGCGTGACGATCAAGGAGCTCGACGACCTCAAGCAGTCGGTGCAGCAGAGTGGGCGCCGAGCTCTGGACGGCCCGGGGCGCCTGGCCGGTGCACAGCGACGTCTCGCGACGCAACTCGACGACACGACCGACACCCTGCTGGTCCTGGTGCCCAAATCGGCTGCGCCGCAGTTCGATCCGGACTCCGACGTCGGCGTTGCCTTCGGAATCGTAGCCACCTCCATACGCCATCAGGTGGTCCAGGCGAGTCCTGCGTATCTCGCCGAATCCCTGGCGGCCTCGAGCGAGCGTGCTCGGGTGATCTCGGAGATGGTCGACGCCCACGTCGATACCCTCACGTCCGTGCTGTCCACGCTGCGCTCGAAGGACCTCGATGACGCGCGAGCACGCGCAACCGCCAGCGATACCGCGTCGGCGGCACTGATCGAGCTTCGCTCCATCGAAGAAGCCAACCGTGAGCTGGGGCAGGAAGCAGTGACCACCGCCTTCGCCAGGCTGCAAGGGGAGCTCGCCACGGTGTTGGACCAGTCCTCGATCGACGTCGAATATGTCGCTCCCCCAGTCGACGGAAGACCGGTCCCCGGCGAGATCGCACGCGCGGCGCGAGCCGTGGTTCGGACCGTCGTACTCGCCTACGTGGCTCAGCCGGATGTTCGACGGGTACGTATCGCGTGGGATTGCGACGGAACCAACCTGCTGCTCGAAGTCCGCAACGACGGCCTGCACGTCTGCGACACAGAGACTCTGACCCAACAGCTCTCCGGACGCGTGCACACCCTCCGGGGATCGATCTCGTTCGAATCCACCGCTGGGTGGGGATCACGTGTGAGCATCGCGATTCCTCTCGACCCGCCTCCCGCACGAGCCGACGAACAACTTCTCGCCGGCCTCAACCGTCGCGAGAGAGAAGTTCTCGGCTACCTCGCATACGGCAAGCGCAACAAGGACATTGCCGTGAGCCTCAACATCGGCGAGAGCACGGTGAAATTCCACGTCGCAAGCATTCTGAAGAAACTCGAGGTCAAGACCCGCGGTGAAGCGGGTGCCGTGGGCATGAAGGCCGGAATCCGAGCATCGTGACGCGTTCGACCACTCGGGTGAACGACGACCCGTCTCGGCGTGGTCCGACCCAGCGTCGGCGCATCGGCATTCTGCTCTTCGACCAGGTCAAGATGCTCGACTTCGTCGGCCCGGCCGAGGTCTTCCTCGAAGCGAACCAGCGAGTCGACGGCTACGACATCGTCTTCCTCTCGATCGACGGCGGTGACGTGGTGACCTCGATGGGAATGACGGTGTCGGTGAACGCCGCCGTCGCCGACAGCGGCGACTTCGACACCCTCATCGTTCCCGGTAGCGAATCGGCTCCGGCCGTCTTCGAGGACCCGGCGTTGCTCGACGCGGTGGCGCTGCTCGCGCCCCGAGCGCGACGGGTGGCGTCGATCTGCAGTGGGGCGTTCGCGCTGGCGGGATCCGGTCTGCTCGACGGCCGGAGTGCGACCACTCACTGGAAGTTCACGTCGGCTCTGGCGGAACGCTTTCCCGACACGCGTGTCCAACCGGATTCGATCTTCGTTCGCGACGGCGACATCTACACCTCGGCCGGGGTCGCTGCCGGAATCGATCTGGCGTTGGCGTTGGTCGAAAGTGATCACGGTGCCCCGATAGCCAGAACGGTCGCGCAACTACTGCTGGTGTACATGCAGCGCTCCGGCGGCCAGTCGCAGTATTCGGTGTCGCTGAAAGGTCCGCCGCCGCGGACCCAGGTCTCTCGCGCTATCACCGACTACATCCATGCCGACCCGACACGACCCGCGAACCTGAGCGCTCTCGCGGCACACGCCAATGTCAGTGTGCGGCATCTCAATCGCATCGTGCGCGAGGAACTGGGCACGACGCCTCTCGATTACGTGACCGCGATGCGTCTCGATATCGCGGTAGCCGCACTCGAGTCCGGCTACTCGGTGGCCCGGGCCGCTGCCGACGCAGGATTCGGCACGCCCGCTGCTTTTCGGCGTGCGTTCGTCACCAAGTTCGGTGTTACACCGTCGGATTACCAGAGAAAGTTCCGCACGACCGATCCAGCCCAGTGATACTCGGCCCCAACGCTTTCGTTCACCTCGGGAGGATCGAACACCGCCGGCCGAAGGTGTCCCTGGCAGGGTTACCGGACCGGCAGCCGCCTGGATCTATGGTCGAACCATGCACAACGTGGAGGCGCTCGAGTCCTGGGCGTATTCGCCTGCAGTACTGCTGGATCGGCATCTGACCGTCGAATCGTCCACGATGCTCGCTCGCGCGGTGTCGCCGAGCTTCGCCGAGGGGGTCAATCTGGCCGTGTTCACATTCGTCGACGCCGGTTCGCTCTGCAGCGATCGAGACGATCCCGCCGACGACCCGCCTACTGGGTGGGAATCGTCGGCGGATCAGGTGGTCGCCATGCTTCGTGAGTCGTTGGATCGGCACGAGCCAGACGACTCCTTTCGCCGCATCGTCGGCGAACTATCCACCCGTAGTTCGGCATTCGCGCAGATGTGGGCCGGTGAGACCAGCGCGAGAAGAACCGGAACCGTGACGATCGAACATGCCGTCGTCGGTCCGTTGATGCTCGACTACCTGTTGATGCCTGCCGCCGAGGACCACGTACTGATGGTGCTGCGGCCCCGAACAGCACAGTCGAGGGCAGCTCTACGTCAACTGGCCGACGCGGTCCGATCGTCCGAATCGGACCGAGGCACAACGAACTGAGTGTCGCGGCCGGGGACTCCGGCAACCAGATGCCGGATCGCCGATGCCGACCGACTACCGGGATCGGCGAAGTAGGTGGTGATGAATTGCCCACCCTCGCCGACGATCTCCAATGTCTGCGAACGGAATTCGACCAGACCGAACGGCTCCACCGGGACGACGGAGATGCTCGACGACAACGGCCGTACGTCGTGCTTGGCCCACATCCTGCGAAAAGCGCGGCTCTCCACCGACAATCTGCCCACCAACTCCGTCAGTCGCGGGTGACCCGGTGCCGCGTGGAATCGCAGCGCCGACACCATTCGCTGCGCCGTGACGGCCCAGTCCTCCGGCGAGGCGGCACTGTGCTCGTGCGCGAACACATCGAGCATCAGGTTGGTACCCACTTTCAGGCCCGGCGTCATCAGCGCAGCCGGACCGTTGAGCGCAAGCAGATCGTGATGGCGGTCGGTGATGTACGCCGGCGTGTGGACCCACTGCTCCAACACCCGGGCCGACGCCTCGGTCACTCGCGGCGGAAGCGCCTCGACCACGGCCGGGCCGGACTGCGCGCGCGCCACCCGGTGGAAGTACGCCCGCTCGTCCTCGTCCAAACGCAGAGCCCGACTCAGCGCAGCCAGAACCTGCTCGGAGGGTTGATGATTGCGCCCCTGCTCGAGCCTCAGGTAGTAGTCGGCGCTGATATCGGCGAGCCGGGCGATCTCTTCTCGTCGCAGGCCGCGCACTCGGCGGTTGCCGTCGCGCACCAGACCCACCTGCTCGGGTTGCAGCGATTCCCGGCGCACCCGAAGGAAGTCCGCAAGCAACGAGCGTTCGGCCATCGTCAGGACCTCCTGTCGACAACCATCATCTCCTACCCGCCGTCCCGAATCGAGTACGAATCCGGCCCTCTGTCGACCGTTTCAGGACACGACAGCCCGAGACTTGCGCAGATCGATGGTCAACAGCACGAACGCCACCGCCGCGAGCACCGCAATCACGACGGCGAACACCACTCCTGCCGTCACCAGGCCCCATCCGGTCGCCACGGCTCCGGCCCCGATCACCGGTACCGAGATGGCGATGTACAACACGACGAAGAAGGTCGAGGTGACCTCTGCCCGACGGTGCGGAGGTAGCTCGGCACCGATCGTGGACATGCCGTTGGCGAATGTCATGCCCTGACCGACGCCGCAGAGCAGCGCCGCTACCACCAGAACGGCCAACGAGGTCAGCAGCAGCGACGCGGCCAGGAACACCAGACCGAGCAGCAGCAGCGCGCATCCCCACCGCTGCGCCGACGCGGGATCGGCTGCGCGCAAAGCAATCTGGGCTGTCGCCGACGCAGCGAAGACCATGAACACCACCACCCCGGTGACGGCGTGATTGTCGACTCCCAACACACTGCCGATGAATCCCGGCGAGACGGCAGTGAACAGGCCAAGTACGGCGAACCCCGCGAATCCTCCGATCGAGGCGCGCACGAAGGTGCCGCGCACCTCCGGTGGAACGGACAGCCGCTGCATGTGCGGGCGTGCTCCGCCGTCCACCCGCACCGTCTCCGGTGCGAGGAACACCGCCACTGCTGCCGCCGCGAGCAGAACCATGTCGACGACGAACGTCAGACGCAACGGTTGCGGTAGGTACTCCGCGAGCACTCCGGCCACCAACGGTCCGAGGCCGAGGCCGCCGATGTTCGCTGCGGTAGCGATCGCCGATGCACGGTCACGCCATCGTTCGGGTACCAACTCGATCAACGTCACCGTCGCGGTACCGACGAAGATGCCGGCCGAGATTCCCGACAACACGCGGCCGATCACCAGGGCCGTCAGCGAGCCGGCGGTGACGAACACCACGGCGCTGATCAATCCGAATGCTATGGCCGCCAACAGCATCGGGCGTCGTCCCAACGAGTCGGACCAGCGGCCGAACGCCAACAGAGCTGCGAGTACACCGACGGCATACGCCGCGAACACGAGGGTGACGACGAAGACGGAGAAGTGGAACTCGACCTCGTAGAGCGCATAGAGCGGCGTCGGCATGGTGGTGCCCATCATCGCCACCACGAACGCGAAGGCAACTCCGACGAATGCCGTCGCACTCGACACCGACATGCGGGGCGACGACTTTTCGTCCGATCGGGTCACGCTGATCTCCTTTTCTGCAAGGGCCGTTCGTCCTGTGCCGTCGACAAGGAGATCGAACCAGAGCCGGCGAGTACGTGCTCACTCACCGTCCGCCGCCCTCGTAACGAAGGAGTGCGTCCCGCAGCGCGGACCGCGTGGTGATCTGCAATTTGGGAAACACTCGGTACAGATGACCGCCGACAGTACGAGCCGAGAGATACAGCTGTTCGCCGATCTCCTTGTTGGTCAAACCGGCAGCAGCAAGCGACGCGATGCGCAGTTCCTGCCCGGTCAACCCCGAGCCCGCATCACCCTCACGCGGGTGCGGGCCGGCTCCTGCAGCCCGTAGTTCGTCCTCGGCTCGGCGCAGCCACGTGCGTGCGCCCAGTTCTGCGAACAGATCTGCGGCGTACCTCAACCGACCGCGGCTTTCGATCACCCGGTGGTGGCGGCGCAGCCACTCGCCGTAGACCAGCGCAACCCGCGGCGCATCGAAACACCATCCAGCGGTGCGTAGTTCATGCAGACTCGCCTCGAAGAGCGCCTCGGCTCCGGCCTCCGCCAGCATCGCTTCGGCTGCAGTCAGCAGCGCACTGTGGCGGGCTCCCCAGAAATCGGGCCGGGTTCGGCGCAGTCGGTCGAGATACGTGCGCGCCTCGTCCGACCGCCGCAGCCGTACACAGGATTCGACGTAGTCCAGTATTTCGAGTGGTCCGTACGGAGTGATCGAACAGCGCTCCGCCGACAGATCGCGGCGGCGCATCCGCTCGTAGGCGACGTCGAAGCGGCCCAGTGCCACCGATTCGGCTGCGGTACAGCTCTTCGCGCCACCAGCGACAGCTGCCACCGTGGATTTCAGCAGGCACTCCTGCGCGTCGAAGAGGCCATCCGGCAGTCCCGAGGAGACGGCCTCGGCGAACGCAGAGAACTGTCCGCGAGCGGCGAGTGCGGCGAGGTGCCGCAGCCGGGTCAGAGACTCGGCGGCCGGAAACCCAGCTGCGACAGGGTCCAGCACGTCCGACAGCCGAGAACTGTCGTTCGGATCCCACAGCAGGGTGGGCAACGCCAGCTGCAGCAGTACCGGTTTCCACGGGTCTCCGGTGCGCAGCGAGGCTCGTACCGCGTCCAGCAGCGCCGGGCTGTCGAATGCCCTCACGTGCACTCTCGAACCCGAGACGTCGAGAGACCGCGCGACGAGCACGTTGACCGGATCGAGATGCTGTTCGTATTTGACCGCCCATTGCAGGGCTTGGGCAACGAGTTCGCTGTCACCGCTCAGTGCGCTGTACGCCAGAACCGAACCGATCAACTGGTCGACGACGTCCGGGGCGACCGCATCCGGCAATCGATCGAGAGCCTGCACGACGACGCCGAACGCAGCACGGGGGTCGCCTCCCCGGGCCACGGCGGCAAAGGCCCGGGCCGGAACGGTCTCGGACAGGGCCGCATCGGGATGTCCCGACCGCATACGGTCCAAGATCGCTACCGCGAGATCGACGAAGCCGGCGAATGCCGCCATGGACGCCGCCCGCACCTCGAGGGCCCGGGCGCGTCCACGATCGGATTCGAGCGCTACTGCACGACAGAGCAACGCCACCGCCCGGCGGTAGCGATGCTGCGACGCCAGGTCGTGCGCCCACTCGTCGAGCGCAGCGACGAGGCGCGCGTCGGGCGCTCGGGCTGCGAGTGCTCGATGCACCAGACGCTCGTCGGGCGTCAGCCGTGTGTCGACAGCCGATTCGAGGTGAACGGCGATGCGCTCCTCGGCGGTCGAACAGGCAAGAATCCACAGTTGCGCAACAGTGTCGCCATGTGGGTGGGCGGCCACGGAGTCGCCACCGTGCTCGCGAGAGACGATGTGTCGCAACGCATCACCGAGAATGTGACGCCTGGACTCCTCGTCGAGCCCGGCGACCTCGAACGCGCCGATGTCGGCGAGAGTATCGGTGAGGTGGGCGCGGTCGAGCATCGCACCGCCGACGGATGGATCCCGGCCCCAGATCGGCGCAGCGCGAGCGAGTTCGGTCGCGACGAGAGGGTTTCCCTGCGACAGCTTTACGATCAATTGTCGTTGCGCCGCTCTCGTTTCCGTGCCGTTCAACAAATCGCGCACCGCGTCGTCGGGCAGGGGTCGCACACGATGGAAGGCGAACTCCCGCCACAACGGCGGCGGGACGGTGTCGACGGTCGTGGCGATACACCGGACATGCGGGCTACGTACCGCCGCCTTCACCGCACGAGCGAGTCGGTCACGCGAGCCCGCGGGCAACAGATGCAGGTCGTCGATCACCAGCAGCGTCGGCGTCGCGTCGTCCGCCACCAGATCACCCAGCAGCCCCCGATCGAGCGCGGCCGCAGGGGAGTACGCGAGGCACGGCAGATCCACCACCCGGAAACCCAGCGCTGTCGCCTCGTCCGCGATGGTGTTGGCAACCGTGGACTTGCCGATGCCTCGCGCACCCGAGATCACCAGGATCCGCCGGTTCTCCGGCGAAGCGGACAAACACGAGCGGCCCTCACGCAGCACTGCGTCGCGATCCGGTGATGTGGGCATTCGTCCAATATATTTTCACCCGTGTCTGCGCAAGGGTGTTGAATATGGCCCTGGCAGGGACACACTGAACCGGCCGACCACGACTGCGACGGAGGTGACCCGAGCGATGACCGAGAACGCCTCCTCCGGCCCTACCGATCACGGCGTCTCCCGCCTCGTCGACTTCGAGCAGCGCGTCGACATCCGAATGTCCCTGTCACCGCTGCGTCGGGGCCGCGGCGATCCCACCTACGAGTCCACGCCGGACGGTGCCGTGTGGCGGACGTCGCGCATGATTTCCGGCCCGGTCACGTACCGATTGGTGCAGGCCTCACCGAGCAGCGTCATGGTGCGCGCCTGGGGGCCCGGTGCCGACGAACTGCTCGACGCTGTGCCGGCTCTCCTCGGCCGGGACGACGACCCCTCGAGCTTCGCTCCCGAGCATCCGATTCTGCGCGAGGCACACAGACAACTTCCGCACCTACGCCTCGGCCGGACCGGGCTGGTGCTCGAGGCCCTGATACCGGCGATCATCGAGCAACGCGTACACGGCATTTCGGCGTTCGGCTCGTGGCGGTACCTGGTGAGCAAGTTCGGCGACCCCGCACCGGGCCCGACCCCGAAGACGATGTTCGTGTTTCCCACGGCCGACGTGTGGCGACGCATCCCGTCCTGGGACTACCACCGCGCCAACGTCGACCCGGCCCGGTCGAAGACCATCGTCCGTGCCGCGCGCGCAGCCGGACGGCTGGAGGAGGCGTCGAACATGACGCCCGAGGATGCGCAACGCAGGCTGCGCGCGATCCCGGGTGTCGGCATCTGGACCGCGGCCGAGACCGCTCAGCGCGCCCTGGGGGATCCCGACGCGTTGTCGGTGGGCGACTACCACCTGGCCGCGGTGGTGGGGTGGTCACTGTTGGGTAGACCGATCGACGACGCGGAGATGGTCGAGTATCTGCAGCCCTTGGCACCACATCGACATCGCGCAATTCGGCTCCTGTATCTCAGCGGCAAGGCGACCAAGCCGAAATTCGGGCCACGGACCGCGCTGGTGGACCACACCTGGCACTGATCCCGGTCTACTCGTACAGTCGAGTTGTTCGCCGACCTAAGGAGTAGTTCGTGGTTGCTATCGGCACGTCCGATCTGGACATCTTTCCGCTTGCACTCGGCGGGAACACCTTCGGCTGGACCAGCGACGAGGACACGTCCTTCGACATCCTGGACGCGTTCACCGCAGGAGGTGGCAATTTCGTCGACACGGCCGATTCGTACTCTGCCTTCGCCGACGGCAACTCCGGCGGCGAATCCGAAACGATCATCGGCAAGTGGATGACGGCCCGCGGCAACCGCGACGACGTCGTTCTCGCGACCAAGGTCAGCCAGCATCCCGAGTTCCGCGGTCTGGCACCCGACAACATTCGGGCCGCAGCCGACGCCTCCCTGGCCAGGCTGCAGACCGATCACATCGACGTCTACTACGCGCACTACGACGACGACACGACGCCGTTGGTCGAGTCCCTGGCCGCGTTCGACGACTTGGTCCGGGCAGGCAAAGTTCGGCACGTCGCCATCTCGAACTACTCCCCCGCGCGGGTCCGCGAGTGGCTGGGCCTGGCGAAAGACAACGGTTTTGCGGCACCGATCGCACTGCAACCGCACTACAACCTCGTTGCCCGTCGCGACTACGAGGGCGAACTGCAAGCCCTCGCCGTCGACAACGGCCTCGGGGTGTTTCCGTATTTCTCCCTCGCCGCCGGCTTCCTGACGGGTAAGTACCGCACCCGGGAGGATCTGGCCGGTACCCAGCGCGAGCGACTGACAACGGGCTACTTCTCCGACGCAGGCCTGGCTGTGGTGCAGGGCCTGCAGGAGATCGCCGACTCCCGCTCGGCCGAGTTGTCGAGTGTGGCTCTCGCCTGGTTGCTCGCTCGACCGGGCATCACCGCACCGATCGCGAGCGCGAGCTCGCTCGCTCAGGTACCGGCTCTGCTCGACGCGCCGACACTGCGTCTGACCAGCCACGAGGTGGATACACTCACCGGACTGTCCGACGCGGTGGCATAGGACACGAAAGTTGTAGTCAGCAACGGGAACAGAATCCGCTCCTACGCTGCTGACCTTCGGGTGGCCCCAGCATCGAACACATCCGTAACCAGCGCGCAGGTGACCGACACGCGCGAGAGCAGCACGTCGGCTCCCACAACCGAGCCGACGTCACGCGAGCGCCTCCGGGTGATCCTCGTACTCGGCGCGCTCATCGCCCTCGGTCCACTGACCATCGACATGTACCTGCCGGCGCTTCCTGCCATCGCCGAGGATCTGAACACCCCGTCGTCTGCAGTGCAGCTCACGCTCGCGGGTACGTTGGTCGGCCTCGCGCTCGGCCAGCTGGTCATCGGGCCGCTGTCCGACATCGTCGGCCGACGACTCCCCCTCATCGTGGGCACCGGAGTGCACATCCTGGCGTCGCTCGCCTGCATCGTTGCTCCCAGCATCGCCGTACTCGGCGGCCTGCGTGTGATTCAGGGCCTCGGTGCCGCAGCTGCTGCCGTGGTCGCCATGGCCATCGTCCGAGATCTGTTCAGCGGGCGCGCCGCCGCGACGGTCCTGTCTCGCCTGATGCTCGTCATGGGCGTCGCTCCGGTGCTGGCACCGTCGCTCGGCGGTGCGGTACTTCTCGTCGGTTCCTGGCGGCTCGTGTTCGCCGCGTTGGCGATCATGGGCGTGGCGTTGATGACGCTGGCAATCGTGTCGCTGCGCGAGTCCCTGCCGCCCGAGCGTCGTCGGGCCAGTGGCGTCATGCCCGTTCTGCGGACCTACCGATCGCTGCTGCGTGACACGCAGTTCGTCGTCCTCGTCATGGTCGCTGCCCTGGCCATGTCGGCGCTCTTCGCGTACGTCGCCGGTTCGTCGTTCGTCCTGCAGGAGGAGTTCGGCCTCGACGAGCAGCAATTCGCCATCGTTTTCGCGGCCGGTGCGATCTCTCTGATCGGCGCATCCCAGCTCAACGTCCTGCTGTTGGGACGCTTCGCACCGGTGCAGATCGTCCTGTCGGCGCTGTCCTTCGGCGTCGTCGCCGGCGCGGTCATGGTCGTCCTGGCGGTCACCGAGGTCGGCGGAATGGCTGGGTTCGTCGTCCCGCTGTGGTTCGTACTCGGGGCCGTCGGGTTCGTCATGCCCAACGCGCCCGCGCTGGCGCTGTCCCGCCACGGGGAAGCGGCAGGCGGCGCAGCTGCACTACTCGGTGCCGCGCAGTTCGGGCTCGGGGCGATCGTCGCACCGATCGTCGGTGCACTGGGCAACGACGCGATCGCCGTCTCGACGACGATGGTCGCCACCTCGGCGGCAGCGCTGATCGCACTCGGGTCGGTGACCGTCCTGTCCGCACGTCGGTGACCTCACTCGCGTCATCGTGTGGGCCATGGCGGTCACCCCACTAGGGTGACCGCCATGGCCGAACGCGAGCGCGACCCGCAGGGCAAGCCCCTCAACGCCCGGCCGCGCGACGGCCTCGGCCGCCCGCTGGCCCGCGGCGGTACCGGAACACCCCGGGTTCCCGACGATCTCCGTCTTCCACCGGACGCCGCCCTCACCGAAGCGCAGCGATTCCTGGACGCACGTATGCCGTTTCACGCCCACGAGGTACTCGAGGGCACGTGGAAGAGCTGCGTCCCGGACGAACGCGAGCTGTGGCAGGGCCTCGCGCAACTGGCCGTCGGATTGACGCACCTGATGCGAGGAAACCGCGTAGGTGCCGCTTCGTTGCTCCGCCAAGGACACGACCGCCTGATCGGTTACGAGGTCGAGCCCCCGCACCGGATCGACGTGACGGGTCTGCTCGGCTGGTCCGAGGACCTGCTCGAGGACCTGGAGACGGGAACGCTACCGAGCTCACCAGGCGTTCCCGCACTGCGCCGGGCGGTGGAATCGGGATCCGACGGGGGCGTCCTGGCACACCGGCCGGACTCGAGCTAGCCTGGGGGAATTAGGTAAGGCTAGGACAATCTTCACCGGAAGTGGGGTTCCTCGGCGTGACCGTGTTCGCACCGCTGAAACTCGCCCATCGCGAGACGATCAGCCCAGCTCAGCTCGGACGTACCTTCTGCACCGAGGTCGCCGAACAGGTTCCCTATTGGGTCGCTGTCCTGACCCCGGCCGAACGTCCGCTGCAGGTCACGCCGTCTCCGCTCCGTGAGCGCACCACGGTCACGCTGCCCGCTCCCGCGAACACCCACCGGCTCGACGCTCGGCTGCTCGCCGCGCTCGGATCTGCGGTGTCCACGTGGCAGCGAGACAACCGCCGCGGCTCGTCGTCGGGCGTCCTGGTCGATATCGACGTCGACGACACCGGATTCGTCCATCCCGTCCGGCTCCCCGCCGTTCCGGTCGACGCCCTCACCGAATCCGCCCGCGCCTCGTACCTCGTCGACGACGTCTGCAGACGGCTGGACTCGGCACCTCACGGTGGCCGCGACTACCCGCTGACCCGCAACTACCCGGCGCTGGCCTGCCGCCCGGGAGCGCAGATTCTGTTCCGCCGCGGCGTATCCGAAGCCGACGCCGGCCATGACGAGTACGCCATCGACATCGCGATCGGCGAGACGGAATCAGGGCTGGTGTCGGCCCGAATCACCTGGTCTACCGGCATCGAGGGAATGGACGAACTGGTCCGACTGTGGGCTGCAGCGACCACCGAGCTGACGGCAGCGCCCTCGTAACCGCCGGATTTCGCTACAGGCTTTTCAGCAGCCTCACGTCGTCGTCGATTCCCTCGGCCGGAGTTTCGAGGATCACCGGTGCATCGGCGGCGAGCGCGACGGCCGTCAGAATGTCCGCGTCGATGGTTCCGGTGCCCAGGTTCGCGTGCCGGTCGCGGGCAGAGTCGAACTCGTCGCGTGAATTGTTCAGATGCACCAGGTCGATTCGTCCGGTGATCGCCTTGATGCGATCGACCACGTCGATCAGGTCTTCGCCGCCGGCCCACGCATGGCAGGTGTCGAGACAGAAACCGGCACCGAACTCCCCGATGGCGTCCCACAACCGCGCGATGTCGTCGAAGCGCCTCGCCATCGCCGAGTCACCGCCGGCAGTGTTCTCGACGAAGATCGGTACGCCGAAACCACCCTGCTCGGCCTGACGCTCGAACAGCTTGCGCCAGTTGTCGATTCCCTTGGCGGTGTCCTCGCCCTCCCGGACGTGACCGCCGTGCACCACCAAACCGATGGCACCGATCTCGGCAGCTGCTGCGGCCTGTTCGACGACCGCCTTGCGGGACGGGATTCGGATGCGATTGTTCAGGCTCGCCACGTTCAGAACATAGGACGAGTGCACCACCACATCGACGTCTCCGGTCAACAGAGCCTCACCTTGGGGGTGCGGGGTGAGCTTGTTCCACTTCTGCGGATCCGTCAGAAACATCTGGACCAGGTCGACGCCGAGCGTCTCGGCCGTGCCCAGAGGGTCGCTGCTGTCGCGGACATGTGCTCCGATGCGCATGACGCCCATCATAGGGGTCGAGTTCAGGGTCTCCCCTGATAGCGACCGGGCCCGAACACTGAAACACTGGCACCCATGAGCGACATTGCCGCACGTGCGGTCGACGTATCGAAGGTCTACGGTTCTGGCGACACCCAGGTGCACGCACTGTCCGGGGTGAACGTCGAGTTCGCCCGCGGAGAATTCACCGCCATCATGGGCCCGTCCGGCTCGGGCAAATCCACACTGATGCATTGCCTGGCCGGGTTGGACACCGCGTCCTCGGGCACGGTCACGATCGGTGACACCGAGCTGACGGCTCTGTCCGACAAGGAGATGACCGGGTTACGAAGGGACCGAATCGGTTTCGTGTTCCAGGCCTTCAATTTGGTGCCCACCCTGACCGCGCTCGAGAACATCACTCTGCCGCTCGACATCGCCGGACGCACCCCGGATCAGGGCTGGCTCGATACCGTCGTCGACCGACTGGGACTGCGCGACCGCCTGGGCCATCGCCCGAGCGAACTCTCGGGTGGGCAGCAACAGCGCGTGGCGTGCGCTCGTGCACTGGCCGGTCGACCCGACATCGTGTTCGGCGACGAGCCGACGGGCAACCTGGACTCTCGTTCGTCCGGTGAGGTGCTGTCGATTCTGCGCACGGCCGCAGACGAATTCGATCAGACCGTCGTCATCGTCACCCACGACCCACGAGCGGCCAGTTACGCCGACCGCGTCGTGTTCCTGGCCGACGGAGCTGTCATCGATCAACTGGCGTCGCCCACCGCCGACGCCGTCCTCGAGCGCATGAAGAAGCTGGAAACGGTCCACTGATGTCGCACTCGGTCGCCAAGAAATCGAATCCCGACAAGGCCCCGACGCGGGCCGCGTCGGGCAACCCCATGCGCAAGGTGTCGCTGCGAAACCTTGCCGCCCACAAGGTTCGGCTGGCACTGACAGTTCTGTCCGTCGTACTCGGAACCGCTTTCGTCGCAGG
The DNA here is from genome assembly GCF_017168275.1 of Rhodococcus sp. KRD175. Lineage (NCBI taxonomy): Bacteria > Bacillati > Actinomycetota > Actinomycetes > Mycobacteriales > Nocardiaceae > Rhodococcus > Rhodococcus sp. KRD175. The sequence goes on from NZ_JABFAQ010000001.1 coordinate 32,334, forward strand.
CTCGTTCGTCTTCACCGACACGCTGCAGCGCACGTTCTCGTCACTGTTCGCCGACACCGCACAGGGAGCCGACGTTCGAGTCGCCCCCGAGGATGCGCGATCGAGCGGAGTACCCAACGAGGACATCGCCGCCATCTCGGCGCTTCCCGGCGTGCGTGCCGTCTCCCCGTACGTGGGAGGACAACTCGTTCTGCTGGGTAAAGACGGTGCCGCAGTGCAATCCGGCGGTGCACCGACGATCGGCGAGTCCTACCTGCCGGACGAGCAGCGGCTCGGCGATCCGGCGACATTCGTCTCCGGCTCGGCCCCTACCGCGCCCGGCCAGGTCGCGATCAACGCCGGCGGTGCCGATCGAGCGGGCCTGAAGGTGGGCGACGCGACCCAGGTACTCGTGCCGTCCAAGGGGACCACCGACATCACGATCTCCGGAATCTATTCCACTGCAACAGAATCCGGTGGTTTCATCGGGATTCAGTTTGTGCAGAGCCAGGCGAACGAGTTGTTCACCGACGGTGCGCACGTGCAGTACATCGACGTCGCGGGCAACGATCTCGCCGCACAGGGCAAGACGCAGAGCGACCTCAGGGACGAGATCGCCGCCGCGTTCCCGGATCTGAAAGTGCAGACCGCTGCCGACGTCCAGGCCGAAACCAAGGCCGAGGTCGAGTCGGCACTGTCGTTCATCACGTACTTCCTGCTCGCGTTCGGTGCCATTGCACTGCTCGTCGGCACGTTCATCATCTACAACACGTTCTCGATGATCGTCGCTCAGCGGGTACGCGAACTGGCGCTGCTTCGCGCCATCGGAGCCAGCCGTGGGCAGGTCAGTCGCTCGGTCGTACTCGAAGCGGTCGTCGTCGGCGTCATCGGAAGTGTGCTGGGGTTCGCCGGCGGCGTCGGACTGGCGTACGGATTGCGCGCTCTGCTCAATGCCTTCGACCTCGGGTTGCCGTCGGGCCCTCTCGCCCTCGAACCACGCACCGTCGTCGTCGCTTTCGCGGTGGGCATCATCGTCACCGTCCTCAGCGCCTACGCACCGGCGCGGCGAGCAGCCAAGATTCCACCGGTGGCCGCAATGCGCGAGGAGTTCGCGTCCGCCGGCGACACCCTGCGAACCCGGACGTTCGTCGGCGTCGGACTGGGTATTGCCGGAGCGGCAGCGATAGTCATCGGCGCTCAGTCGACCGGCGGCGCTGCCGCAGCAACCGTCGGCGTCGGCGCGGTGGCGGCGATCGTGGCCACGGCCCTGGCCGCACCGTCGTTGTCACGGCCCGTCGTGGGAGCCCTGGGGGCCGTCCTCACCCGGCCGTTCGGTGCCATCGGTCGCTTGGCCAGAACCAACTCGGTGCGCAATCCGCGCCGCACGGCAGCCACCGCATTCGCGTTGATGCTCGGCCTCATGCTCGTCACCGTCATCGGGGTACTCGGGTCGACGGCGAAGGCGAGTGTCGATTCGCTCGTCGACACCGGCGTCGAAGCCGACTACATCCTGTCCGGTCCACAGTCGATCGGTGTGCCGGCCGGAGCAACGGCAGCCGCACAACAGGTCCGCGGGGTGGAACGCACCGCTGTGCTGCATCCGGTGTTCGTCACGATCGCCGGAGAAGAAGAATTCGGCGCTGCCATCGACGGCTCCCCGGAAGGACTGCTCGACCTGTCCATGGTTCGGGGCACCGCAGACCTCGAGAGCAACGGCTTCTCGGTGTCCGAGACCGAGGCGTCCACCAAGGGCTGGGACATCGGCACCCAGGTCGTGTTCGACTCCGTCGACGGAGCTTCGGTTCCCGTCACCGTCACCGGTGTGTTCACCGACAACCCACTGATCGGCAGTTGGATCGTCTCGGGCGACATCTACGAGAAGGTCACGCCGTCCATCACTCGGTCGGATCTGCTGGTCCTCGTCAAAGCCGCGCCCGGAACCGATCTCGGTACGCTGCGCACCGACCTCGAGGCTGCGACCAAACCGTCCGTGGTGGTGCAGGTACAGGACGTCGAAGAGTTCAAGGGCAGCCAAGGCCAGCAGATCGACACACTGCTCGCGGTGCTGTACGGACTGCTCGCCCTGGCCGTGGTCATCGCGGTGCTGGGCATCGTCAACACCCTCGCCCTGTCGGTCGTCGAACGTCGACGCGAGATCGGCATGCTCAGGGCGATAGGAATGCAGCGACCGCAGGTGCGGCGCATCATCTACCTCGAGTCGCTGCTCATCGCCCTGTTCGGTGCCATCGTCGGCGTCGCCCTCGGCATCGCCTTCGGGTGGGGCTTCGTCCAGACCTTGCGCGACGAGGGCCTGGGTGCCATGACGGTGCCCTGGGGGCAGGTCGTCGCGATGCTTCTCGGGTCCGCGGTGGTCGGAGTGCTGGCTGCTCTGTGGCCTGCCGTTCGGGCCGCGCGCACCAAACCACTGGAGGCGATAGCCGACCTCTGATCAGGGTCGCCCCGACACCGGGCATTTCGTAACGACACCCGTTCGTTACGAAATGTCCGGTTTTCGGCTTGCGCGGAAAGACGGCCCGCGTCTACTTTAGGGGTGGTAAAACAGTCTTCAAGTAGGTTTGTGTACCGCAAACGAACCTTTACCTCGCGGGGCGGGCTCGTGCAAGGAGAATCATGACGATTCAGGACGCGTACGCGCCGACCCGATCTGTGCCGCCGGTATCCGTGTCGAGCCGAGCTGCGGCGACGGGACCTGTGCCGACACGATCCGCGCTCGCCCCGCTGTGTCGTCCCGACGGCCGCGACACGCTGATGGCGCGCTACCGCGAGGTAGCCCACGCGATGCCGGACGCAGCCGCGTTGCACGCGGCGGGTACGTCACTGACCTTCGACGAGCTGCTGCATCGCGTGTACTCGCAGGCGCGCAAGATCGCTGCCCTGCGCCCGTCCGATCATCGCCCCCTCGCCGTCGAGGCGGATGCGTCGGTCGACTCGATCGTGCTGATGCTGGCCGTCATCGCTGCAGGCCATCCATTGGTTCCGCTGGATCCGCAACTACCCCACGAGCGCCGCGACCGCATCGTCGAACAGGCCAAGGCCTCGATCCTCGATTCGGCGACCGTCGACGCAGCGGTCGATTCCTGCGTACCGCTGCCGACGGTCTCGGGCGGCCACACCGCGGTGATCAACTACACGTCCGGATCGACCGGTACGCCCAAAGGCGTCGTGCTCAGTCATCGCATGTGCCTGACCAAGGCGTACGAGGTGTCGACCGCGCTGGGGTTGGGCACCCACGATCGCGTCGGCGATGCCCTTCCCGTCAGTTTCGGCGCGGGCCTGAACACTCTGATCGCCGGGCTGCTCAGCGGTGCCACCGTTCATTGCCGTGACCCTCGATCCGGCACGGTCGGCAGCATCGCAGAGTGGGTATCGGACCACTCGCTGACCACGTTGCACTGCTCGTCGTCGCTGCTGCGCGCCGTCGCGGGCCAGGTCACCGTACCCACGCTGCGCGTCGTCACCACCTACGGAGAATCACTGCACGCCGACGACGCGCGCCGCTTCCGCCTGGCTTCCGACAACCGCGCCACACTCGTCAATTGGTACGCGACCACCGAGGCCGGGGCCGTCGCGTTCAGCGAGTACCCCCTCGACCGTGCGTTACCGTCCGGCTTTCTGCCCGCGGGCACTCCCGTCGCAGGAAAGCTCGTCGAGGTCGTTGCTGCCGATGGCTCCCCGTGCGAACCCGACGTCATCGGCGAGGTGCGGGTCACGTCGGCGTGCCTGGCCGACGGCTATCTCGAGGATGTCGGCGTGGACTCGGAGAAATTCGCTGCCCTCGGCGACGGCCTGTTCCGCTACCGCACCGGCGACCTGGGCCGGTTCGATCAGGACGGAACATTGCAGCTCGCCGGGCGCATCGACGACGCAGTCAAGGTACGCGGCTACCTCGTCGAACCGGCCGAGGTGGAGGCAGCACTGCGCGCGCTGCCGAACATCGACGATGCCGTGGTGATCGGCAGGAGATCCGGCGCCGATACCGACCTCGTCGCGTACATCTGCTCCGACCGGGCCGTCCGGGCGAGCCAGGCCGACATCAGGGCCGCCCTGCGCCGAACCCTGCCGGAATGGATGGTGCCCACCCACATCGTTGCGCTCGACGCCATGCCCCGCAACGAACGCGGCAAGATCGACCGCCGAGCACTGCCCGAGCCGTCCGACCGACGCGTCGAACGCACCGCGGTCGGCCCCACCGAATACATCGTCGCGGAGGCCGCTCGCACTGCACTCGGACTGGACGCCATCGGGCGGGACGAGGATTTCCTCGAACTCGGTGGCAACTCTCTGACCATGACGGCGATGCTCGCCCACTTGCGCGAGAACCTGAAGATCGAACTCGATCCGCAGGACGTGTTCGCGTCGACCACCGTGCGAACGCTGGCGACCACCGTCGACGCTCGGCTTCGCGACGCCGCCGCCGCACGTCGGCGCTCGTCCGGTCTCCACGACGTTCTGGTCCCGCTGCGCCCCGGGGGTACCGGAGCTCCGATCTTCCTGATCGGTGGTGCCGGCGTGGGCGCGATGGCGTTTCTCGATCTGGTCAAGCACCTCGACGCCGACCGTCCCGTCTATGCCCTGCAGGCACACGGCCGAGGCACACGCGGGCGACCGGACCGGACAATCAGAGCCACTGCGGCACGGTATGTCGACGCGATCCGCACGGTGGCCCCCGACGGCCCGTTCCATCTTGTCGGCCACTCGCTCGGCGGCTGGATCGCCATCGCGATGGCAGAGAAGATCAGAGATTCCGGCGTCGGTACCCCGCATCTGCTACTTCTCGACACCCGGCTGTTCCGTCATCTCCTGGACCGGCTTCCCGGGGGTACGTCTGTCCCGGCAGCGCCGCCCGCACCGACCAGAGAAGACGCCGGGTTCCATCTGGGCCGTGCCGGTACGGCCGCGCTGTGGCTGCGTATGCAATTCGCTGGGCTGCTGCGGTATCCGACGACCATGGAATGGTTGGTGTTCGCCAGCATCGGGTACGTGGCGTTGAACAAGCATGTGCCGACTCCGTGGTCGGGGTCGATGACTGTGGTTCGCACCACCGAGAACGTCAAGGACCTCCGGTCGTGGCGAGCAGTCGCTCACGGCGAGCTGACATTCGTCGATATCACCGGCCACCACGCGAACATGTTGCGCGGACCGATCGCGAAGGAACTGGCCGACATCATCGACGACACCGTCGACAACGCGCGCTGACTGGGAATATCGACCGCGACGGCCTGTCGCGGTGGCGGCACAGCTTGTACGTTTGTGCCGGACGGCTAATCAGCCGAGCCACCGGCCCGAACCGAGACAGGGAGGTCGACCATGAGCGCATCGTACGAACTGCAGTCGGTGGAACTACACAAGGACGTCTTGCGGTACGTCGATATCGGCGACGGGCCGCCCGTGATTCTCGTCCACGGGCTGCTCGGATCGCACAAGTCCTGGGGCCCGCAGATCGAGCGACTGTCGGACCGGTATCGGGTGATCGCACCCGACCTGTTCGGGCACGGTGACTCCGACAAACCGTCCGGCGACTATTCGCTCAGTTCGCACGCGGCCACCATCCGCGACCTGATGGAGTACCTGAACATCGACTCGGCACCACTGGTCGGCCACTCGCTCGGCGGCGGCATCGTCATGCAGATGACGTACCTCTTTCCCGAACGGGTCGATCGCCTCGTGCTGGTCAGCAGCGGCGGGCTCGGCCCGGAGGTGAGCCTGCTACTCAAGGCCGCGACGCTACCCGGCAGCGAACTGGTGCTTCCGATGTTGGCCTCGGATTGGTTCCGCAGGAACACCGAAGGTGTGCTGGCTCGACTGGGCAAGTGGGGGGTTCCGGTAGAGCCCGGCCCCAGCATGGCCGAGACGTGGCGCTCGTTCCGATCGGTCGCAGACCGGTCGACGCGGGAGGCATTTCTGGCGTCGACGCGGGCCGTCGTGGGTCCTCGCGGCCAAACCGTCAGTGCCAAGCAGCATTTCGAGAAGTTCGAGTCCATTCCCTCGCTGCTGATCTGGGGCGGCAAGGACCGCATGATTCCCGCCAAGCATGCGGACAACATCCGACGCGAGGTACCCAACAGTCGCGTCGAGATATTTCCCGACGCCGGCCACTTCCCGCAGCTCGACGAGCCGGACTTCTTCTTCCGGCTACTGGACGAGTTCCTGGCCGCCAACCACACCGACTCGAGCGACGCGGACACCGGCGCGCCGACGGAGATCACCCCGGCAGCCATGCCGCTGCAGCGCCCGTGAGCGTCATCCCGATGTTCCCGCTCGGCAGCGTGTTGCTGCCGGGCGAACGTCTCCCGTTGCACATCTTCGAGCCGCGATACCAGGCACTGGTACAGGACTGTCTGAAGATGGACGATCCCCGTTTCGGCGTCGTTCTCATTGCCCGGGGGCACGAAGCAGGCGGCGGCGACGTCCGACACGATGTGGCGACGATCGCCCACATCATCGGTCACGAGGCCATCGGAGACGGCAGGTATCTGCTCGAATGCGTCGGAGGCGAACGGATCCGCATCGACGCGTGGCTCCCGGACGACCCCTACCCACTGGCCGACGTTCGCGCATGGCCCGACGCAGACGTCGATGCCGTCATCGCCGACACGCAATTCGCCGCCACCTGGGCCAAGGTCGAGGATCTGTACGAGCTGATCGGTCGGCTCGAATCCTCCGGGGACATCGTGACGCCGGGCGTTCCGGATTTTCTGAGCCTCCCGATTTCGGCCGCCGAGAAGATCTGGTCACTGGCCTCGTTGATCCCGATGGGCCAGTCCGACCGACTCGACATCCTGTCGGCACCGGACGCCCCGTCGCGCTTGGAGGCACTCGACGACGCGATCGAAAACGTCACGGCCGTCGTGCAATTCAGACTTCAGCCCTGACCGGAGCCAATCCGGCGAACCCAGAAAAGAAATCAGGCCCGGCACCATCGGTGCCGGACCTGATCTTCGTAGTAGCGGGGACAGGATTTGAACCTGCGACCTCTGGGTTATGAGCCCAGCGAGCTACCGAGCTGCTCCACCCCGCGTCGGGTGATACCCACGGTACATGCCGTCGTGGCAGACTCCCAATCGCCAGGTCAACGCTCTACGGTTCTTTCATGCCCACCGAGTCGTCACCCGTCCTGTCTTTTCCACACCAGGCGGTCGCACAGATCACGCTGAGCAACCCTCCGGTGAACGCCTTGACCCAGCCTGCGACGCGACGTCTGCGGGCGATGCTTCGCGAGCTGGCCGACAACTCCTCCGTCCGGGCCGTCGTGCTCACCGGCGACCGGGTGTTCAGTGCCGGTTCGGACATCTCCGAAATGCCCGCGATGAAGGCGGCAGGCGACGTCCTCGAACGCAAGAGCAATGTCGAGAACGCGACCCTCGAATTACTGGCCGACCTACCGCTCCCGACGGTCGCTGCGATCGACGGGTTCGCCCTGGGCGGTGGGCTCGAGATGGCGCTGTGCTGCGATCTCGTGGTTGCCGACGCGGGTGCCCGCCTCGGCTTGCCCGAGATCGATCTGGGGCTCGTCCCCAGCAGTGGCGGGACCATGCGTGCGTTGCGGCGGGTGGGTCAGTCGCGCGCAGCCGAACTGGTGTTGCTCGGCGAGCCCATCTCTGCCGAGACAGCTCTGGAATGGGGTCTGATCAACAGGGTGGCTCCACGCGGTGGGTCGTTGTCGATGGCACTGGACCTGGCACACCTGCTGGCCGCGAAGTCCCGCTCGGCCGTGCACGCGAACAAGCGAGCTCTCGCGCTCACATTCGGCCAGTCACCGCACGAACCGGCACGACGCGCACTGCCGGTGTTCGAGGAAGCCTTCGAGTCGGCCGACGGCCGAGAGGGCGTACGGGCCTTCCTCGCCAAGGAATCACCGAACTTTCGATAGCCGGGCCCGCGCGAGAAGTGCTGCACCGGTGACGATCTCCCATCCGATGATGGTGTAGACGGAAATCCGCTCGAACGCTCCACCGCCGAGGATGCCGGTATCGGCGAGAAACAATGCGAAACCGGCCAGCCCCGCGACACCGGCGACGGCGCTGGCCGCCGTGTACCACCGAGGTGCGCCGACGCGTCCGCCGTACCGGCCTGCAGCCAGGAGCACCAGGTTTCCACCGATGATCGCCATACCCGCGCCCGCTGCATGGGGAGTCGATGCTCCGTCGACCGACGCATGCGCGAGCCCGACGACGATGCTGCCGACGCCGTGCACGACCGACGTGCCCAGCACGATCCAGCGCGCTCGACCCTCGAACAACACCGACAATCCGAGGCCGGCAAGAACGAACAGCGTGCCGTCGACCACAAAGCCGGTGTTCATCACCGGGTGCCACGGTGAGATGTCCGGAATCCCGAGGTCACTGATGTTGTTGCGCGCGTAGCTGTACGGTCGGTCGGTCCAGCCCAGCGCCGAAACCGCTTCGGCAGCGAGGTAGGTACACCCACCGACGACGAACGCCGCGGCGGCCAGAACTGTCGATCGCTTCACCACTGCAGTATTCACTGCCCGATACCCGATGGGTCATTCTGCAGGCTCCACTCCCGGCGACCCCGATGCACCGGGCTTGTACCGATTGGTACAGTACCGCCTCATGAGCGATCGCCACGACGTGGTGCCGATACTCGCAGGAGTGTTCCGCGACCACGGGTTCGACGGGTCGTCCCTCGCGGTCATCAGCAGATGCACCGGACTCGGCAAAGGCAGTCTCTACCACTACTTTCCGCGGGGAAAGCAGGAAATGGCCGAGGCAGTCCTAGACGACGTCGAGCTGTGGTTCCACCACAACGTCTTCGAGCCGCTACGACACGGAGACGACGCGGCGTCGACGACCCACGACATGTTTCAGCAGACCGCCCGCTATTTTCGGTCCAATCGCCTGGTGTGCCTGTTCGGCGCGTTCACGCTCGGGCTCGAGCGTGCCACCTTCTCCAGCCGTGTCGCCGCGCATTTCTCCCAGTGGATCGAGGCACTCACTCCGGTGTTGCAGCGGCTCGGACACGGCGACGCGGCGGCCGAACTGGCCGAAGAGATCGTCGCCGGGATCCAGGGGGCGTTGGTGCTGGCGAGGGCTTTCGACGATGCCACACGATTCGACCGGGTGCTGGCCCGACTCGAAGCCTCGGCCGCACGCGTGTCGGCGGGAGTGCACGCATGACACCTGACGACACGACGCCGAAGCCGGCACCCGAGCTGAAGACCTTCGGGATACGAGAGTTGTTGCGACTGATCGTGATCGGATCGGTGCTGACGTACTTTCAGTTCATCGCCATCGGCCGCTGGGTTCGTGCGCCGCGGCGCGGCTGGCCGGTTCACGCCTCCAAGGCCGTCGTCGACGCGTTCTTCGTGCTCGGCCCCACCTTCGTCAAGGTGGGGCAACTGATGGGTTCGTCGCCCGGACTGTTTCCCAAGGTCCTCGCCGACACCTGTCTGCGATGTCTGGACGAGGTGCCGCCGTTTCCCGGGGCGCAGGCCCGCGCGGTGATCGAGGCAGACCTGGGCCGGAGCGTCGACGAGTTGTTCTCCTCGTTCGACGACGTACCTCTCTCGTCGGCGTCGGTCGCCCAGGTACACCTGTGCGTGCGCCGCGACGACGGCCGCGAAGTGGTCATGAAGGTGCAGCGGCGAGGCATCTACCACCGCATGAAGATCGACCTGCGAATCGCGTATCTCATTGCGCGCGGTCTCGAGAAGTTCATTCCGTTCTTCGCCACGGCCAACGCGTCGGCCATCATCGTCGACCTGCACGCCGCGACGTTCGCAGAACTCGACAGCGCAGTGGAAGCCAAGCGCCAGCACAGCTTTCGCAGTGCAATCGGGGCATTCGGCGACAACAAGCACGTCACCGCACCCGAGGTGTTTCTCGACTACTGCGGTGGACGCGTGATCTGCATGGAACGCATGCACGGCTCTCCGCTGGACCGGTACCGGCCCGGTGAGCAATCGGAGCTGATCGTCCGCCGTGCCGCCAAGGTCTGGATGGAGGCCCTGGTACTGCACGGCCTGTTCCACGGCGACGTGCACGCGGGAAACGTCTGGGTGCTCGACGACGGCAGAGTGGCTTTTCTGGACTTCGGCGTCATGGGCGAGGTGGACGAGCAGTGGCGCGCGTTGTTGCTCGACCTCTTCCACGCCACGGTGATCGACGGCGACTTCACCCGCCTCGCCGGTACCGTCAAACGTCTGGGAATCGTTGCCCCGCAGATGGGTTCGGACGCCGAAGTCGGCGCGATTCTGCAGTCGGTGTTCGCGCCGATGCTCTCGGCCACCCTCGCCCACTTCAGCCTGGCGGACTTCATCCGGGCGTTGGTCGGCATGGGCAAGCAGTACAAGACGTCGAGTCCCGAGGAACTGATCCTGGTGGCCAAGCAGCTCGGCTACTTCGAGAGGTATGCCATCGAACTCGCACCGAACTGGGCGTTGGGCACCGACCCGTTCGTGTTCAAGAACGTCTTTCCCGCCGAGATCGCGGCGCTTTCCGAGGCACGGGGCATCGAGCTGCCGGAGTGATCCGGCAGCCCGCGCACCCGATCACAGACTGAAGTCGAGTACCACTTTGCCTGCTGCCGTTCGGTTTTCGAGCGAGGCGATCGCTGCTGCCGCGTCGGAGACGGGGAAGACGGACGGCTCGGGAGCCACGAGCGAACCGTCCGCGAGCAGCGGCTCGATCTCGGCCCACTGAGTGGCCAGGTAGCCCGGGCGCGTCATCCACCATGCACCCCAGCCGACGCCGACGACATCGACGTTGTTCAGCAGCAAACGGTTGACCTTGACGGTCGGGATCTCGCCACCGGTGAAGCCCAACACCAGAATTCGGCCCGACGGCGCGAGCGAACGGATGCTGTCGGTGAACCGGTCACCGCCCACCGGATCGACGACCACGTCGACGCCACGGCCGCCGGTCAGCTCCTTGACCGCGTCCTTCCAGCCGTCGACCAGTACGACGTCGGTGGCTCCGGCGGCTCGCGCGATGTCTGCCTTTGCTTCCGAGCTCACCACTGCGATCACCCGTGCTGCCCCGAGCACCGGAGCCATTCGCAGAGCGGAGGTTCCGATCCCGCCCGCCGCGCCGTGCACCAACACCGTCTCGCCCTGCGCCAAGCGGCCGCGCTCGCGCAACGCGAAATGCACCGTCAGATCGTTGAACAGCAAGCCAGCGCCCGCAGTGAGCGGCACGGACTCGGGCAACGCGAACACCGTGTCGGGCGAGACGACGGCGACCTCTGCCATACCGTCGCTGAGCCCCGTCAACGCTGCCACGCGGTCTCCGGCCGAGAAGCCGGAATCCGCCGGAGCCGACCGCACGATGCCGGCGATCTCGCTGCCCGGAACGAACGGCAACTCGGGCTTGTACTGGTACAGCCCACGGGTGAGCAACGCGTCGGGAAACGCGACGCCCGCGGCCCTGACCTCGATGACCACCGACCCATCACGCGCGGTGGGTTCGTCGATATCGGCAACGGTCACCGAATCGGGTCCGTCGAGACTGGAGATCTGTACCGCGCGCATGAAGTGTCCTCTCGGTCGGGATCGTTCCCTGCCTGCCACGGTACAAAACTGCTGTACTCACCGCCGCTACCGGCATCCACTCCTGGTGATGTGCTCCAATCGAGGGGTGAACACCACTCCCCTCACCGTCGTCTCGCCCGACGGCACCGCCCGCGGCGGCGTCATCGTCATCCAAGAAGCCTTCGGGGTCACCGACCACATCGTCGACGTCTGCAATCGGGTCGCGGCCGCAGGCTGGGTAGCCGTGGCTCCGCATCTGTTCCACCGGCAGGAGGGTGTGAGCGTGCTCGACTACTCGGACATGGATTCCGCCATGGCGGCCATCGGGAAACTCGAGGCGGACGAGGTGGACTCCGACGTGGACGCGGCGGCGAGTGCGCTGGCCGAACTGGGGTTCGAGCCCTCGTCCATCGCGATCGTCGGTTTCTGTATGGGCGGGACCGTGGCCTTCCATACCGCGGTTCGACGGCAACTCGGTGCGGCCGCCACGTTCTACGGTGGCGGAATCACGAAGGGCCGCTTCGGTTATCCCGCGATGGCCTCGGTGGGCGACGCCCTCCAGACACCGTGGCACGGCTTCTTCGGAGATCTGGACGAGGGCATTCCGTTCCAGGACGTCGAGACACTGCGGGAGATCACCGCCACGGCACCGGTCGGCACCGAGATCACCCGATACCCCCACGGCAAGCACGGCTTTCACTGCGACGACCGCCCTGCCGTGTTCGATGCCGCAGCCGCAGGCGACGCGTGGACCAAGACCCTCGAGTGGTTCGACGCGCATGTCGCACGCTGAGCACCCTCGCTCCGACGCCGAACTGGCGGAGGAGACCGAACGCATCGTCGCGTTCTGGACCGAGCTCGCGCTGCCCGGCCTGTTCGACGTCCACACGCACTTCATGCCGAAGAACGTGATGGACAAGGTATGGAGTTACTTCGACAGCGCAGGCCCGCTGACGGGCAGCGTCTGGCCCATCTCGTACCGCTTCGCCGAAGACCGACGGCTGCAGGTGATTCGAGGGTTCGGCGTGCGGCGATTCACGTCGATGATCTACCCGCACAAACCTGCGATGGCGGCCTGGCTGAACTCCTGGGGTGCCGACTTCGCGGCTCGCACCCCCGATTGCCTGCAGACTGCGACGTTCTATCCCGAGGACGGAGCCACGCAGTACGTCGAGCAGGCGGTGACGAACGGAACCCGAATCTTCAAGTCGCACATTCAGGTCGGGAACTACTCGCCCAACGACCCGCTGCTCGACGGCGTCTGGGGCACCATTTCGGATGCGCAGATTCCGGTGGTCATCCACTGCGGCTCCGGACCGGCACCCGGCTCGTATACCGGCCCCGAGCCGATCGCCGCTCTGCTGCAGCGGTTTCCGACGCTACCGCTGATCGTCGCGCACATGGGCATGCCCGAGTACGTCGACTTTCTCGATCTGGCCGATCGATACGAGAACGTACGTCTGGACACCACCATGGCCTTCACGGATTTCTCCGAAGCCGCTGCGCCGTTTCCCCGGCACGAGATGCCGCGCCTGCTGGACCTCCAGGATCGCATTCTGTTCGGGAGCGACTTCCCGAATATCCCGTACCCCTACCTGGACGCGCTGCAGGCGGTGAGCCGTCTCGGACTCGGTGACGAGTGGGTCCGCGCCGTGTGCTGGAGCAACGGCACGGCCCTGTTCGGCTGAGTCCCGTTCGCGGGTCTCAGCCCACCCAGAATTCGGCGATACGCTCGGCGATGGCGGTGCCCTGCGCCCGGCCCGCTATTGCCGCCGCTGCGCGCACGGCGATGTCGGTGGGGTCGGGTCCGATCGCAGCCGACGAATCCGCGTCGGGAACGATCACTTCCACCTTCGAGCCGCCCTTGACCAATTTTCCCCGTTCGACCTCGAAGGGGTCGCCTTCCAGGTCGAGTGCGCCGACCTTGAGCACCAGCACCTTCTCGAAACCCACCGCCAGATCGGCGTTCTCGCTCGCACGGATACCGCCATCGACGTAGCGGTGATCGCCGATCGTCACCGGCGGCCACATGCCCGGGATCGCGCAACTCGCGGCCACGGCATCGATCAGCTCGACGCCCGATCCCCGGTCCAGTACTCGATGGCGCCCCGTCAGGGCGTCCACGGTGACGATCCGCAGATCACGGTCGGGCCACGAGTGCGTCGTCAGTCGACGGGCGATGATGGCTCGTCGTTCCCGTTCGCTGATCGTCGCTGTCGCCAGAGCTTCGGCACCGATGCGCCTGCGGGTGTCCAGCGCACTGCCGTCCGAGTTCTGGGCTGCTCGGGCCAACATGGTGACGAGCTCGTCGATGGTGGCCTCGGCGTGTGGCTCGTTGTCCTGCTTCGACTCGTCCGCCTGACGCTCGAAGAACTCCGACACCGGGGTGCCGCTCGAGATCTGAGCGGCCACCGAAGAACCGGCCGACGTTCCGAGCAACATCTCGGCGTCGCTGACATCGGCCCCGGCCTCGGCCAGTCCCAGAAGGACGCCTGTCTGCCACGCAATGCCCGCTACACCGCCGCCGCCCAATACGAGCGCTCGTCTGGCCATGGTCGTAACCCCGTTCTTCCGCTGGACCCGTCAGGAACTTACAGCCCCGCCGCCGACCCGCGGACGTAACCACGTGATCAGGTCGTCGAGCACGCGTTCCTGCTCCGGCTCGTTGAAGACTTCGTGGAACAGCCCGTCGTAGGTTTTCAAGGTCAGGTCCTCGGATCCCGCCAGTTCGGCGATCAGCTCGCTGCCCGAGACGTCGGCCAACCGGTCTGCGGTTCCGTGCTGCAGCAACACCGGAATGGTCAGCGACGGCAATCTGGCGGGATACGTACGACTCTCCTGCAACAGTGCTGCCGCGAGACCGGCCGTGACGCTGCCGTGATAGCCCAGCGGATCGGCGACATAGGCGTCGACGACGGCCTTGTCGCGGGAGACGTCGTTGGGGTCGAGTTTCAGAACCGGCAGCGACGGCAGGAACCTGCCGAGTACTGCACCCACCGCGACCAACGCTTTCGGCTGGCCCACGGACGGGTTGACCGCAGGCCCGGACAGCATCAGTGCGTCCAGATCACCCTGATGGTCCAGGGCGTAGGACAGTGCGATGGCACCGCCCATGCTGTGTCCGAGGAGGAAGGTGCGGCTGCCGGGGTGCTCGTCAGCCGCGATCGAGAACAGTGTGTGCAGGTCGTCGGTGAAGTCCGACCATTTCGCCAAAGAGACTCGCTTGCCGCCGGATCGCCCGTGCCCGCGGTGGTCGGGTGCGTAGACGACGAGGCCGAGCGAGCCGAGCCGCTCGATCACGTGTCGGTACCGTCCTGCGTGCTCGGCCAGGCCGTGGGCCAGCACCAGAACGCCGGTAGGCGGATTATCGGCGGCGACGTCCGGGGTCCAGACGTCGTAGACGATACGAGTTCCGTGTACCCCGGCGAACGACGACTCGACATGCTGCATTCGGTCACCGTACAAGGACCGCGACGCCTTCGACGGCCCATCGCTCGAACCCCACAGATTCGTCTAGGTAACTATCCTCAGAGGCGTGGCGATGTACTTGTGACAGACCACCACCGCACCCCCTCGTACCGCGTGGGCAGCCTCGAAGATCAGGAGTGAGTTCACGCATGCCCGACAACCACGCCGCAGGGGCCTCGCCGACGTGGCGCGATCCCAAGCGTTATCTCTGGCCGCTCGGCCTGACGATTCCGCTGAGCCCGTTCCTGGCGTGGGGCTTGGTGACACTCCTCGGACCCGGCGCATTCTGGGCACTCGGGCTGATGATCATGGGCATCGCGCTGCCGTTGGTCGACAAGTTCGCGGGCGTCGATCGCAGCAATCCACCCGACGAGGCTCTCGCAGCACTCGACAAGGACAAGTACTACCGGTGGTGCGTCTACCTCTTCCTCCCGCTGCAGTACGCCGGACTCGTGGCCGCGTGTTACCTGTGGGCCCACGGCCCACTCGGCACACCGGAGAGGATCGGTCTGGCCGTCACCGTGGGCGTGGTCGGCGGCGTCGGCATCAATGCCGCGCACGAACTGGGGCACAAGCGCGAGAACGTCGAGCGGTGGCTCTCCAAAGTCACTCTGGCGCAGACGCTGTACGGCCACTTCTACGTCGAGCACAACCACGGCCACCATCTGCGCGTCGCCACCCCCGAGGATCCGGCGTCGGCGAAATTCGGTGAATCGTTCTGGAAGTTTCTGCCACGCACGATGATCCACGGTCTGCATTCGGCCTGGGATCTCGAAACCCGTCGACTCGCGCGGTCGGGCTCGTCACTGTGGACGCTGCGCAACAACCTTTTCAATGCGGCCGCGATGAGCATCGTTCTGTTCGGGGCACTGATCGCAGTGTTCGGTTGGATCGTGTTGCCGTACCTACTGATTCAAGCCGCCATCGCCATCGTCCTGTACGAGGCAGCGAACTACCTCGAGCACTACGGCCTGATGCGCACCAAGCGTCCGGACGGGCGCTACGCCAAACCCTCGCACCGGGACAGCTGGAACAGCGATCACCTGTGGAGCAACCTGTTTCTCTACCACTTGCAACGTCACAGCGACCATCACGCCAATCCGGTGCGCCGCTACCAAGCACTACGAACCGTCGACGAGTCCCCGCAACTCCCGGCCGGATACGCGGTGATGATCTTCTGCGCGATGGTTCCGCCCTTGTGGCGCAAGGTGATGGATCAGCGCCTGATGGACTTCTACGACGGCGACCCGAGCCTCGTCAACGTCGACCGCGCCGATCGCACAGCGGTCCGCCGCCTCGAGAAGCTGACCGGGGCGCGAGCGCAGTCGTAGGGTCGACGCCTCAGACCGCGGCGGGCTCGTCGGTTTGCGCTCTCAGGTAGCGCCCGAAATGCGGCACGGTGAACGCGATCGTGCCGCGCTCGGCCGAGTAGATCAGGCCCTTCTTGATCAAGCCGTCGCGGGCAGGCGACAGCGATGCCGGCTTGCGTTTGAGCTCGGTGGCCACGGCCGAGGTCGGTACCGAACCGTCGTCCACCGACAGTTCGGCCATCGCGCGCATGTATTCGCGTTCGGCGGGCGTCGCGCGTTCGTAGCGCGAACCGAAGAATCCGACGGCCAGTTCCTCCTCAGCCGTCGGAGCGGCAACGCGCACATCCTCGGCGGAAATCGGGCTGTCGGCGGCGAGATCCCAGGTCGCTTTGCCGTAGGCCTGCACGAAGTAGGGGTAGCCGTCGGCGGCTGCGTACAACGCGTCGAGTGCCTCGGGGGTGAATTCGACGTCCTCGCGGTCGGCCGGCGCGATCAACGCGAGATCTGCTGCGGCTCGCTCGAGCCTGCCGATTCGGTGGTAGCTGAACAGGCGCTCGGAGTAACTCTTGGATGCCGACAACACGGCCGGTAGGTGCGGTAGTCCGGCCCCGACGATGATCAGCGGCGCGGTGTCCTGACTGAGTTCGTGGCAGGCCGCGCACAGTGCGGAGATGTCTACGGGACCGAGGTCCTGCATCTCGTCGATGAAGATGGCGATACCCACACCCACGTCCCCGGCCAGAGCGGAAGCGTCGAGCAGCAGTTCGACGAGGTCGATCTCGATGTCGCCGGAGTCGGCGCGGCCGGTCTTCGCCGGGACGTCGATGCCCGGTTGCCACCGCTCGCGCATCCCCTTGTCCGCGGTGGCGCGCAGCGCGAAGGCCTTGAGGACGCCGAGAAACTCGTCGACGCGTTCGGGGTCTCGATGCGAGGCCGCAATGCCGCGTACCGCCATGTGCAGCGCCGACGACAGGGGCCGGCGCAGTTCCTGGTCGGGGCGAGCCTCGATCTTGCCGGTGCCCCAACCGCGCGCGATGGCCGCGGATCGGAGGTGATTGAGCAGCACCGTCTTGCCGACGCCGCGCAGCCCAGTGAGCACGACGCTGCGTTCCGGCCTGCCGCGGGTGATGCGTTCGAGTACGACGTCGAAGGCGTCGAGCTGCTTCTTTCGACCGGCGAGCTCGGGTGGGCGCTGGCCTGCGCCGGGAGCGTAAGGGTTACGCACGGGGTCCATGGGGCCAAAGTTACAACGAATCGTGCGATATATGCGGACATCTAGCTCGTGTCCTAGAGATCCGTATTCGTTCGATACTTGCGGGACGCCCGAGGCCGGGGCTACTGTCGGCTCCGTGAAGCGCATTCTCGTAGTACGCCGCCGTAGCGGGGTCTGATTCGGACCGACCCCTCGCTGCGGGTCGTCGTGCTCTCTCGGTCCTCCCTTCACATTCGCCAGGACCACCCTCATGAATTCACTTGCTTCCACTTTCGCCACAGATCCGTTCCATGCCCGCTTCGGCTGCGCCCTGCCGCGCACGATGCGCGACGAGATCTCCGGGCAACACCTGTCGTGGACGGCCTTCGTCGACCGCTTCTCGCCCACCACCGGGCCTCTCCGGCTGGGCTCCTGGTCCGGCACTGGGTCCACCGGGGGCAAGATGACGTTCGACGCCACCTTCGGAATCGGTGACACCATCTTCGCTTGTGCCGCAACAACATACGGACCGATCGAGGCGTTGACGTCGATGCTCCACGACGCCGGATTCCGCATCGAGATCCTCTCGTTCCACCAACAGCGCATCGGCGACGAGACCGCCACCTTCGTCCTGGCCGAGCACGACGGTCGCCGCGAATGGTCGATGTCCATCGAGCTCGACGCCACCCTGTCGTCGATCCGGGCCATCATCGCCGGGGCCAATCTGCTGCATCGATAGCTGCCGCCGACGCCGCGAACTCGAAGTTGGGGACGAAAATCCGTCGGAATGTGTCCATAACGTCGAGTTCGTCGTCGGTGTCGGTAGCGCAATCTTCGCCTCTCTAGTATCGGCACAAGAGAGGGGAATATCTTGCTAGGGCATCTCCACCGTCTGCGCGCGGTGAATCTCGGCGAGTGCGCGGCGCACATACGTCTCGGCGCGGCTTCGCCGAACTGCGAGCAGATCCGCCACCACCAACAGGGCATGCGCAGGCCGCGGCCGCGAACGTGATTGTTCGTCGACGTCCGTCACACCCAGCGCGCCGGTGAGCACTTCGACGAATCCGGCGATGTCCAAGCTCGGAAGCCACTCGGCTCCGCGGACGGTTCGGCCGAGTACTTCCTGGACGTTCTCCCCGGTCAAGCCATCGCTATATACCTCTTCGAGCAAACTCCGTACCATCTCCGCATGCACGTTCCCGGCCTTGGCCGCGTCCGAGCGGTCCAACAGTTCGACGGCCTCGTCGAACGCGATCGGATCCTGCGCCACGACAGCAGCAAGGGCATCGACTGTGGCGTCCGCGATTCGACGCACATCGACGGGCCACTCGGTGGGCCAGGCCACGGGCGCCCTGCTCGGGGGAACAGCCGCTGGGGAGGGGTCGGTCATCACAGAAGTCTCTCACTGTCCACCGACACGGTTCCTTTTACCTGTAACCGGTGTTTATACTAAGTCGCGCACTGTGGCAGCGGCCACATCGCGGACGTGGAGGAGGTCGACTCGATGAACGAGCGCAACGCCGTCGCATCGGATCCGGGCGAAGTGATGCTTCAGGCCAGGAACGTCAAGTTCGACTGGAGCGATCTGCCGATGCACTGGGTGCCCGGCGATCCGTACACCACCCACGTTCTCAACGTGCTGCACCTGATACTCCCCGCCGGTGAACACTGGTTCGTCGACACATTCAAAGAAGCTCTGCCCTACATCGACGACGAGAAGCTGCGTGACGACGTCATCGGCTTCATCGGGCAGGAAGCCGTACACGCCGAGGCTCATACCGGCGTCCTCGTGCATCTGCAGAACAACGGACTCGACCCCACTCCGTTCACCGATCAGATGGAATGGGCCTTCGGCAAGGTACTCGGATCGGATTCGGTGACGAGTCTGCGATCGAAGAACAACCTCGTCGAGCGGCTGGCCCTCATCGCGGCCATCGAGCACGTGACGGCGTTCCTCGGTGATTGGGTACTCAATGCCGACGGTCTGGACCGAGCCGGCATCCATCCGACGATGCTCGATCTGCTGCGGTGGCACGGTGCCGAGGAAGTGGAACACCGCTCGGTTGCGTACGACACCCTTCGTTACTTCGACAAGCGCGAGGTACGTCGCCTGCGCACGTTCGTCGTGGTCGTTCCGTTGATGGGGTACATCTGGATGCGCGGCATCATCTTCCTGATGAAGAACGACCCCGAGCTGCAGAGCGCGCCGAAGTCGGTCCGCAAGCCCCGATCGGCCCTGTGGCGCAAGTCTGTTCGCCGCGGCACGCTGCCGGCGCTGACGCACGTCGGCCGCAGTATGTCTCGCTACCTGAAGAAGTCGTATCACCCGAGCCAGGAAGGCTCGACGGCTCAGGCCGTGCGCTACCTGGCGTCGTCCCCGGCCGCGCAGGCTGCGGCGCGGTGAGGCTCTCGACGGGTCGCGTTCCGCGGCTGTTGCCCAAGGACGCGCCACCGGATCTGCGCGGACGCCCTCGCGCCGATCGCTCGATGCAGATGCTCGGAACGTTCCTCAACGGCTACATGCATGCGACTGCCGGCAAGGAGTACGACGACGCGGTAGCCGGCCACAATCCCGATTCCGCGCTGCGGTTGGTGGTCGTCGACCGCGAGATCATCGCCGAGGACGAGAACGTCGCCGCTCTGACCCTCGCCTCGCCGACGGGGGAGCAGCTGCCGACTTGGCATCCCGGTTGCCACCTCGATCTACATCTGCCGTCGGGTCGCCGTCGGCAGTACTCGCTGTGCGGCGATCCGTCCGACCGCAGTTGCTACCGGATCGCCGTGCGCCGAATCCCCACCGGCGCAGGTGGATCCATCGAGATGCATGCACTCGAGCCCGGAACCGAGGTCACCGTACGTGGCCCACGGAACGGCTTTCCCTTCGTCGCCGAGGGCAGCGCGCTGTTCGTCGCCGGCGGCATCGGCATCACCCCCATCATCGCGATGGTCCGTGCCGCACGGATTCTCGGGATGGATTGGCAGTTCGTGTACTGCGGTCGCTCCCGGGACACGATGCCTTTTCTCGACGAGATCGAGAGCTGGGAATCGGATCGCGTGTTCGTCCGGACCGACGACGTGCACGGGTACCCCACCGAGGGTGAACTGCTCCAGCGCGCGCCCGCAGGCGGTGCCGTCTACTGCTGCGGCCCTACCCCCATGCTCGATGCCGTCCGCCGCGACTTCCGCCAGTGCCCTGCCACCGCATTGCATTTCGAGCGCTTCGGTCCGCCGCCGATCCTCGATGGCACACCGTTCGAGGTGCAGCTGATCAGCAGCGGGGCCGTACTCGACGTCGCAGCCGACGCCTCGGTGCTCACCGCTGTCAAGGAACGCAAGCCCAATATCGCGTACTCGTGCCAACAGGGCTTCTGCGGCACCTGCAAGGTGCGTGTGCTCTCCGGGGAGCCCGAACACCTCGAATCGCGATTGACCCCGGAAGAGCAGCGCGACCACATGCTCATCTGCGTCTCGCGTGCTCGAAGCGCCCGTCTCGTACTCGATCTATAGAACGGAAAGACAGTGAGCAGCAACGCAGTTCGTACGACGGTCGTCAACGAAGGCATTCGGTTGGCGGTGTTCGAGAGCGGTAACCCCGACGGGGACCCCATCGTCCTCGTTCACGGGTGGCCCGATACTCACGAACTGTGGAGCCACATCGTGCCGCAACTCGAAGACCGTTTTCGGGTGATCAGCTACGACTCGCGTGGAGCCGGCGAGAGCTCGGTACCTGCCGAGCAGTCGGCGTACAAGTTGGCCCGGTTGGCGGCAGACTTCTATGCCGTGGCAGATGCGGTCAGTCCCGACGCTCCCGTTCACGTACTCGCGCACGACTGGGGTGCCGTCGAGGTCTGGGAGGCCGCAGCCCAGCCCCAGGCCAAGGATCGAATCCGTTCGTACACATCGATTTCGGGTCCGAACCTCGATCACCTCGGTAAGTGGTCGCAGTCGCGCCTGCGTCGTCCCACCCTTGCCGGCATCAAGCAGGTTCTCGCGCAGACCCGAGCGTCCTGGTACACCGTCACCTTCCACATCCCCGGCCTGTCGACGCTGCGCATCAAGCGACAGTTCGCCAAGGGTTGGCCGGCGTTCCTCCAGGAGTTCTCGGGCGTCGATCCGAAGCTCGTCACTCAGAACCCCACGCTGTGGTCGGATGCAACCAACGGCACCAAGTTGTACCGCGCCAACATCATTCCGATTCTGACCAATCCGCGGGATCGGTACATCGACATCCCGGTGCATCTCATCGTCAACACCGAGGACGTCGCGGTGCGGCCGTACCACTACGACGACACCGGCAAGTGGGTGAAGAACCTCACCCGCAACGACATTCCGGCGGGGCATTGGTCGCCGATCTCGCACGCCGACGACATTGCACGATTGACGCGAGAGTTCATCGACACGTTGGATTGAACCCGTACCGGGTCATCCGGACAGATGGCCTCGCAGCGTCGAAGACGTGTATTCGGACCGAAACAGGCCACGCTGCTGCAGAATCGGGACCACGTGCTCGACGAAGTCGGCGAGTGAGTCCGGGTAGCGCGGGCACATCAGGTTGAAGCCGTCGGCACCGCGGCCGATCCACGATTCCATCTCGTCGGCGATGGAATCCGGTGTGCCGATCATCGTGGCGTGCCCGCCACCGGCCGCGAGGGTGCCCAGCAACTGACGCACGGTGGGCCGGTCCTTCTCGATGATGCGCAGGATGGTCTCGTACCGACCCTGCGGTCCCGTGAACTCGGCCGCAGGTGGCAGAGTCGGTACCGGTTCATCGAGTTCCCAAGCAGCACAATCCTGCCCGGTGAACGTCGAGAGCATCGCCAAGGATTGTTCCGTCGGCAGCAAGACGTCCAGTTCGGCCTTCTTCTGGCGAGCCTCCTCCATCGTCGATCCGATGTACGTCACCAAACCCGGCATGATGCCCACTGCCGCACTGTCACGACCTGCTCGATCGATTCTCTCCTTCACGTCCTCGTAATAGCCCTGCGCGGCAACGAGATCGTAGGCGACGGCGTAGATCGCCTCGGCGTACTTCGCCGCCAGGTCGCGGCCCGGTCCCGACGCACCGGCCTGGAACAGGACCGGCCTGCCCTGCGGCGACCGCGGCACCGTCAGCGGGCCGTCGACTCGAAAGTGTTTGCCGTCGTGGTCGATCGAGTGCACCTTGGCCGGGTCGGCGTACATCCCGGTGCGATCGAGCGTCAGGGCATCGGGCTCCCACGAATCCCAGAGTGCCAGTGCAGTATCGACGAACTCTGCTGCCCGTGCGTAGCGCTCCTCCCGAGCCGGTATGGCGTCCATTCCGTGATTGCGTGCTTCGGCGTCGAACATGGAGGTGACGACGTTCCAGCCGGCTCGGCCGCCGCTGATGTGGTCCAACGACGCCAGCATGCGCGCGGCATGGAACGGTGTGTAGAACGTCGACGACACAGTCGTGACCAGACCGATGTGGGTGGTCGCTCTGGCCATGGCCGACAGCGCCGTGATCGGTTCGAGAAACCAGGTTCCTGCGCCGGCCGGGTCGCGAACGGAATGCCCGTCGGCAAAGAACACCGCGTCGAACTTTCCCCGTTCGGCCAGCTGCGCAAGTTCCTCGTAGTACGCGATGTTGCCCAGGTCCTCCACTCGCGAATCGGGATGCCGCCACGCTGCACTGTGATGTCCGCAGCCGTACAGAAAAGCGTTGAGGTGCATGTCAGTTCTTGACCAAACCGCCGTCGACAACGAGGTTCTGACCGGTCACCGACCGCGCCCACGGGGAGGCGAAGAACAGCAGAGCATCGGCGAACTCCTCGGGCGTGGTGACGCGTTGCAGCGGGGTCGAGGCCGCGATGAAGTCGAACACCTCGGCCGGGGTCGCGGCACTGGCATCGGTGGTGCGCAGCAGTCCGCCCGACACCATGTTGACGGTGATGTTGTCCACCCCCAGGTCCGCGGACAACGTACGCGTCAGTGAGAGCAGGGCGGCCTTGGACGCGGTGTAGTCGTGGTACGGCACCACCGGATTCTGGAACAAGTTGGTGCCCACGTTGATGATTCGGCCGAAGCCCGCCTCACGCATTCCCGGCAGGGCCGCCTGCGTGGTGAGCAGCGCCGCGCGAACGCTGCCTCGTAGCTGAGCGTCGAACCGATCCCAGGTGATGGTGTCGGCCTTCGGTCGAGCATCCCCGTCGAACGAGAAATCGGCCAGCGCGTTGTTGACGACTGTGGTGATCGGAGTGCCGAAATGCGCACGTGCCGAGTCGAACACCGAGGCCACCGCGCTCTCGTCGGTCACGTCGCCCTGAACCGCGAATGCACGGTCGCCGAGCCTGTCCGCCAACGCCTCCGCGGCCTCTTTGCTGGCGCGGTAGTCGATCACCACACGTGCGCCCTCACCGGCGAACGCCGCGGCGATCGCTGCTCCCAGCCCGCGTCCACCGCCGGTGATCAACACTGTCTGCTCGTCGAGTCTCATGCGCTACGCCTCTCGTTCGAGGTCGGGACCGTCACGAGGGACAGGAAATACCGAGACATCACGACATTCCCTTCGCTGGTCCTAACCAGATCAGGTTCGACGGGTGTGATCTCAGCCCTGACGGGCACCCCGTGTCGCGGTCGACTGTACCTGTAGGTCTCTCTACCGCTTTCTTGCGCTCGACATAGACAGCCGAACACAACCGTATGCAACGATCAGCCGATGACAGCCCAGCCGTGCGCTGGAACGCTCACTCGTCCACCGTTCAGGTGTGCCTCGCCCGCCAGCACGTCGTCGCCCTGGACCGGGTAGTCGATGGCCTCGTCGCCGAGGTTGAGCGCCACCGTCATCGAATTGTCGTCCGCGTACACGCGGTAGAGCAATGCGGTGTTGGTTAGCTCGAGCGTCTCGGTGCGCGCGGAGTACAACCACGGATTGCGACGTCGTACCGCGATCAGTTCCTGATGTACTCGGTAGACGGGCCAGCCGTACGGTGCCAGATCCTTGGAGGTGTCGGGGTATTCGGGACGCACCTCGTCGTCACCGCCGACGCGATCTTCCTTGATACCGCGGAATGCCTGCTCGTCGCCGTAGTAGATCATCGGCATCCCGCCCACGGTGAACAGAACCACCAACGCGTGCAGCAGATGTCGCTCGTCTTCGATGACGCTGGCGATGCGATTGACGTCGTGATTTCCGACGAACGTGGCGGGCACGAAGGCGTCGAGCCAGCCGTTGTGACGCTCGAGGGCATGCGAGAGCTCGAAGAAATTCTTCTCGCTCAGCCCACTCCAGATCGCCTTCCACAGTTCGTACTGCGTCACCGAGTCCAACGTGGAGGCCGAGACGATCCGGTCGTAGTCACCGTGAATGACTTCGCCCAGAAAGTATGCCTCCGAATGCTTTTCGCGAACCTTCGGCAGCACCGCGGCCCAGAAGCGCGGCGGTACCGCGTAGGCCGCGTCGAGCCGCCAGGCGTCGACGCCGCGTTCGAGCCAGTGCGAGAGCACGTCCACCACGTACTGCTGCACGTGCGGGCTCTCGTGGTTGAGAGCGACCAGTTCGTCGTGGCCCTCGAAGTTGCGATGCGTCGGCTCGTCGCCGGACCAGTCGAGGTGGAACCACTCCGCGGCCTCGGAATCCGGACCCGCGGCCAGGGCCTCACGGAACTTCGGGAAGCTTTGCGCGACATGGTTGAAGACGCCGTCGAACATCACTTTCAGACCGCGGGAATGCGCCGCAGCGATCAGCGAATCGATATCCTCGTCGGTGCCGAGCCGACCGTCGACGTGGTAGTAGTCGACAGTGTCGTAGCCGTGCTTCTCCGACTCGAAGATCGGCCCCAGGGCGATACCCGACGCACCGAGCTCGAGGGCGTAGTCGAGCCACTTCTCGATTCTGTTCAGCCGGTGCTGATCCGATTGGGATTCACCGTCCCATCCGTGCACCGGCGCACCGGTGAAACCGAGCGGGTACAGGTGCCACCAGATGGCGTGCTTCGTCCACTCCATCAGGACGCCTCGATCGAGTCGCGACCGAGCTCGCCCGCGCCGGTATGGCCGGACAGGCTGGTCACCAAGTCGAATTCGGCCAGCAGGCAACGTAGTACGTGTGCAACACCTTCCTGCCCGCCGAGGGCGAGACCGTACAGGAACGGGCGGCCGAGAAGAACCGCATCGGCACCGAGCGCCAGCGCCTTGGCCATGTCGGCACCGGTGCGCACACCGGAGTCGAACAGGATCGTCAGTTCGTCACCGACGGCCTCGACGATGGACGGCAACGCGTCGAGAGACGGCCTGGCACCGTCGATCTGACGTCCACCGTGGTTGGAGACGACGATGCCGTCGACTCCCTGGGCGGCCGCTTGTCGGGCGTCGCCGACGGTGCAGATGCCCTTGAGCACGATCGGGCCGTCCCAATGCTCGCGCAGGAACGCCAGGTTCTTCCACGACAGGCCGGGATTGGGGAACATCTGCGCCCAATGCATCGCGGCCGCAACGGGATTCTCCTCGACGGGCTGAGCGAGTCCGGCTTGGAACGCCGGATCGCTCAGATAGTTCTCGATTCCGAGGTTGGCCAAGAACGGAAGGTACCCGCGGTCGAGATCGGCGGGCCGCCAGCCCAGCAACGTCGTGTCGAGCGTCAGCACCAACGTGGTGAATCCGGTGTCCTTCGCACGCTGCAGGAAGCTCAGCAGTACCGATTCGTCCGTCGGCCAGTACAACTGATACCAGCGTGGCGCATCTCCGCCCGCCTCGGCGATCTGCTCGAAGGAATGCGAGGCCTGCGTCGAATGTATGTACGGCACACCGAGTTCCGCAGCCGCGCGAACCGTCGCGAGTTCACCGTCGGGATGGGCGAGAGTCTGAATACCCACCGGAGCGATCAGCAGCGGTGCAGGCATGTCGGTGCCGAGCACGGTGCACGCATGATCACGCGAGGCCGAGCTGCGCAGCATCCGCGGCGTGATGGCCCACCTGTCGAAGGCGGCCCGGTTCGCCCGCGCCGTCGAGCCACTGCCCGCGCTGGCGACGATGTAGCCGAGCGCCTCGGGCGAGAGCTTCTCGGCAGCCTGGTCCTCCAGCCTCGCCAGGTTGGTGGTGATCGACGGTGTCTGCTGAGCGAACATTCCGGCGGCGTAGATGCCGAGCTGGTGATCGCTGAAGTTGCTGGGCCTGGCCTCGGTCATCGTTCGACCCTACCGGGGCACCGCCGAGGATCGGGCGAGAAATGCGTCCAGCAGCGCCGAGCACCGCGCCCGAGCTGCAGCTTCGGAGTCGGCAATGTCTTGCCTGATCTCGTGCACGTCCACCGCATGTTCGACGCCGTCGCGGTCCCACGCGGCCGCCCACGCATCGTAGGTGTCGAGGTCGATCTCGGGGTGGAACTGCAACCCGAGGTGCGGGCCGCAGACGAAGGCCTGCTGCGCTGCCTCGTTGCGGGCGATGACCGTCGCCTCCGGCGGAGCGACGAACGTGTCGCCGTGGAATTCCATCCACGGGCCCGAGGCGACGAGCTCGGGATCGGAGGTCTCGACGTCGACGAATCCGTACTCGGGGTACTCGGACTTGCGGACGGATCCGCCGAGCACGCGAGCAAGCAACTGGCCGCCGAAGCACACACCCAGAACCGGGACCTGCGCATCGATCGCCTGCTGCACGTACGCGATCTCCGGCGCGAGCCACGTCAGGGTGTCGTCGTACGCGGCGTCGGGTGAGCCCATGACCACGACCACCTGCGCGTCGGACAGCGTCGGTGGTGCGACATCGGGACTGTGGTCGAAGGAATGCACGTCCAACAGGAAACCCCTGGTGCGCAATTCGGCGGCGAGGGTGCCGATATCGCGACGCGCCAGGGACGGGTCCCGGTCGTGGACGAGAACTACGGCGCGCGGGTCGTTCGGGTATGTCACAGGGCTCCTTTACGGTGTTCGTGCACACCGTACGACAGACTGGATCCGATGCCACCTCGTAAACGCACTGCCCGATCCACCACTGCCCGCACCGTCAAGGCCGGGCAGAGCAGCGCTGCGCGAAAGTTCGCGGCTGCGAAGAACGGTGAGCCTGCGGCGAAGAAAGCTGCCCCGAAGAAGGCCGCACCTCGCAAGAGAACAGCCCCGCGCAAGACGTCGCCCCGCAAGTCCGCCGCCCCCGATCTTCGGGTGCCCGATCCCGGCGAGCGCGTCTGGGTGTTGGACGTGCCGTTCGAGGATCGGTCCGCGGCGGGCGCAGCGGGGGCGCGCTGGTACCCCGGACCGCGCGTGTTCGCGTATTACGGAACCGAACTGCCCGAGTACCTGCAGCCGTACGAATCGATGCCGTACAGCCTGCAGCGGTGGCTCGAGGACGACGCGAACGACAGTTGGCGCGACGAAGAGGTGCGCGAACGGGCGATGCAGCCTCGCGACACCCAACTCGAATCGGTCCGACGCCATCTGGCCGCGCTCGACGCCGGCTTCCCGTACTTCGCGCAGATGGATTCGACGGGTCTGGGTAAGACGTTGGCCGTGTGCGAGGCCGTGCGGCAGATGTCGGCCGCCGAGATCGGCACGGTTCTGGTGGTGGCACCCAAGGGTGCGCTGCCGGGGTGGCGTCGCACCATTGCAGACAGCGAGGCCGACATCGAACCATCCGACCGCAAGCGTTGGTTGCTGATCACCTATCAGTCCACCAAGAAGCTGCTGTCGGTTCCGCCCGAGACCGATCTGGGCAAACGTAAACGGACGCAGAACAAGCGGACCATCTCGCTGGGCGAGCTGCGGTTCGACATCGACGTGGTGATCGCCGACGAGTCGCATGCGTTGATGAACATCGAATCGCAGCAGTCGCAAATTCTGTGGCGGTATCAGGAGGCGGCCCGATCCGTCGTGTGGATGTCTGCCACTCCCGGCTATCAGCCGCTGCATTTCGCGTACATGGCCCGCGCCGTCGAACGCAGCCGCGGCGTCGAGATCCTCGGCGACGACGAGTATCTCGGGTATGCCGTGACGATGAAGTGGGCGGAGTTCCTCATCGAGTCCGGCTTCGCCGTCAAGGCAGGCAAGGCCACGACGGGGTTGACCACGTGGCGGTGGGAGCCCGAGGACGCGACGACGCGAGCCCGCGACATCGCGTCGGTGCACGGCTGGCTCTCGGGAGGTGCTGTGCCGTGGTCGATTTCACGACCGTCGCCGCCGACTCCGCGGGAGCCCCTCGGCCAGGAACTCACGGCCGCGCAGAAGCGGCTGTACAACTCGGCGTGGGTGGACTACCGCAAGGAAGTCGGCCTGCCGATCTGGAAGGCCGTCGGCGGAAAGCGAGTGCTGCAGAAGAATCCGAGTACCCGCGCGGCGACGCTGCGATTTCGCCAGAAGTGCTCGTACCTGCGCATTCCCGCGTCTGCGGATCAAGTCCGGACGTGGGTCAAGGCAGGCAATCAGGTGTTCGTCTCGATGTTCTACCGCGAGTCGGTCGCTGCTCTGGCCCAGACACTTCGAGACGAGGGGCTCGAGGTCGCCGTGGTCGACGGGAGCATGAGCAGTCCCGAGCAGGAGGCGTCGATTCGTCGTTTTCAGACCGGCGACGCGTCGGTCATCGTCTCGACCACCACGAGCGCGATCAACCTGCACACCAACGAGTTACTGCTCCCGGAGGGGACGGTCTCCACACTCGCACCGCGCGTGACGCTGATTCACGATCCTCGGTGGACACCCATCGACATCAGGCAGATCGAGGGCCGCGCCAACCGCATCGACAAGGACCACAACCACACCACGTCGACCTGCTACTACGGCTACGCCGAGGGCACCGTCGAGGAGGAGATGGTGCTCACCGGGATCGAGCGCATCGCGGATCTGGGATCGATCGTGGGGCAGGCGGATCTGATCGATCCGGAGGCTTTCCTCGCGGCGAAAGTGGATGCCGGAAAATAGCGACAATTGTGAGCAATCGTCCACGCGCCCGAGTAGGTTCGGTCCCATCGACAATTCGTCGATAGTGGGCTCACTTTGGCACCAGGAGTAGTCATGATCGTTCTCGGAATCATCCTCGCCCTCATCGGCTATTTCGCCGGCATTTCAATTTTGACGACTATCGGCATCATTCTGGTGGTCGTCGGCGCGGTTCTGACGTTGCTCGGTTCGATGGGGCGCGCAGTCGGTGGCCGCAAGACGTGGTTTTGACATCCACGTTAGAACATACGTTCGATTTCTGTTAGTCTGAGCGGGCCCCCGGAGTTGGCGATGCGGCCAGCGGAGCCACTTCGGGCGGTCCAAATCGGGCGGTAGACAGTGTCGAAGGCGGTTGCGCGCGATGGCATCCGACGAGCGCGACACCGACCCGGTTGCCGGCTCGCTCTACCGCGTCGGCGATCGGTGGGCAGAACGAGCACCTACTCACTGCACCAACGGCCATCCGCTTGTCGCCGGTTCGGTACTGGTGGGTTCGCGTGCTTGCTCGTGTGAGCGGGGGCATCACCGTACCCATCAGTGCCAGAGGTGCAATCTCGTGCGGTTCACCCCAGAACTCGGTGCCACGTGCAGCGACGCCAGCTTCGATTCTCGCGCGGCGCGGTCACGTCCGGCGATCGTGGACAATCGGGGGCATGAGCAACAGTGAAGCCGTCGTCGACCTGGTGCAGCTGAGGCACGATTTCACCCGCTTCATGATGAGTTACAAGTTCGGAATCGACGAACTGATCACCAAGATCAACATCCTGAAGCAGGAATTCACTCACATCCACCGCTACAGCCCCATCGAGCATGTCTCGTCGCGACTCAAGACGCCCGAGAGCATCGTCGACAAGGCTCAGCGCAAGAAGTGCGCACTGACGCTCGACGCCATTCGCGAGAACATCTTCGACGTCGCAGGTGTCCGCATCACGTGCAGCTTCATCTCCGACACCTACCGCATCGCGGACATGCTCAGTAGTCAGACCGACGTTCGAGTCGTCGAGGTCAAGGATTACATCGCGAACCCGAAAGCCAACGGCTACAAGAGTTTGCACCTCATCGTCGAAATTCCGGTGTTCATGTCCGATCGCGTCCAACCGGTCTTGGTCGAACTCCAGATCCGCACGATTGCCATGGATTTCTGGGCGAGCCTCGAGCACAAGATCTTCTACAAGTACCGCGGCCAGATTCCGCCCACCCTGTTGGCGGAACTGACCGAGGCCGCCGAGACGGCCAACACGCTGGACGAGAAGATGGAAAGCCTGCACGACGAGGTGGAGGAACTGAACGGCGATTCCGACAACTCCATCACTCTCGGCGCGATGCCTCCGATGGCATTGTCTCCCGAGCTGCTGCACATGTTGCTCACCGCGCAGGCCGAAGCAATCGACCCGGACTGACGATGCCTTCGAAGAACGTCAACCCCGCTGCTCGACGGCTGAGCAGCGGGGTTGTCGGTTCGTGCCTGCGTTATCCGATATGTACCGGGGTGTCGCCGACGGGCAGGTCGTCTTTCTTCGCGCGGACGAGCAGCAACACGACCGGGCTCACCAGCGCGACGAGGATCGCGGCGGTACCGAATGCCCAGGCGTAGCCGGAGACCTCGGCCGAGAACGCGTGGTCGATGGTCGCGAGCACGAAGTTGCGGATCGGCTCCGGCAGCGCGGCCAACATCTCGTCGCTGGGCACTTCCTGGCCGGCGAGAGCTTCCGCGGGAACTCCGGCGGGCGGAGTCGGTGCCGGATTCTCGGCCAGGTACGAGGTCTTCGACGAGGTGTAGACGGTGGTGAACACCGCAGCACCGAGTGCACCACCGACCTGCAGGGTGGCGTTGATCAGCGCCGATGCGGCACCTGCGTCGTGATCGGGAACGCCGATCAGTGCGACGTTCTGCATCGGAACCATCAGCAGACCGAGGCCGAGGCCGAGCAGCACGACGCCCGGCAGGACGTGCGTGAAGTACGAGGTGTCGACGCCGATCTGGGTGAGCAGCAGCAGGCCGACTGCGGAGACGACCGGACCGACGGCCATCAGCGGCTTGGGTCCGATCTTCGGCACGAGTGCAGAAGCGAGCGCGGCCGTGATCAAAATGCCGCCGGTCATCGGGAGCGACGCGACGCCGGCGATCACCGGGCTCATCTCCAGCACGATCTGGAAGTAGAACGTGAGGTACAACGTGCCACCGAGCAGGGCAGCGCCGATGACGGCCGAGCCGATGTACGCGGCACCGCGGTCACGGTCGAGCAACACACTCAAGGGCAGCAGCGGGTTGGCGGACTTGGACTCGACGACGACGAACGCGGCCAGCAGAGCGAGGCCGAGCGCGATGAACGAGATGGTGGGTACCGTCGCCCAGCCGTCTTCGGCCTCGGTGAAGCCGTAGACCAGCGATGCCAGACCGAGAGCGACGAGGATCGCGCCGGGCAGGTCGTAGCGGGTGTCTCCGTGAGCCTTGCTCTCCTTCACCAGCGGCACCGCTGCGGCGATGGCGAACACTGCGACCGGGATGTTGACCAGCAGGCACCAGCGCCAGTTCGCGTATTCGGTGAGCACTCCGCCGAGGAGTAGGCCGACCGCTGCGCCGCCACCGGCAATGGCACCGAAGACGCCGAACGCTTTGGCGCGTTCCTTGGTGTCGGTGAACGTCACCGTCAGGATGGCCAGTGCTGCCGGGGCGAGCAGTGCAGCGAACACACCCTGGCCGGCGCGCGCGATGAACAGCTGCCAGCCTTCCTGAGCGAGTCCGCCGATAGCGGAGGCAACGGCGAAGCCTGCCATGCCGACGATGAACGAGCGCTTGCGTCCCCAGTAGTCGGCGATGCGTCCGCCGAGCAGCAGCAGTGCGCCGAACGACAACGCGTAGGCGGTGATGACCCAGGCGCGGCTGCTGTCGCTGATGCCCAGGTCCAGCTGAGCCTGCGGCAGCGCAATGTTGACGATCGTGCCGTCGAGCACGATCGTGAGCTGCGTGATGGCGACGATGCACAGCACCAGCCATCGGCGCTCGTAGTTCGGATTCAGATCCGGCGCTTCGCGCTCGGAGAGCTGCGACATGTTTCTACCCCACTCGTACTCGTTGATTCTGGGCACGAAAAATGTCCCGAGCAAAAAGGTAGGCGACCCAGAACCAATAGTCAAACGAACTAGTTGGTTGGGGGTATGGTGACCGCCATGAAACCTGACGCCAGTGCGACCCGCGCCCGCATCGTCGTCGCCGCCCGGGACGAGTTCTCGGTACACGGGCTGGCCGGGGCCCGCGTCGATCGCATCGCGGCCGCGGCCAAGGCCAGCAAGGAACGTGTGTACGCCTACTTCGGCGACAAAGAAGCCCTGTTCCGGGCCGTCGTCGAGGACGGGTTCGCGCGGTTCATCGACGAAGTACCCTTCGCCGTCGACGACCTCGGCGGGTACGCAGCGCGCGAATACCTGCACCTCGCTGCGCATCCCGAGGAGCACCGACTCCTGCTGTGGACCCAGCTGCAGGGCGGTATGGCGACCTCGGGCACCGACGACATCCACTCGGTCATCGCCGAGCGCCACAGGGCCATGGCCGACGCCCAGCGAGACGGACTGATCTCCGACGCCTTCACCGTCGAGGATCTGATCACCATGATGTTCGGCATCACCTCGGCGTGGATGACCGCGCCGAGCCTGCACTGCGAGCCTGCCGATGACGCCGAAATTCAGCGTCGGGCGTCGAAAATCGAAGCCGCCGTGCGTCGACTCTGCGCTCCGTAGCGCTGTCTATCCATATCTAGCTTTGACGCAAGAGTGCGGAATACTGGGGTAGCGGCCCCCATTTCCGCAAACGCGCGCGCGTTTGCCAGACGCGCACAAAGTAGACACCGATCCCGTCGCTATTCTGCGCGCATCTGGCAAGTGCGCTCGCGTTTGTGACCCCGGTCGGCTGCGTCCTCGACCGCACACACGCGGGACGCCCCACCACGCCGAGTGCACGTGGTGGGACGAGTCTCGAACTACGGCCGGCATCTACGACGCACTACACCGGGAGTTTCTCGCGTCCGGTTTCCTTGATGGTCAGCACCGTGAGTACGCCGATCACGCAGACACCCATGACCCAGTAGGCGGGTGACATGGCGTTGCCGGTCGACTCCACCAGTTGAGCGGCGACGTACGGTGCAGTTCCGCCTGCGGCGATGGTCCCGATGTTGAAGCCCAACGACACTCCGGTGTATCGAACCGCCCGCGGAAAAAGCTCGGTGAACAGTGGGAACGCGGGTACCTGCACGACTCCGTTGAGAACCATGTAGACGAAGTACACACAGCCCACCACGATGATCGACGACGTCGCGCCGAGGATCATGAACACCGGCAACGCAATGACGACATACGCAACGTAGCCGCTGAGCAGTACCGGTTTGCGCCCGAATCTGTCGGTGAGCATGCCGCTGAGCGGGAAGGTTGCACAGGCCAACGCAATTGCGATCGCGGATGTCCAGTAGACCGAGTCCTTGGAGAATCCGAGGTCGTTGATCAGGTACACGCTGAAGTACGTCAGACCGATGTAACCGGATCCGTTCATAGCGATCGCAATTCCGACGACACGTAGCACCGACCACGGCTGCTTCTTCACGACATCGCTCAACGGGCTTTTCGCAACCTCGTTCTTCGCCGCCATTTCCTCGAACTCCGGGCTGTCTTCGAGCTTCAGCCGCACTCGCAGACAGACCAGAGCGAGGGGAAGTGCAAGCAGGAACGGAATGCGCCAGCCCCACGACGACATCTGGTCGTCGGTGGTGATGAGGGCGACCACTCCGACCACGGCTGCGGCGACCGCGAATCCGAGGGTGGAACCGATCGGCGTGAACGACCCGAAGAAGCCGCGACGGTTCGGCGGTGCAGACTCTGCGATATAGGTTGCTGCACCGCCGATTTCACCTCCTGCAGAGAATCCTTGGGCGAGTCGGATGACAACGAGCAGAATCGGTGCCAGTACGCCCACACTCGAATGTGTGGGCAGCATTCCCAGGACTCCACACGCGATACCCATACAGACCACTGTCACGACCAGAGCCTGCCGACGGCCCTTTCTGTCGCCGAGGCGGCCGAAGAAGATGCCTCCGAGCGGACGTGCGACGTATGCGACTCCGAATACCGCCAGGGTCGCGAGGATGGACACGCCGGGGCTCGTGGACGGAAAGAACAGTGGCGCAATGACTACGGCGAGAAATCCGTAGACGGCGAAGTCGTAATACTCGATGAGCGTGCCGACGCCACCGGCGAGCGCGGCACGGCGCGCGGTGGTGGTGTCGGCTTTCGGTGCGCTGGTGACCGCAGAAGGCTGGTCGACGTTCGTCATCGCGCTGTTCCCTGTCCTGTGAGTGGTTGCTTGCTTCGGTGTTCGGCCAGAAGTAGTTCGTACGATCCGCCGGCCTCGATGACTGCGACAGTACGAGGGCTGGGCGCACTACCCACCAGGGATCGACCATCGGCGATGGTCAATGCTGCTCGTCGCCAATCGAGTTCGACGGCATCACCGGTGACGACCGCGCCGGAGACTTCCGGAATGGTGATGAGGGGTACTCCGTTGAATGTCTCTCCGCGCCAGAATCCCGGCGAGAACGACTCGGCCACGATGGCCTGGATACCGGCGTTGCGCAGAGCCACCATCGGCGGATAGTGCGGGTGACCGTACCCGAAGTTGCGGCCGCCGACGATGATGTCGCCCGGCCGAACACGATCGACGAAACCCGGATCGTATGCGGTCATGCAGACCGACCTCAGGTGTTCGGGATCGTACGACTTGATATTCGCAACGCCGACAACGAGATCGATGTCGAAGTCGTCGCCGAAGACCCAGGCAACTCGGCCGGAGATGACGTCGGGCGGGGGTGGGTAGGCGCTCACGATCCCACCTGCTGGATCGTGCCGGCCAGCGCGCTGGCGGCGACGGTGTACGGAGAACCCATGTAGATGTTGGCGTCCGAGCTACCCATCCGGCCGGAGATGTTGAGCACGCCGGTGGATATGCAATTCTCGCCCGCCGCCAACGGCTTCTGATAGCCGAAACAGAAGTCGCAGCTCGACACTGCAATGTGCGCACCCGCCGCGCGCAGTACGTCGAGCAGCCCCTCTCGCTCGGCCTGATCGTGCACCTTCTGCGACGTGGGCACGACATTGAGCTCCACACCGGGAGCCACGGTGCGTCCGTCGAGCACGAGTGCCGCGGCCCGCAGATCCTCGATTCGTCCACTGGCACAGGATCCGATGAACGCCTTGGTGATCGGAGTGCCGGCGAGTTCGGCTGCTGTGTGGGTGTTGGCTGCACGCGCCGAGCCGGGCTGCACGACCTGCGGCACGATCTGGGCGAGGTCGATGGTGTGCCGGGCTGCGTAGGTCGCATCGGAGTCAGGGTGGACCGGTGTGAACGACTGTCGCGCAACATCGTTGGCGTAGGCGAGTGAGGTCTCGTCCGGTTCGAATATCGCGGACACGGCTCCGGTGAACATCGCCATGCCGCACAATCCCTGCCGGTGATCGATTTTCATCGACCGGGCACCGGGGCCACCGAATTCCATCACCTGGTGTGCGCACCCGTCGGCCCCGACGAGGTCGATGATGGTGTGCACCAGATCGCGGCTGTCCACCCCCGGCGCGAATTCTCCGTACAGGTCGAACCGCGTCGTCGCTGGAATATCCACGTAGAGTTGGCCAGTCACCCATGCCTCGATCAGATCTCGGCGGATACCCCAGCCCAACGCACCGAACGCCCCGATTCCGCTGATGTGGCCGTCGAAGTGGACGAGGAAGTCACCGGGGATGGCCAAACCGAGTTCGGCGGTGAGTTGGTGCCCGATGCCGCGGCCCTCGTGCAACTCGATTCCGTAGTACTCGCACCACTCTCGGGTGACCTGGTGTACTTCTTGTTCCCGGTCGTTGCGCTTGGTCAACATGTGATCGATGAAGACGACGTACCGAGACGGGTCCTCGAGTGAGGTGATACCGAAGTCGTCGCGCATCTGCCGGAACATCACATCGGTGTACCCGGGAAAGTCGTACGCGATCATCCGAGCCGGTCGTACCGCGTGGTTCTCACCGGCACGCACTGGATCACCGCCACAGGTCCTACCGAGGATCTTCTCGACCATCGTGAACGCGGCCGATGTCATCGGTTCGCCTCTGCAGGAAGGTACTTACGCTGCTGCGCTTCGACTTCGGGAAAACCGATGAGGTCCACGAACTCGTGGTGCTGCAGCGCGTCGGCACTGACGTCGGCGGGAGCTTCGCCTGCGGCCAGGCGACGCAGAGTCTCGCGTGCGGCACCGGTTGCGGCCATCAGCACCTGAGTGGGCAGCAGGGCCAGCCGCACTCCGATCTGTGCCAGAACCTCCGGAGTGAACTCCCGCTCGGTCCAGGTCGACGCGGTGAGCGTGGCCATCAGCGGAACCCCGACCGCTCGGTGACAGTTCTCCCACTGCTCGACGGTCTCGAACGTCTTCGTCACCGGCATGATCATGTCGGCTCCGGCGTCGACGTAGGCCTGTGCGCGCATGATCGCCTCGTCGCCACGTGCGTCGGTGCGTGCGATGAGCAGAACGTCGTCCGGCATGGAATCACGCACCGCCCGAACCTTGCCCGACGCCTCCTCGACGGAGATCAAGTCCACCGGCTCGCCGACGCAGATCGGGCATTTCTTCGGCGACAGCTGGTCCTCCATGAACACACCATGGACACCGGCCTCGGCGAACCGGGTCGCGGTGCGCGCGGCGTTGACGGCGTTTCCGTAGCCCGTGTCGATGTCCGCGACGAGGGGCAGAGACGATGCCTCGCGAATGGTCCGGACGGCCTGCAGGTTCTCGGTCATCGTGTAGAGCTCGGCGTCGGGCAGTCCGAGCGCAGCCGATACGGCGAAGCCGGACGCGCA
Organism: Rhodococcus sp. KRD175; assembly: GCF_017168275.1. Lineage (NCBI taxonomy): Bacteria > Bacillati > Actinomycetota > Actinomycetes > Mycobacteriales > Nocardiaceae > Rhodococcus > Rhodococcus sp. KRD175. The sequence goes on from NZ_JABFAQ010000001.1 coordinate 69,559, forward strand.
CAGCGCCGAGAAGCCCGCCTGCTCGGCCAGCTTGGCCGTCAACCCGTCCCAGACGCCGGGCGCATACACCAGGCCTTGTTCGGTCAGGCCTCTCAAAGTCATCGTCACGAGCACTCTCCGTTTCGTATTGCGGAACGCCTTCCGAATTTAGAGTGGCTCGGATCACAAGTCAATACCCGTGGATCGATAGCGCATCGCGCGTCGGTTCGTAGGATGGCGACGACGCTCCACCCGACCGGAAGGAACAACTCGTGGCAGTTCCCACCGAGTCCGACGCCCAAGCCGGCCGCGATATCGTCGGTGCCGTCGTGAAGGCATGCGCTCTGCTCGACCATTTCGACACGACGCATCCTGTATGGACGCTGAACGACCTGACGGCGGCGAGTCGAATGAACAAGACGACCGTGCATCGTCTGATGACGACGTTGATCCATGCCGGCTGGGTGGACAGAACGGCGGAGGGTTCGTACCGGATCGCCATGCCGGTGTTCGAGATCGGATCGTCCGCGTTGACACAGCTCGACATCCGCGGTGCCGCCCAGCCGTACCTGTCCGAGATCGCCGAAAAGTTCGGCGACACAGCCTATCTGATGGTTCCCGCTGACGAGGGCGCGGTATGCATCGACCGCCACGAGGGCAGCAATCCCCTTGTGGTAGCGGGTATTTCGATTGGATCCGTTCTTCCGTATCACGCCACGGCCGGTCCGATGGCGATGCTCGCGTTCTCCGCTCGCATTCGCGACCGCTGGCTCGGCGGAGAGCTTGCTGCATACACGAGCCGAACACTGACGTCACCAGACCAGTTGATGGATCATCTCGACCGGATCCGAACGCAGGGATACGCGCTGAGCAACTCCGACTACCTGGCCGGCGTCGCGGCGGTGGGCGCACCGATTCTCGGACGCGACGGGGTGGTCGTCGCGTCGATCAGCGTCGGTGGCCGCGTGGAGACATTCGAGGGCGACGCCTTGACGGACAAGGTGGAGACGATTCTCGCGGCGGCGCGCAGCCTTTCACGTGTCGCAGAGGCTCTACCTGCATCGAGTCAGTAGCTACACGAGTATTCGCTCCTCTAACTTCGATCCTAGAGAGACGAATACTCAGCTACCGACGCGCTCGATGAGTTTCATGGCATCGAAGGGTGCGTAGCCCTTGATGTCGTTGTCGAAGTACACGAAGACGTCCCGGCCCGCCGACGTCCACTCGGAGATCTTGGTTGCCCATCGATCGAGAGCGTCGTCGGTGTAGCCGCTGGCGTACAACTCTTCGTCTCCGTGCAGTCGCGCGTACATGAAATCCGCTGTGGGGGTGTCGATATACGGGTACTTTCCGGCGGTGTCGGCAACCACGATCGCAATATCGTTCTTGCGCAACAGTTCCACTGCCTCGTCGGAGGCGAAGCTTGCATGCCTGGCTTCGATACAGTGCCGCAGTGGCCGAGACGACGCAGCCGGCAACAGCACTCGATCCTCGGCCAGTTTGTCGTCCCGCGACTCCGCCAAAGTCACTGCAGCAGACACAGTTCTGGGCAACAGGGCGCAGAAGTCCGTCATCTTCTGCGCGTCGAACTCGAGATTGGGTGGGAGCTGCCACAAGAATGGCCCCAGCTTGTCACCGAGGGTGAGGACCCCGGTGGCGAAGAAGTTCGCCAATGCCGACTCGACGCCGACGAGCCGCTTGATGTGCGTGACGTACCGCCCACCCTTGATGGAGAACACGAAGTCGTCGGGAGTTTCGTCGTGCCACTTGGTGAAGCTCGACGGCTTTTGCATCGCGTAGAACGTGCCGTTGATCTCGATCGACGTCAGGTGCTCGGACGCGTACCCGAGTTCCTTGCGATGCGCGAGACCGCTCGGGTAGAAATCCCCTCGCCACGGCGCGTACGTCCAGCCGGAGATACCGATCAGAACCCGAGGGCGATGCTGCGCGGACATGAGCCGACTGTAGCCGGGCAGCCCAGCGGTTTCCGCGGCTCTGGCGCTGGTATCGGTAACCTCGATGGTATGAAGCGCCCATCGGCATTCGGCTCCCTGGCGCTGACCTGTGCGCTGCTTGCCCTCACCGGTGCCGATGCGGCTGCCGAGCGCCGCGACCAGCCGACGCCTCGCCAGGCGGCTGCGGTACCGGGGATCGGTTTGACGACGGTGCCCGCGGCGATCACCACGTCCATGGTCGCGGGTGTCGCAGACGCGCCGAATCCGCCGACTCACGAGGTCGGTGTCGAGTCGTCGACGACGGAGATGCGTACCTCGGGGTGGGACGAATACCCCTACCTCCGCTACACCGCTACGTTCGCGCCCGGTACGGACACGGCGACACTGACATGGTCGGGCAGATCGGTGAACACGAACGATCTGGCGTTGCATGTGTGGAACGAGTCGGGCAACACGTGGGGTCCGGCCATTGCGACGGCCGACCCGGTTGCGCCCGGCGGTTCGGTGGAATTGGGTGCCGAGATCTCCACCGAGAGAGGCACTGTCGAAGTACTGGTCATCGACAGTCCCCGAGCGGATCGTTCGTTCGCCGAGACCAACGCGCGCCCCGACAGCAGCTTCGCCGATCCGAGCACGTACGATTTCGCGCTTCAGCACATCACCGACACGCAGTACATAGCCCGCGACGATCCCGGTGTGTATTCGGAGATGACGCAGTGGACCGCCGACAACGCCGACGAGCTGAAGATCGACTACAGCATGCACACCGGCGACCTGATTCAGAGCTGGATCAGCCCGGGGCGTCCGGATACTCAGGCGCGCAAGGAGTTCGAGGCCGCCAGCGAATCGATGCAGATCCTCGAGGATGCCGGCATCGCCCACGGGGTTCTGCCCGGTAACCACGACAACATCTGGAACGTTGCGGGCAAATTGGTCCCGGGGGAGCACGAGAAGAACCACGCGCTCTACAACGAGTACTTCGGCCCTCAGCGTTATCGGGATCAACCCTATTGGGGCGGTTCGTTCACCGACGAGGACAATTCGGCGCACTACGACCTGGTCGATATTGCCGGAGCAAAGTTCTTGATGCTGTACATCGGCTACAACCCGCCGGAAAAGGTCATGCAGTGGGCCGAGGGAGTTCTCGACGAGAACCCCGACCGCAATGTCGTCATCGGCACGCACTACTACCTCGACGAACTCGGCGAGAAGAAACTGATGGGGTTCGGCGACATCGGGTCGAGCTCCGGCCAACAGATCTGGAATCGACTGGTCGTTCCACACGAGACCGTCTTCCTCGTCCTGTCCGGGCACGTCGACGGCCAGGTCGCGGTCGTCGACGAGCACGTGGGAGAGACCGACCGCACCGTCGTGCAACTGCTGGCCGACTACCAGTACTTCGAGGTCGACGGCGAACGCAGTACCGGCTTCCAACGTCTGCTCCAGTTCGACATCGACGGCGGCTCGATGGCCGTCACCACCCATTCGCCGTCACTCGACGCGTTCGACGTCGAGAGCTACGACATCAAGAATCGATACGGCCCCGAGGACGGCGAATTCGTCACCGACTTCACGTTGCGCGCCGACGTTCCCCGAGCGGTGATCGCAGACTGACTGGCACGGCGCTCGGCATCGGACCATAATCGATTTTCATGCAGTCGGGTGGGCGAGCGTGGGTACTGACGCTGGTCGCCGCCGGTGTCTGGTTCCTCGCCACGCCGCTGAGTCCCGGAGTACTGAGTCCCGGAATGCTGAGTCCCGGGATTGTCGGCACCGACGTCCAGCTGCAGGCCCCCGCGGTCACGTCCGTCCCCGTCGTCGAGCCGCCACCGCTCACTCTCGAGGACCTCTCGGCGCGAGTGAACCCCACCGTCGTCACGATCTCCGCCACCGCCGGCTACTCTGGCGTCGCAGGTACCGGCTTCGTCGTCGCCCCGGACGGCCTGGTGCTCACCAACTTCCACGTCGTCGAAAACGCGACCGAGATCAGCGCGGTGCACATGGGCAACGGACTGATCTACGACGCCACCGTGCTCGGTTACGACAAATCTCGTGATCTGGCGGTCATGCAGTTGATTTCCGCGGCCGACCTGCCGGTGGTCGAGTTCGCTCCGGACTCACCTCCCGAGGTGGGGGATGCGGTCACTGCCGTCGGGAATGCTGCCGGCGCAGGTGTTCTGGTGCCTGCGCCGGGTGCGGTGACGGCTCTGGATCAGCAGGTGCGTACCCGTAGTTCGGTGGACGGTTCGCGGAACACTCTGGATCGGATGATTCGAGTCGATGCCGATGTGCGAGCGGGTGATTCGGGTGGCCCACTGTTCGATGCCTGGGGTCGCGTGGTGGGCGTCAATACAGCGGGGCTGTCGGACGAGGCGCGCACCGGCTCCGAGAGCAGGCCTCCGCAGGCCCCCGAGGCGTATGCGGTTCCGATCACGGAGGCTGCTGCCGTGCTCGATCAGGTCGTCGCGGGGCAGTCCGGCGGGACGGTTCATGTGGGCCGGACCCCGTACTTCGGGGTGTCGGTGCGAGATGTGTCCGTGTTCGACAACAAGCCGGCGATGGGTGCCGAGGTGGTGACGGTGGCTACCGATTCTCCGGCCTCGGCAATCGGACTGTCCGGCGACGATGTGATCGTCGCCTTCGACGGTGCCGATGTCGGTTCGTCGTCGGATCTGGCCCAGGCACTCATCGGACGACACCCCGGTGATGTCGCCGTCGTCGAGTGGGTCGATCCTCAGGGCGTACGACGTTCCGCAACAGCAGCTTTGGCCGAAGGAACCCCGACTGCCTGAGCGGTCGAGTTCAGTCCTGCAGCACCGACAACACGTTGCCCGCCGGATCGGTGAACCAGGCGATGAGCGGTCCGCCGTGCCGGAAGATTCCTTTCTCGTCGGTCCCCATATCCGGATACTGTTGGAAAACCACCCCTTTGGCCATCAATGCATCGACTGCGGCCTCGATGTCGGCCACCGGGAAGTTGAGGATGGTGTACTGCGCCGGCACGTGACCGGGACGGGGATAGATCAGTACCGCCGCAGCTCCCAGGTGAAGTTCGAGCATCCCCATCTCGTTCTCGGTCACCTCGAGACCGAGGGTGTCCGCGTAGAACGTGCGGGCTGCAGGCAGGTCGTCGACGGCAAATCCGGAGAACGGTGCTCGGGCCAGATCGATGGTGGTCATGGACGAATTATCGCGCTCTCCCACGTGCCGTGGGCCGATATCCGAGTAGCGTGGCTCCCGTGACTATTCGCCTCGGTTACCAGATGCCCAACTTCAGCTACGACGGTTCGGTCGCGGAACTCTTTCCCCAGGTCATCGCGCAGGCGCGCGAGGCCGAAGCGGCCGGGTTCGACACTGCATTCGTGATGGATCACTTCTACCAACTCCCCGGAATCGGGAAGCCCGACGAGCCGATGCTCGAGGCCTACTCCGCCCTGTCGGCGCTCGCGACGGCCACCGACACCATCCAGCTCTCCGCCTTGGTCACCGGCAACACGTATCGCAACCCGGCGATCCTGGCCAAGACCGTCACCACCCTCGACGTCGTCAGCGGCGGCCGGGCCATTCTCGGTATCGGTGCCGGCTGGTACGAACTCGAGCACCAGAGCTTCGGACTGGAATTCGGTACGTTCACCGACCGCTTCGAGCGCCTCGACGAGGCCCTGCAGATCATCGAACCCATGCTGCGCGGCCGGCGTCCCACGTTCGACGGCCTGTGGTACCAGGTCGAGAACGCCATGAACGAGCCCCGCATCCGAGATGACCTGCCGATCATGCTCGGCGGTGGCGGCGAGAAGAAGACCTTCGGCCTGGCCGCACAGTTCGCCGATCACCTCAACATCATCTGCGACGCAAACGAACTGCCCCGCAAGATGGCGGCCGTTCAGGCTCGTTGCGAGGAAGTCGACCGCGATCCGAAGGATCTCGAGACGAGCTTCCTCGCCTTCGTCATCATCGACGAGGACGGCGACAAGGCCAAGGAGTTGCAGCGGGAGTTCGTGCTGAAGCAGGGCCTCGATCTGACGAATCTCTCCGAGGAGGACGCAGCGAAGGCCACCGATCGCCACTTCTGCGGAACCCCCGACGACGTCGCCGAGCAGGTGCAGAAGCGCGTCCTCGATCAGGGCATCGACGGCGTCATCATCAACCTGATCACCAACGGACATCAGCCCGGTGCCGTCGAATTGGCGGGCAAGGCTCTGAAGCCGCTCGTCTAGATTTTTCTCCAGCAGTAGCCGCGGGGGCGCGAGCGGTGGCATAGTTCCCCCGTGGCTCAGCTGAGGATGAACGGGCACCGTGTTTTGGTCGCAGACCTGACCGGTGACTCTCTGCGCGCGATGTCGGGTTCGATGGTTGCTTACGAAGGCGATGTCGCCTTCAAGAGCGCAGGCATGGGCGGCGGCGGCGGTTTCCGCGCCGCGCTCAAACAAAAGGTGACCGGCGAGTCGTTGTCGCTGATGGACGTGTCCGGCAAAGGCACCGTGTACTTCGCGGTCGACGCCCAGGACATCACTCTCGTCGAGGTGCAAGGCGACAACCTGCACGTCGAATCGTCTCAATTACTTGCTCTCACAGGTCAATTGAAGACGGACGTGAAGTTCTCCGGCCTTCGTGGTGCGACGTCGGGGCAGGGACTGTTCACCACAGTCGTGAACGGCTCGGGGACGGTGGCATTGCTGTCGAAGGGTGGGCCGATCATCGCGCTCGCCGTCGATCCGCAGTATCCGCTCGTCGTCGACCCCGATGCCTTCGTCGCCCATCGCGGACAGCTCAACCAGAGTTTCGTCACCGACGTCACGTGGCGCTCCGCCATCGGCGGCGGCAGTGGCGAGGCGTTCTCCCTCCGCTTCGACGGCCAGGGTGTCGTCTACATCCAACCCGAGGAGCGCTGACGTGCCGCTCGAACTCGTCAACAGCAAAGTCGTCAAATCCGTTCTGGCACCGAATCAGAGCGTGCTCGCTCGACGCGGATCGATGCTCTACTACACCGGCGACGTCCGGTTCGTCCCGCATTCCATGGGCGGCGGCGCGGGTGCCATGCCCGGCATGAGCGGCGTCGCGGGGATGGCCGGCCGCATGATGGCAGGCGAGCACGTGGCGATGATGGCCGCCGAGGGTCAGGGCGAGGTCTTCTACGGCCACGCCGGGCTGTACGTCGAAGTGATCCATCTCGACGGCTCGTCCATGCTCACCGTGGAGGCCGACCGGCTCCTGGTGCACGACGGCTACCTGCAGAGTTCCATCGTTGCGCTCACCTCCCAGGGCGGCGTTCGCGGAGCAGTGCGCGGTGCCATGACCGGGCAGGGTCTGTTCACGACGCAACTCACCGGCCAGGGCAGCGTCGCGGTCCTCTCGCACGGCGGCGCGACTCCGCTGCAGGTCGGGCCCAACAACCCCATGGTCGTGGTCGATCCGCAGGCGTACGTCTGCCATATCGGCAACATCAACGTCGACATCTCCGCCAACGTCGGTTGGCGTGACGCCGTCGGCAAGGGCAGCGGCGAGGCGATTCAGTTGAAGATGACCGGCATGGGCACCGTGTGGGTGCAGGCGTCCGAGCAGAAGTTCTAGGGAGCGGCAATGAGTTTGGAGATTCACACCCCGTACACCCTGCCGGTCAACGACAACGTCCCCGGCAACGATTACGCGTTCTGCGTCGAACTCGCAGGCCAGCCGTGGTTCACGTCGAAGGGCGCGATGATCGCGTACTACGGCAATGTTCGCTTCGAACCGCTCGGGCAGACGTCCATGCCCGCCATCGTGGCGGCGCGGTTCTCGTCGCCGCTGTACTCGAACGACTGGGTGCTGGCGCAGGGGCAGGGCAAGCTGATCCTCGGCGATCGCGGGTTCAACATCAACAGCTACGACCTCGACGACGGCAACCTGACGATCCGAGCCGCGAATCTGCTGGCTTTCGAGCCGACTCTGGACCTCAAGCAGTCCATCGTGCCCGGCTTCCTGACCCTGCTCGGTACCGGCAAGTTCTTGGCCTCGTCCAACGGCACGGTCATGTTCGCCGAGCCGCCACTACGCATCGACCCGGAAGCTCTTGTCGGTTGGGCGGATTGCCCGTCGCCGTCGCATCACTTCGATGCCGCCTGGATGCAGAACTTCCTCGGCGCCGCGCGCGGATTCCTCGGGGCTAACAGTGGCGAAGAGCGTCAGTTCGATTTTACCGGCGCCGGCACCGTGCTGATCCAGTCGAGCGAGAAGGTTTTGAACGACACCCACCTGTTGCGACACATCGAATCTCAGACGGTCTCGCTCGGCCAGAACTCACTGCGGGCTCTGCACAACACCATCGGGGCCCGACTGCAGCAGTAGCTTCTCGCCCATTCGGAGAAAACGCGCATACTGGAGTTTCACTCAGGAGGTAGCGCCATGGCCAACCAGGGACCCTTCGGATTCGGATCCGACGACTTCGACAAGTTCGCGCGTGAAGCAACCGAGGGCCTGCGCGAGGTCGTCGGTTCGCTGTTCGCCAACACGGGAGCACCCAAAGCCCCGCCGGAGCCGGAAACCACAGGCCAGAAGGGTGATGGCGTCTGGGCGATCTACAGCGTCGACGATGCCGGCTCGGCGCAGATCGATCAGCTCTACGCCACCGAACTCGATGCGTTGCGGGCACACAAGGACAACACCGACCCGCGTCGACGGGTTCGTTTCCTGCCCTACGGCGTGAGCGTCAGCGTTCTCGAGGACTGAATCGGTACCTTTGATTCTCGTGACTACACAGCAGGATGCAATCTCGATTCCGTTGGGCCGGCCCGTGTTCGTTCAGGCGCTGAGGTACACCGCACTGTTCGATCAGAAGCCGTTCGCCGAGGCGTTGTTGATCTACACCGACAACGGCGCGTACAAGATCATGTCTCCGGGAGAAGACCATTACGGCAGCTACGTCTCGTACACCGACCCCGCCGAGAGTCCTCGGCACGTGATCTTCCTGTCGTGGCCGTCGGAGGATTGGGGACGCAACGTCGCCTCGCACACTCTGACGTTCAACCCCGATTCTGCGGCATTCACGCAGGTACTCGTTCTGCCCGGTAGCCCGGTGCCGCGCTCGCAGTACGGCTATGCGCTGCCGATCGCCGGTCCGGAGAGTGTGGACATGACGGCTTCCTGGGATCAGGTCCGCGACACGTACGCCGAGACGTTCGAGGAATTGGCGACGCTGGCTACGTAGCCGCTCCGCCGGCATCGACGCCGAATGCTTCGATCGCATTCGCGGCCTGGTCGACGCCGCCGTGCGCACGTACCTCGGCGCTGATCTCGCGTGCGCGCGGCGCGAGTCCCCGGGCTTGTTCGACGGCGTGGCGCAGTCCTGTCGCCGTCACCCCGTCGAAGTCGACGTGCACTCCCACCCCGAGTTCGGTGAGCATCGCCGCGTTGCCGAATTGGTCGACCGCCTGCGGTAGGGCAACTGTCGGTACGCCGAACCACAGGGCTTCGGTGCACCCACCCATTCCGGCGTGGGTGACGAACACGGTGGCGGCGTCGAGCACCGCGAGCTGCGGAACATGTTCGTGGACCTCGACATTCGCGGATAGATCCCCAAGTACGGCGGGGTCGACGCGACGGCCGATGGAGATCACCACGTGCCAGTCCGTGTTCGCGAACGTCTCGATGCACAGCCGGTAGAAGTCGGGGCGTTCGTTGTACCCGGTGCCGAACGATACGTAGAGAACGGGCCCCTCGGACGCGGACCACGATCGGTCGTGCAGTCGCACCGGATCGAGACATGGGCCGACGAACTGCACCGAGCTGGGGACTCGATCGGCGTTCGGCTGCATCACTTTCGGGATCAACGACAGGCAGTGTTCCGGGTACGTGATCCAATCCCACGGGTCTGCGTCGATGTCGTTCTCTCGCAACCAGGTCGCATAGGTATCGCAATACGCAACGCCGGTTGTCGACTCGCGGATTGAGGTCATCCCGTCACCGAGATCCTCGACGTAGCCGTCCCAGGCGACGTACGTGGGGGAGAGCTGCACGGCCGTCACGCCGTACCGGACGCCGAGAATCGGGGCGGTCAGGCCGCCGATGTCGTAGAGGATCACATCCGGCTGATCGTCGTCGTAGAACGCGGTGAGCACGGGAAAGGACGCGATCGCTTCGTCGAGGAACACCTGCATCGCCGACGCCGGGTCGTCCGGCCAGGAGCCCTCCCCGTCGGGAAGTATCGAGGGGAACGCCACCACCTCCACTCCAGCGGGTTCGACCAGGTGCCGCAACGACTCGCCGACGGCATAGGTGACGCGATGCCCGCGTCGGACCAATTCGGCGACGACGGCGAGCGAGGGGTAGATGTGACTCGGTGCCGTCGTGCCGATCATCGCGAAGTGCATGCCGCTCACCGTAGGACGCGAAGTGGGCGCGGGGCTACCGGTTTTCGTTGGCGATCAGATCGAGCAGACCGGGGAATCGCTCTTCGAGCTCGTGGCGACGCAGCGTCACTTTGCGACTGTTTCCGCGATCGACCTGAAACACCAGGCCTGCCTCGCGTAGCACTCGAAAATGGTGCGTCAAAGTCGATTTGGTGACACCGAGCTCGAACGACATACACGTCCGCTCGGCCCCGTCGTCGTCGCCGACGAGTTCGGTGACCACCTGGCGACGCAACGGATCGGCCAACGCGGACATCACCGCACCCAGTTGCATTTCCTCGGGCTCGGGATGCCCGTCCTTGTCTGCCATGCGCTCCTCCTACAAGGTACGACTTGCGCCGTACCTTGAAACCTGGTCTAGTACGAGAACCATCGTACCTAAGGTTCAGGGGGACACATGAAGGCAGTGCTACCGGTCGTACTCGCGGCTCAATTCGTCGTACCGATGTCCATCTCGGGTACTGCACTCGCCCTTCCGGTTATCGCCGGCGACCTCGGCACCGATCCGACGCCTCTGCAGTGGGTCGTCAACGGCTTCAACATCGCGTTCGCGCTGTTCACCGTCGTCTGGGGCGCAGTGTCGGACCGAATCGGTCACCGCACGTCGTTCCGCATCGGGGTCGTGCTGACGGCCGTCGCGAGTGCGGTCAGCGCCGTCGCGCCGTCGTTGTACCTACTCGATGTCGCGCGGGTGTTCGCGGGCATCGGAGCCGCAGCAGTTCTGGTGGGCTCCACTTCCATTCTTTCGCTTCACTTCCACGGCACGGCCAGAGCAACCGCGTTCGCACTGTTCGGCACCGTGAACGGTCTCGGTCTGGCACTCGGGCCCACCATCTCCGGGCTGCTCGTCGCGGCGTTCGAGTGGCGGGGCGTGTTCGCCGCCCAGGCGGTCGTCCTGGCTGCGGCGGCCATCGGAACTGTCGCTCTGCCGACTCTGCGAACCGAATCGACGGCGCACCGCCTGCTCGATTTCTCGCTACTGCGCAACCGGAGATTCCTGGCCCTGTGCCTCGTTCCGGTGGCCGGGGCCATCGGATTCGTCACGCTGCTCACGTATCTGCCCGCTGCGCTGAGCGCTGTCGCGTCGCTGACGCCGGGGCTTGCCGGAGTGTTCATGCTGGCCATGACCGTCCCCGTTCTGCTCGCTCCGCTGACCGTTGCCCGCCTGAGCCGCATGTTCGACGCCGTCACCCCCACTCGCGTCGTGCTGGTCAGCCTCGGCTGCCTCGTCCTCGGCAATCTGGGCATGTTGGCGCTGCAACCAGGTGTCCCGCTCGGTGCCGTCGTGGTCCCGATGATCGCATTGGGGCTCGGATTCGGACTCCCGATCGGCTTGGTGGACGGCGAGGCACTGGCTGCGGTGCCGCCGCACAGCAGCGGTACCGCGGCAGGCGTGCTGAACCTGTTTCGCATCGGCAGCGAGGCCCTGATGGTGGCCGGATATGCCTGGTTGTTGACCGTCCTGGTCCGCGGCGAGCTACCCGACCGAGCCGACGCCGACGCCGCGGCAGCCGGACGCCCCGGATTTGCCGACGCCTACGCGCACGCCTACACCGAGGTCGTGTCGATCGTCGTCGTAGCTCTCGTCGTGACCGCGGCGGTGATCTTCTCACTGTTGCGAACACCACGCCGGGACGTATCGTCGGCCAATGTCCTTTCTGCAACCGGTGACCCTCACTGACGACCTCGTGACACTCGAGCCGCTGAGCCGCGATCACCTCGAGGGGCTGCGCGATGCCGCCCGCGACGGCGAGCTCTGGAACCTCTGGTACACGAGCGTTCCGAAACCGGAAGACATGGCCGCAGAGATCGATCGCCGGCTGGGACTGCTCGACGCGGGAACCATGCTTCCATTCACTTTGCGGCGCAACGATACCGGCCAGATTCTCGGCGCGACGACCTTCTGCAACGTCGATGCGAACAACCGTCGCGTCGAGATCGGGTACACCTGGAATGCGCGCTCCGCCCACGGAACCGGTACCAACGCGTCGAGCAAACTGCTGTTGCTGACGCACGCTTTCGAGGAACTCGGTTGTATCGCGGTGGAATTCCGCACCCACTGGATGAACCTCCAATCGCGGACGGCCATCGCGAAACTCGGAGCCAAGCAGGACGGCATTCTGCGCAATCACCAACGCATGGCCGACGGTTCACTGCGCGACACCGTCGTGTTCTCGATCATCGAATCCGAATGGCCCGCCGTGCGCAACGAACTCCGTCGACGTACCGCACGGTAAGTTGAGCCCATGCGCGTGGATGGGCGGGACGTTCCCGTAGCGGGAAACCTGCTGCAGCCGCTGGTGAGAAGAACCAGTGACATCATTCGGGTCGTTGCCGCCTCGGTGTTCTTGAGCTTGGTCATCGCCGGCTCGCTCATCACTCGAAATCAGTGGGACGCACTCGAACAATCGGTGTCCAACATCGTCGGCGTGCTCAGCCCCGATCAGTCCAACGCCGTCTACATCGTCTACGGCGTCGCGATCCTCGCCCTCCCGTTCGGAGTGTTGATCGGGCTGATCGCCGGACGCAAATGGAAACTGTTGGCCGGGTATGCGGCAGCAGCTCTGATCGCCGCGCTGGCTCTGTCCATCACCGGTACCGGAATCTCGACTCCGACGTGGGACCTGGACGTGCCCGAGCGACTCGACACGTTCCTGTCGCAATTCCTCGACGATTCGCGCTGGATCGCCATGCTCGCCGCGGCGCTCACGGTGTCGGGCCCGGGCCTGCCCGCGCGGTGGCGTCGAGCATGGTGGGCACTGTTGCTCGCCTTCGTACCGATACACCTGGTCGTGTCCACGGTGGTCCCGGCCCGTTCGCTGCTCGGGCTGGCCGTCGGTTGGCTCGTCGGTGCGATCATCGTGCTGCTGGTCGGCACCCCGGCACTGGAGGTTCCACTCGACGCGGCCGTGCGCCTGTTCCGCAGCCGGGGCGTCGACGTCCGCAGCTTCACCGTCGTGCGCCCCGCAGGCCCGGGCCCGTTGGTGCTGAACGCACACACCCCGGACGCCGATGTGGTGGTCGAACTCTACGGACAGAACCAACGCAGTGGCGGTGCGCTGCGCCAGTTCTGGCGATGGATCACCCGCCGCGGCAGCGAGACAGCGCCGTTGCACGCGTCCATGCGCCGCGCCGTCGAGCATCGCGCGTTGATGGGCCTGGCCATCAAGAGTATGAATGCCGCAGGCAGCCACCCGTTGGCGGTAGCAGCACTCGACCGCGGCTGGACGTTGTACGCGCACAGCCAGCCCATCGGCGACCCCATCGAGGCCGAGCTCGACGATGCCGCGCTCAGAGCTCTCTGGTCGGCTCTGAACACGTTGCACGAGAATCAGATCTCGCACGGTGACCTGCATCGGGGTGAACTGCGGCTCCACGACGGCGCGGCACTGTTCTGCGGGTTCGGGCACGCAGAACTCGGCGCGTCGGACGCCCAGATGCAATCCGACGTCGCACAGCTGTTACTCACCACCGCAGACCTTTTCGGCTCCCATCGCGCCGTGGCCAGGGCCGTCGAGGTACTGGGAATCGACGTCGTGATCGCGGCGTCCGGTCGATTGACCAAGTCCGCCATCCCCCTTCGGGTGCGCCAGTCGGTCGCCGATGCAGGAAAGACGATGAAGTCCGTCCGGCTCGAAGTCCTCGATCAGACCGGTGCCGCGAGGATCGAGGCCGAGCAGGTGACTCGATTCAGCCGCAACCAGATCATCTCGCTCGTGTTGCTGATCGGATTGGTCTACGTCGCATACCCGTTCATCAGTGCAGTTCCCGCGTTCGTCGTCGAATTGGGCTCGGTCGACTGGTGGTGGGCACTGCTCGGTCTGGCCGTTTCCGCACTGACCTACATCGGTGCGGGTGCCGCATTGTGGGCCTGCGCATTCGGCAAGGTCAGCTTCAGGAATCTGACGATCATGCAGGTAGCGAATACTTTTGCCGCGACCACGACACCTGCGGGCGTCGGTGGCCTGGCCCTGAGCGTTCGCTTTCTGCAGAAGGGTGGATTGGGTACCGTCCGCGCGACGGCCGCTGTGGCACTGCAACAGTCGGTTCAGGTGATCACCCATGTCAGCCTGTTGATCTTCTTCAGCGTCGTCGCCGGAACGTCGTCGGGGCTGTCCAACATGGTGCCGGGCAACACCGTGCTGTACCTCATCGCCGGCGTCGCATTCGGAGTCGTCGGGACCTTCATGTTCGTGCCCAAGCTGCGACTGTGGCTGAAAGTGGCCGTCCGGCCCCAGGTTGCCGAAGTGCTCACCGAGCTCGGCGAACTCGCCCGCGACCCGAAACGGTTCTCGATCATCATCTTGGGTTGCGCCGCAACCACTTTGGGTGCTGCGCTCGCCCTGTGGGCGAGTGTCGAGGCGTTCGGCGGCGGAACGACGTTCGTGACGGTGACAGTGGTGACGATGATCGGTGGAACATTGGCCTCGGCCGCCCCGACGCCGGGCGGTGTGGGGGCCGTGGAAGCAGCCCTCATCGGCGGGCTTGCCGCGTTCGGCCTCCCCGCCTCCATCGCAGTCCCGTCCGTGCTGCTCTATCGCGTACTGACCTGCTGGTTACCGGTGTTTCTCGGCTGGCCGACGTTGCGCTGGCTCACCAAGCACGACATGGTCTGAACGGCTGTATCCCCACTACGGGACCAGGTGTGGGTGCTAGCGTTCACGCAGGTTAGTGGCTGGTTCTACGGAGGGCGTCACCATTTCCGAACCGGGAGACTTCGCACCCACCGCGGAGGAACGCTGGGTGCGGCTGTTCATCAGCGGAATGACGCTCACATTCGGCCTCGCCGGGGCCCTGATGGTCCCCGCCGGTCAGTTCTCCAACCCCATGTCGATCGCCGTGCTCCTGGCGTCCGTCACCACGGTGCCGGTGGCGATTGCCTGGTACCTCCGGCCGTGGGCATCCCCGAGAATGGCGATCGTCTACATCCTCTACGCCGACGTCGGCATCGTGACCGTTCTGTTCGCCTTCCAAACCCACTTCGACGCGATGCCGGGCTGTGCGATGTTCTCGATCGTCGCAGCGTTCATCGTCGTCGCGAGCTCGCACCGTGTCATGTTGATTCACTTGGCAATCGGCGCACTCACCCTTGCGGGCCTCGCCGCTCTGGCTGTCTCGGAGGGCGCCGATCCATGGTCCACCACTTCTCGAATGGTCACCATCGGATCCCTCTACGCCGCACCCTTCATGATCAAGTCGTACATCGGTCAGCTGCGAACGAGCGCGGCGAGAGCATTACGAGATCCGTTGACCGGCCTGTGGAACCGACGTGGGCTGCTCGATACCGTCGACTCGTTGCGCCTGTCCCCAGCCGAAGACCGCGCACAGCAGGCGGTCGGAGTGACCGTCCTCGACATCGATCGGTTCAAGCACATCAACGACAAGTTCGGCCATCCCTCCGGTGACGCAGTGCTCGTCGAGGTCGCCCGTCGCCTGTCCTGTGCGGTGGGGGACAAGTCCGCGGTCGCACGACTCGGCGGCGACGAGTTCGTGGTCGTCAGCGTTGGAACCAGAGAGTCGATCGCCGAATCGGACAACAGGATTCGCGCATCGCTGGAGGAATCGTTCGACGGCCCGCCGTTCACCACCAGTGTGGGCTCGGCCGTGGAGACGCCACCCGCCGACACCGGCCTACATGTCCTGGTCCGACGGTTGATCGCTCTCGCCGACATCGAGATGTATCGCTTCAAAGCACGGACCTCGGGAAAGTTTCCGGAGACGGGACTGTCCGCAGCGGATGCTCGCGAACAGGCCAGCCAAAGAATCGACGCGCTCATCGAATCCGGCGGTCCCGACATCTTTTTTCAGCCCATCTGCGACACGGTCACCGGTTCGACCGTCGGCTACGAGGCACTGTCGCGATTCCCGTTCGGCCACGGATCGCCCCTGTCGTGGTACCGCGACGCAGCCGAGGCCGGCGTCGGTCCACGGCTCGAACGCGCAGCGCTGGAACAGGCATTGGCGGATGTTCACCTGCTGCCACCGGGGCCGTTCGTGTCGCTCAATGCGTCGGCCGACACCATCCGCACGACCGACCTACTCGACCGGTTGCGTCCGCATCTGGCAACCCGAACCTTCCACCTCGAGATCACCGAGCACGAACGCGTCGACGACTACCGTGCGGTGACCCGCGCCATCGAGAGCCTGCGCGACGCGGGGGTCCAAATCTCCATCGACGACGTCGGAGCCGGATTCGCCGGTATGCGCCACATCGTCGAGCTCAGGCCCGACACCCTCAAGATCGACTACGCACTCGTGCACGGAATCGACCGGGACTCGTTCCGTCGCGCCGCGGCCACGGCGATCATCGACTTCGCCCGACAGATCGGTGCCGGCGTGATCATGGAGGGTGTCGAGACCGACGCGGAATTGCGGGTAGCGGCCGATCTCGGTGCCGACATGGTGCAGGGGTTCCTCACCGGTCGACCACAACCGGCCACCGTGGCCGGTGGCCGGATCGACGAATCCGCTACACCGAAGAATCGACGGTGAATTTCGTCAACGACGGTGCTGCGGCGAGCAGCGGCGGCAATTCGACGATCTTGCCCGGTCCGGCGCGGAACTCGCGGTACTTCGCGTCGGCCTCCGCCGATTCCCACGTCTCGTGCGCGACAACGTGCGCTTCGTTCTCTTCGTCGACCCACACCTCGACGCCGAGGCACCCCTCGAACGCGCGGGTGTCCGCGAGAACGGTCCGCAGCAGCGCCCGTGCTTCGGCAAGGGATTCGGGCTTGAACGTCAGATCCAACAGTGCAATGAGAGCCATACCGTCACCCTAGACCCGCTCCGCTGCGCCGACGCTCCGGCGGGCTTACGATGTCGCAGCAACTCGAAAGGCCGACGACACATGACCACCGCGATCTCCAATGCGTATATCGCCCCCATTGTCGGCGACGAGATTCCCTCCGGCTATCTCGTGATCGAAGGAACGAAGATCACCGCCGTGGGATCCGGCTCGGCACCGGTCCTCGCCGGGGCAGAGAACATCGACGCGTCCGGCTGCCTCGTCACGCCTGGACTGGTGAATACCCATCACCACCTCTATCAGTGGGCCTCTCAAGGTCTCGCCAAGGACAACACGCTCTTCGAATGGCTTGTGGCGCTGTACAAGCCATGGTCGAAGATGGATGCCGAGGTCGTCGGTGGCGCAGCTGCTGCCGGCCTCGGCTGGCTGGCGAAATCGGGATGCACGACGAGCACCGATCATCACTACATCTTCCCCAAGGGCCGGGGCGACCTGTTCGCCGCCGAGATCGACGCGGCTCAGCGCATCGGCGTCCGATTTCAGCCGTGCCGCGGCTCGATGGACCGGGGTGTCTCCGACGGCGGTCTGCCGCCCGACGAGGTGGTCGAAACGCTCGACGACATCCTCACCGCTACCGCCGAGGCCATCGACACATATCACGACGCCGCCTTCGGCTCTATGCTCCGCATCGCCGTCGCGCCGTGCTCCCCGTTCTCGATCAGCAAGCAACTGCTCGTCGAGTCCGTACAACTCGCCCGCGCAAAAGGTGTTCGGCTGCACACCCATCTGGCCGAGACTCTGGACGAGGAGGAGCATTGCCTCGCTCAGATGAACTGCACCCCGGTCGAATACATGGAGCAGGTCGGCTGGCTCGGCGACGACGTGTGGTTCGCCCATGCGGTACACCTGCACGACTCCGACATCGCGAAGATGGCGGCCACCGGCACCGGCATTGCGCACTGCCCGAGTTCCAATGCACGTCTGGGCGCAGGCATCGCGCGAATCTCGGACCTGCTCGCGGCCGGCGCACCCGTCGGCCTCGGTGTGGACGGTTCCGCTTCGGCCGAGATGGTGCCGCTTGCCGGCGAGGTCCGCCAGGCGATGTACATGCAGCGAGCCAAGTACGGTCCGACAGCACTGACCGCGCGTCAGGCACTCGAGATCGGAACCCTGGGCGGTGCAAAGGTACTGGGACGGCAGAGCGAGATCGGTTCGCTCGAGGTCGGCAAGCTGGCCGACATCGCCATCTGGCGCACCGATGGTTTCTACTCGGCCGTGGACGACCCTGTGGTCGCGTTCGCCTACGGGCAGACGCCACCGCTTGCTCGCTTGATGGTGGGCGGTCGAACGATCGTCGAGAACGACGTCCTGATCAGCGCACCGCAGGACGAAATAGGCCGCGCCGGAGCCGATGCGCACCGTCGCCTGATGACACTCGCGCAGGACGTGCTGTGAGCGGGTCTTGGAACCCAGTGCTTCAATCCCGCAACACCTTTGCATCACGCGCGAAAGACCGCACCTGCTCGGTCAACCACACATGCGCCGGGACTGCTCCGCCGAGAAGCTCCCGCGCCAGAGCCGGGGAGTCCCCGATCGGGACGTCACTGCCGGCAATGATGATGTTGCCGTAGCGCCTGCCCTTGAGCATCGCCGGATCGGCGACGATCGCCGTGTGCGGAAATATACTTCCGATGGTCGACGCCTCCTGCTTCGCGAGCGACAGATCGCGTCGATCACCGCAGTTGACGACATACATGCCGCCGGGCGAGAGAACGCGTCGAACATGCTCGGTGAACTCGGCGGTGAGCAGCGGGGTCGGAGTTGTGGCTCCGGAGAACACATCTCGCACGATCAGATCTCGACTGTTCTCGCTCAGCGTCTCGGTGACGGCCCGTGCCTCGCCGACGCGGATGCGGAGCAGCGGTGCCCGAGGCAGGTCGAACCACTCGCGGACCAATTCCGAGAGCTTGCCGTCGAGCTCCACGACCACCTGACGCGCACCGGGAAATTCGGCGGTGAAGGAGCGGGCCAGCGTGCAGGCTCCACCCCCGAGATGCAGCGCCCGCAGCGCGAAGCTCGAATCCCACTGTGCACGTACCAGTCCCGAAATCCACCGCATGTACTCGAATTCGAGCACGGTGGGGTCGTTCATGTCGATGTGCGAACTGGGAACATCGTTGACGTTGACGACCCACCCGTCGTCCGAGAAGGTGTCGCGGACCAGTTCGCAGGTGCCCGAGTCGATTTCGAACAGGCCGGGCTTCAGCCCTCCAGCGGACTCACGCTTCCTACCCATGGGAGTCCTCGAGCCGGAAGTCCTCGAAATCGAATCCCGGGGTGACGGTGCAGCTGACCAAGCTCGGCTCGTCGCCCATCGGACGCGCCCGCTGCCACACCGACGGTGGCACGATCTGCTGCGGAGATTCGGGTGCAACCAGCAGCGAGGTCACCTCACCCGGCTGGGTTCCATCACTGCCCAGGTCGAGTTGCACCGGACTGCCCCGGTGATAGAGCCACATCTCGGTGCCGCGGACGGTGTGCCAGGCCGACTGCTGACCGGGCATGAGTAGGAACAGAATTGCCGTCCCTGCCGCGCGGGGACCGGGATAACCGTCGGGCAGAGCTGCCTGTGGAATCGTGACCTCGCTGCGCCAGGTCTCCTTGAACCATCCACCCTCCGGGTGGGGTGCAAGGTCCAGGCTCTGAGCCCAGTCGGGCAACAATGTCATGCCGGCAAGCCTAGTCAGTCCGTGGCGACCTGAACCCGGAACCTGTCGCGCTCGGTGTGCAGGCTCCACAGCTGCTCGGCGAGAGCCTCGGGGCTCTTCTTCGGATCCTTGCCGTCGATGGCACCGCCGATGATCAACTGCGACACCTGAATTCCTTCGTCGGCCAACTCCTCGTTGAGCAGCTGCGCGTACGCGGCCTGGCCGGCGAACGCGATGGACGTGCCGGTGACCGTACGACCGGGCTTGACTGCGGAACCGCCGTTGACGAACAGGATGGTGCCTTTGTTCTCGCCGAGGAAGCGCATTCCCGGCAGCACCTGATGAACGGCGGCGATGGGTCCGTAGATGGAGAACTCGACCGGACCGACCATGTCGGCCGGGGTGGTCTCGAGCACGGGCCGCATGAAGTCCTTCTGCGGAAGCGGGCTGTACTGCAGCACCTCGATGGGGCCGAGGGTTTCTGTGACCTGCTCGAGCGCTGCGGCGATGGAGGCCGGATCGCGCACATCGGCGACGAATCCCTTGGCGGATACACCGTCGGCAGCGAGCTGATCAGCGAGTGCGTCGACACGGGACCGGTTGCGGGATATCAGGCCGACCGAGAAGCCCTCCGCGCCGAACTTACGCGCCACTGCTGCTCCGAGACCTGCACCTGCTCCGACTATTGCTATCGATGTCATGTCGAATGCAAGGAGCGAGAATCCTCGACTATTCCGACGACCGCCTCGAGCAGGGCTTCCGCACTCTCGTGCAACGCGCTGACATCCGCGGTCCAGCCGAGCACCCGCAGGGCGGCCTCGGCAATCCCCGCCGCATCCACCGTCGGGTCGCGCCGTCCGTTCTCGCGGTCAGCACGCGCGTTCACCACGGTCTCCACCAGGCGAAACGGCAGGTCCTCGGTGCCCGGCCGACGCTCGGAACCAAGTTCAACCAGCGTGTCCGACGCGATGGCCGCATACAGGCTCATCAGTGTGTAGCGGTGATCGCGAAAGGCCTCGAAACGCTCACTGCGCAACTCGGGCAGCAGATAGAGCGCACCCAGATTCCAGGTGGACGCGGCCAGCTGCCCGGCGTCGAAGTAGGCGAGGGCGTACATCTGGGTCGGGGCCTCGGCTCCGGAATCGCGGATTCGCTGCGCAACGGCCAACGGCGCGTCGACGGTGCCGCTGAGAAGTGCGTCGAGGATGTCGTCCTTGGTGGCGAAGTGGTGATAGAGCGAGGCCTGACGCAGTCCGACAGCGTCGGCGATGACGCGGGTCGAGGTGTTGGTGAATCCGCGAGTGGTGAACAGCTCAGCCGAAGCGTCGAGTATTTCCTCGCGAGCGGTGTCCCCTGCCCGCTTCTTTGTGCTCAGCCGTGGTCTGCCTGCGCCGGTCATGACTGCATCTTGTCAGGTCCACGTGACGGTGAGATTTCTGTCATCTGATCGAAATAGACGAAACGAGCTTGTTTCACGACGGACACCGCCCGGGAACGGCGGTGCCGAAAACTATCAACTGACAGAAACCCGCCTCGGCGATGCAGCGGGCGGTCACTCACCACCCACCTCGCCCGTAGGAGTGAACATGAGCTCGACAACATTGCCGGCCCCCGGCGCGGGATCGGAACCGGTTCGTACGACGGACCATTCGGATCTTGCTGCCCTCGGGTACGACCAGCAGCTGCACCGTAGCCTCGGCAAGTACGCGTCGTTCGCCGCCGGCTTCTCGTTCGTCTCGATCCTGACCACCATCTTCCAGCTCTTCGGCCTCGGCTTCAGCTTCGGCGGCCCGGCCTTCTTCCTCACCTGGCCGCTGGTGTTCCTCGGCCAGTTCATGGTCGCCTTGAACTTCGCCGAACTCGCCGCGCGCTATCCCATCTCGGGGGCCATCTACCACTGGTCCCGGCGCATGGGCGGTGAACTGGTCGGCTGGTTCGCCGGGTGGTTCATGATCATCGCGCAGATCGTCACCGCCTCCGCCGCCGCAATCGCGTTGCAGGTGGTGCTGCCCAGCATCTGGGGCGGGTTCCAACTGATCGGCGAGGACACGGCACTCACCTCGCCGAGCGGTGCCGCCAATGCCGTTGTGCTGGGCTCGATTCTGCTGGTACTCACCACCACCATCAACTGCATCGGCGTGAACTGGATGTCGCGCATCAACAGCATCGGAGTCACCTGCGAGATCGTCGGTGTCATCGCCCTCGTGCTGGTCTTCTTCACTCACGCCGAGCGCGGCCCGCAGGTGGTCTTCGACACCGGCAGTGCCGGAGCAGATCCCGGCTACATCGGGGCATGGATCGTCTCGGGTCTGATGGCCGCCTACGTCATGGTCGGCTTCGGCTCGGCGGGCGAGCTCGCCGAGGAAACCCGCAATCCCCGACGCGTCGCACCGCGCACCATTCGCCTCGCGCTCTCGGCATCGGCACTCGGCGGTGGCCTGATGATCGTCGGCGCACTCATGGCCGCACCCAGTCTCACCGACGGTGAGCTTGCGACGCAGGGACTTCCGTACGTCATCGATTCGATTCTCACCTCGCCGTGGGGCAAGGTCCTGCTCGTCGACGTCGCCATCGCCGTGTTCATCTGCACTCTCGCCATCCAGACCGCAGCCTCCCGGTTGATGTTCTCCATGGCCCGTGACGGACGACTGCCCGCCTCGGCTGCACTGGCCAAGGTCAACTCGCGCACCGGAACTCCCATCGCACCCTCGGTGCTGATCGGCCTGGCCTGCGTAGCCATCCTCGCCGTGAACGTCGGCAACTCCGCGATCTTCACGACCCTGTCGAGCGTCTGCATCGTGCTCATCTACCTCGCCTACATGATGGTGACCGTCCCGCTGCTGATCCAGCGACTCAAGGGCTGGCCGCACGGCGGCGTGCAGAAGGACAGCGACGGCGAGAAGCTCTTCACCCTCGGCCGCCTCGGCCTGCCGGTCAACATCGCCGCAGTTCTCTACGGCGGGCTCATGGTGGTCAACCTCTCGTGGCCACGAGCCGAAATCTTCGACCCCATCGGCGAATTCCCACTGCTGCGCTGGGCCGCACCCCTGACCGTCCTCGCAGTGATCGTCGTGGGCATCGCCTGCCTGCCCCGCGGCAAAGCCCACCCGAAGCCCGTCACGATCGGAGCCTGAACCACCATGAGCACAGCAACCACCCATTCGGCCAAGGAACACGCGCGGTCCCAGGCGACCCTTGCACCGGCCCCCACAGCACCGAAGGGCGTGTCGGAACTGACGTGGGCAGAATCGGTGCCCGGCGGCAGCTACACCACGAAGGTTCTGGCTCGCGGAACCCGCTTGCGCCTCGTCGACGTCGACGGCGCCGCCTGCGCCAACCTGCTGCTCTATCGCGTCGACGCACCGTGGGAGCGCCTCAACACCGCCGACACCGTCAAGGTTCCGTGGCAGGCGTACCTGAGCGCGGGCCACCCCCTGCTCTCCGATCAGGGCCGCGTGCTGGCGACCATCGTCGCCGACACCTCCGGTCACCACGACGCGCTGTGCGGTACCACGTCCACGGCGACGAACATCGCCAAATACGGAGTGAGCGCACCGCATTCGTCCGCTCCGGCCGGACGCGAGCTGTTCACCCTTGCCGCGGCCAAGCACGGACTCGAGCCGCGTGACGTCGGACCATCGCTGTCGTTCTTCCACGGCGTCACCGTCGACGCGGACGGGAGCCTCGTCAGCACCGGCTCGGCCGGACCGGGCTGCTCGGTGGATCTGCTCATCCACCTGCCGGTGATCGTATTGCTCGCCAACACCGCTCACCCACTGAACCCCAGTCCCGAGTACGACACGACGACACTCGACGTACTGGCCTGGCGCGCACCGGAAGAGCTGCTCACACTCGACAACACCGAGCCGGAATACCAGCGCGCAGTGCAGAACACCGAGAACGCATGGAAGGCAGCGCAATGACTACCAGCACAGTGAACACGGTGACAGTGAGAGACGAGATCGCTCCCGCGTTCGGCCCCTGGTCGGCAATCGTCGAGGCCGGTGACATCCTGACCATCGTCGACCTCTACGGCAATCAGGCCGTCGACACCCTGCTGTACGCCGCACACGACCACTCGCTCCGGTACTCCGCGGCCGCGACCGTCACCGCGCAACAGAACCTGTTCCTGACCACCGGAACCGTTCTCCGCAGCGATGATTCGACACCCCTGATGACGATCATCGACGATGAGGTCGGCAACCACGACACCGTCGGCGGTGCGTGCTCCAAGGAATCGAACACCCTGCGCTACGGCCATCACACCCAACACCAGCACGCTTGCGTCGAGAATTTCCTCATCGAGGGTTCCAAGTGGGGACTCGGCAAGCGAGATCTGGCCCCCAACATCAACTTCTTCATGAACGTCCCCGTCGACGCCGACGGCACCCTCGGCATCGTCGACGGTCTGTCGGCCCCCGGTAAGACGCTCTCGCTGCGCGCAGAGATCGACACCCTGGTGTTGGTCTCGAACTGCCCGCAGATCAACAACCCCTGCAACGGGTTCGACCCCACCGCAGTGCAGATGATCGTGACGCGATCATGACCGCTGTGAACAGTACGGCCGCCAAGATGACCGTGCAGCGGCCCGGCATGATCACGACCGTGCAGGACTGGCCGGGACGCGTCGGATATTGGAAGGTGGGCGTGCCGCCGTCGGGACCGATGGACGATCTGTCGTTCCGGCTCGGCAACACCGCGCTCGGCAATCCCGAGGGCGCACCCGGCCTCGAATCGACCATGGCCGGACCGGCATTGACGTTCGACGCCGACACCTACGTCTGCGTCACCGGTGCCGCAGTGCCGGTGCGCATCGACGGCCGACCGGCCCCGCAGTGGCGACCGGTTCTGGTACCTGCCGGAGCAACACTGGACGTGGGCACCACCACCGGACACGGTCTGCGGGTGTATGTCCTGATCCAGGGCGGCCTCGACGTCGACGACTACCTCGGCAGCGCAGCGACATTCACGCTCGGTAAGTTCGGCGGACATCGCGGCGGCATCCTGGGCGAGGGAGACATCATCGGACTGGCCGGCCGCTCCGACAACTCCGCCGTCCTCGGACCGATCCCGATGGAACACCTGCCGGTGCTGACGTCCAACTGGGACATCGCCGTCACCGAAGGCCCACACGGAGCACCCGAGTTCTTCACCCGCGACGACATCGACACCCTCTACGCCACCCGCTACGAGGTCCACTTCAACTCCGATCGCACCGGAGTCCGGCTGATCGGACCCAAGCCGCAGTGGGCTCGCGCCGACGGCGGCGAGGCCGGATTGCACCCGTCGAACATCCACGACAACGCCTACAGCGTCGGGGCATTGGACTTCACCGGCGACACCCCGATCCTGCTCGGCCCCGACGGCCCGAGTCTCGGCGGATTCGTCTGTCCTGTCACCGTTGTCGCGGCCGAACGCTGGAAGCTCGGCCAGCTTCGTCCCGGCGACACGATCCGATTCGTGCCGGTCCGGGCTGCAGCCACCGCGCCGCTGGGATCGCTCGGCCTCGCTCGGCGCGCATCACTGCCCGCAGTCTTCTCCGCCGGCGGCGACGGGGATGACGGCGTCATCGCTCGGCGCGACGCCGATACGTGCGTCACCTACCGGCGATCTGGGGACGACAACGTCCTGGTCGAATACGGCGACATGAAACTCGACCTCACCCTGCGAGCACGGGTACACGCGCTGCATCAGCGTGTCGAGGCCATCGCGCCCCGAGGCCTGCTGGATCTGACCCCCGGCATCCGCTCACTGCAGGTCAAGGTGAATCCCGATGTGCTGTCGATCGATTCGCTGATGGGACTGCTCGCCGAGGTCGAGGACGATCTGCCCGCAGCCTCGGAACTCGTGGTCCCCAGCCGCCAGGTTCGGCTCCCGCTCTCGTGGGACGACCCGTCGACCAGGGAAGCGATCCAGCGGTACATGCACGGCGTGCGTGCCGACGCCCCGTGGTGTCCCTGGAACATCGAGTTCATCCGGCGGATGAATGGACTCGATTCCGTCGCAGACGTTTTCGATACCGTTTTCGCGGCGGACTACATGGTGCTCGGGCTCGGTGACGTGTACCTCGGTGCCCCGGTGGCGACTCCGCTGGATCCGCGTCACCGCCTGGTGACGACGAAGTACAACCCGGCACGCACGTGGACGCCGGAGAATGCCGTCGGCATCGGCGGGGCATACCTGTGCATCTACGGCATGGAGGGCCCCGGCGGATACCAGTTCGTCGGCCGAACCACGCAGGTGTGGAACCACAGTGCCACGTACAGCGGAGGCCCGTTCGAGGAAGGAACCCCGTGGCTGTTGCGGTTCTTCGACCGAATCTCCTGGTACTCGGTCGAACCCGAGGAGCTGATGGACCTGCGCGCCGATCTGGCAGCAGGCCGAGGCGGTGGAGTCGAGATCACCGACGGTGAGTTCTCGCTCGCCGAGCACGAGAACTTCCTCGAGTCCAACGCCGAATCCATCGCGGAGTTCCGCGCGACTCAGGCCGTGGCCTTCGGGGCCGAGCGGGACGCGTGGTCGGCAGCCGGAGAATTCGACAAGAGAGGCAAGATCGATGCTGCCTGAGGTACGAGAACGAGTTCTGGAGGCCTACAAGCGAATCGCGGAGGTCGACCGACCCGAGGTGTGGATCACCTTGCGCGACGAGGACGACGTACTGGCCGAGGCGGTGGCGCTCGAACGCGCACTGGAGGCAGGTGCAGAGCTGCCGCTCGCCGGCGTGCTGGTTGCGGTCAAGGACAACATCGACGTCGCCGGTCTGCCCACTACCGCGGCGTGCCCCGAATTCGCCTACACACCAGCAGTCTCCGCCGTCGCCATCGAGCGACTGACGAGCCAGGGCGCACTGATACTCGCCAAGACCAACCTGGACCAATTCGCTACCGGACTGGTCGGCACCCGAAGCCCCTACGGAGCAGTGCGCTGCGCCTGGGACGCCACGCTGGTCTCGGGCGGATCCAGTTCCGGCTCGGCGGTGGCGGTGGCGCTGGGGATCGCGGACATCGGAATCGGCACCGACACAGCCGGATCCGGGCGAGTCCCCGCCGCGTTCCACGGCCTGGTGGGCATCAAGACCTCACTGGGGATCGTGCCGAACACCGGGGTAGTGCCCGCGTGCGCCGACTACGATTGCGTCACCGTGCTGGCTCACGACCTCGACAGTGCCGCGGCGGCCATGAAGGTGATGGCCGGCCCTACCGAGACCGATCCACGCAGCCGGGCCTGGCCCGCCGACGTACGACTGGCCGCCTCACCGGAACCCCGGGTCGCCGTTCCGCGTGCCGAAGATCTGGTATCGCTGAGCCCGGCATACCGTCGGGCATTCGAGGAGACGGTGGCAGGCCTGGCCGAGAAGGGCTTCACCCACGTCGAAGTCGATATCTCGGGGCTGCTCGATGCGGCCACACTGTTGTACGACGGAGCCATCGTGGCGCAGCGCTATTCGGCCGTCGGCCAATTTCTCGACACCGCGCCGGACGGTGCCGATCCCACGGTCGCGACCATCGTCCGCTCTGCAGCCGGCCCGTCCGCGCACCGGTACGTGGACGATCTGGGCACACTCACCCAGGCCAAGACGGCTGCCCGCGAACTGCTACGCGACGTCGACGGTCTGCTGCTGCCCACCACCACCGAACACCCGAGCATCGCTGCAGTGCAGGCAGATCCGGTCGGCATCAACCGACGCCTCGGCACGTTCACCAACTTCTGCAACCTGCTCGACATGGCTGCGGTGGCCGTCCCCGGTGCCCCGACGCCCGACGGCACTCCATTCGGAGTGATGTTCGTCGTGCCTGCGTTCGAGGATCAGATCGCCATCGACCTGGCTGCTCGGCTGAGCGAAGCGCCGTCACCCTCGTTGATCGACGACGGCATCGAGGTGCTGGCCGTAGGGGCACACCTGCGCGGGTTCCCGGTGCACAGCCAGCTGACCGATCGAGGCGCACGATTCAGCGGCGAGGTGACCACATCTGCGGACTACCGACTCGTGGATCTGCACACCACACCGCCCAAGCCCGGTCTGGTGCGGCGCGAAGGGGACGGCGCACCCATTGCCGGAGAGCTGTACCGGATGTCCGCTGCCGCGCTCGGCACTTTCCTCGCCGGGTTGCCCGCGCCGATGGGCCTCGGTCCGGTCGAGTTGTCGGACGGACGCTGGGTCACCGGGTTCTGCTGCGCCCACGACGCCGCCGAGAAGGGCACCGACATCACCGAATTCGGCGGGTGGCGCACGTACTGCTCACGCGGGAACAGGCCTGCTGCCGTCGGTGGCGACACGGACCGCCAGTAGCCCGAGCACGGTGCCCATGAGGTAGCGCTGCATCTTCAGCCAGGTGGGCCGGACGGCGAGGAATCGGGCGATCGATCCGGCCAACACCACGATCACCAGATTGACCGCTACCGCTACGGCGATCTGTACGCCGCCGAGCGTGAAGCCCTGCAGCAGAAGGCGGCCGGCCGCAGGATCGATGAATTGCGGAATGACGGAGATGTACATGATCGCGATCTTCGGGTTCAGCAGGTTGGTCACCAGACCCATCGTGAACAGTCGACGGTTCGAGTCCTGTTGCAGCGCAGTCGGCTCGAAAGCGGAGGCCGTTCCGCGTAGCGCCTGCACGGCAAGCCAACCGAGGTAGACCGCGCCGGCGAGCTTGACCGCGATGTACAACGCGGGCACGGCCGTGAACACCGCTGCCAGGCCGAGATTGGTGGCCGTCAGGTAGATCAGAAAGCCGACAGCCACACCTACGAGGGACACCATCCCCGCCCGCCTGCCTTGCGAAATGGTGCGCGAGACGAGGTAGATCATGTTGGGACCCGGTGTCAGAACCAACACGAGGGCGACTGCGAACACGCCGAATACTGCGGACCACGAGACCATACGGTCGACACTTCCCGATAGTCGAACGCCCGGGTAGAGCCAGTTACCTTCCCGTGGACACCTATTCGCTTCGTACGATCGAGGCAACCTCGTCACCGATGGCGGCCATGCCGGCGGCCGTCGGGTGCAGTGGCGCAGCGGGGTTCTCCGGGATGACGCCCTCGAAGTACCGCTGATCGACTGCCGCACAGACATCGTGGCCGACGCTGAGTGCCTCGGTGTCGACGAACTCGGCCCCGTGCTCCTCGGCCTGTGTCTTCAGCGCCTGGTTCATGGCGCTGATGCTGCTCTGGATGTAGTCGGCGTCCTCGGGGAGAACCGGCTGAGTGGGGAAGCAGCCACCGTCGGGGAGATACGTTCCGTATCCGACGACGAGGATCCGCGCGTCGGGCGCACGCTCGGCCACCGCGTCGAGCATCGCGCCCCAACCCGGAGCCTTGTCCGCGATGGCGGCGGCGACGGTGTCGACGCCGCCGGCGGTGAGCCGGTCCTTGCAGACGTTGCCTGTCGAGGAATTCGCGAACGTCAGGCAGCCCACCGCGGTCGAGACGAGCCCGATGTCGTTGCCACCGATCGTCACCGTGACCAGATCGGTCTCGGGCGTCACCGCGTCGAGTTGGACGGGCTGATCCCCGCTGGAGGTGCTCTGGGGCGTCGAGACGAGGTTCTCGGTCACGGCCCCGCCGCACGTGACGTCGACGAACGACGCGACCTCGAGCTGAGCCGCGACGACGTGCGGGTAGTTCGAGTCGGACTGCTCACAACCCGGTACGCCCACCTGCTCCGGGATACGTGGCCCCGACGCCGCCGAATCACCCAGCGCCACATAGTTCAGTGAGGCCGAGGCCGGGGCGTCCGGGACGTCGGCGTCGGGTGCACTGGGCGAAGAACACGCCGCCAGCAGACTCACGGCAACAGCAATCCCGACGTAGATCCCAGGGTTCCTCACAGGCTCGACGCTACCGCGGCCGGTAACCTCGACCGGGTTGTCCCACGAGTACGTCTACACATCGAAGGAAAGGAACATCGCATGATCACCAACTTCATCAACGCGATCCTGGCCGGCTTCGGCTCCATTTCTGCTGGTAGCAGCGGCTTCGAGCTGGCACCGGGAACGCTGCCCTTCGGACTGTAGGACCGGCAGTTCGCCATCCGTGCGGTGCCGACGGTTCGTCCGGCACCGCACGGGTACACCGCACACATGACTGATCCGAAGCACGACGAGAACCCTGCCCCCGACGCCGACAAGGACATGCAGTCCGACCCAGCTGCGGACGCAGACACCAACGACTGGTCCAGCGAGGGCGGGGCCATCGAAACCGGCCCGGCCACCGACGACGAGCGAACCGACGGCAGCTAGCCGAACAAGCGGCGAGGCGCTGACCGCACCGTCCGGACGTCACCGTCGGCCACGATGTGCTCCACCGCTTCTCCGCGCCCTCGCATCGACGGGTCGGCGGTGAAGTCCACTCGGGCGTCGCCGAGCCAGTCGATGCCTACGACGATCCCCACGGTTCCCTTGGGAATGCCGCTTCGCCAACGCACGCGTCCCAGATTTCTGACTGCGACGACCGTATCCCCGATTTCGAAATGCCCCATTGCGCCCCCAATTTGTTCCTGCCGATCAGTAGACCGCACCCGAACGGCCTGTTCAAGCGGTAGATCCGCGCTTACTACCACCGATGGCAACCGTCGGTTCGGCCGACGCGGGGACAAACAGGGCAGCTACCTCGTTTTGTCTGCGCGAGTCGGAGCAGCGGTATTTTCGCCTTCGACAAGTTGCTGTCCTGGCAATATTTCTTGCCAGCCATGCAATCCTGTCCGCACACTGCAGACATGACTTCAGACAACGCATACCCAGCCCCCGTCGAGAATGTCCCCGTCGACGCGATCATCGTCGGCGGCGGAGTCGCGGGGCTCAGCGCAGCCGTCGCTCTCGGACGCTCCCGCCGATCCGTGGCGATCGTCGACGCCGGCGATCCACGCAACGCTCCGGCCGCCCATTCCCACAACTACCTGACGCGCGACGGCGAATCTCCGCTCGAGCTCGTTCGACTCGGCCGTATCGAGGCCGAGCACTACGGCGTCCGCATCGTCGACGGCAGCGCGACCTCGGCTGCGCGGACCGACTCCGGGTTCGAGGTGTCCCTCGCCGACGGGACCGTCGTTCGAGGCCGTCGCCTCCTGGTCACCACCGGTCTCACCGACATTCTTCCCAGCATCCCCGGGCTCGCCGAGCGCTGGGGCCGCGACGTACTGCACTGCCCGTACTGCCACGGATGGGAAGTCCGAGACTGGGCGATCGGCATCATCGGCAGCGTCATGTCCGGACATCAGGCCCAGATGTGGCGTCAACTGTCCGAGAATGTCACCGTATTCACCCACACCGCAACGGAATTGAGCCCCGAGGAGCTGACGCGGATGCGCGCCCGCGGGATCGTCGTGGTCGAAGAAGAGATCACGCGAGTCGACGTCGAGAACGACGCCATCGTCGGCGTCACGTTGGCGAACGGCGTCGCCGTCGCGCTCGACGCCGTGGTCGTCGGCCCCAACTTCACTTCCCGCGCAGACGTTCTCGAGTCATTGGGACTCGAGACGACCGAGATGGTGATGAACGGTCACGTCTTGGGCACCCACATCGAGGCCGACCCGGTCGGCGCGACGTCCGTGCCGGGGGTGTGGGTGGCCGGCAACGTGGCGGCACCCATGGACACCGTCGTCGCGGCGTCGGCGGCAGGCGTGAAGGCCGGTGCCGCGATCAACGGTGACCTCATCGAGGAGGACGTACGGTTCGCCGTGGAACGGGCCGAAGCAATGGCCTCCTGACGTCGGACATCAGCTTCCCAGCGCGGTTGCCAATCCGCTCTCGATGGCGTCTTTGCGAACCCCGAGTTCGGCCAGGGTGGCATCCTCGTTCTCGAGCAGCGCCAACAGGATGTGCTCGGTGCCGATGTAGTTGTGCCCCAACCGAAGCGCTTCACGGAAGGTCAATTCCAGTGCCTTCTGGGCACCGGCGTCGAAGGGGATCAGCGCCGGCAGGGGATCGGCCGGTTCGGGCAGCGTCGCCGTCACCGCGGTACGGATCTGCCCATCGGTGAGCCCCTGCGCACCCAGTAGCTTCGCGGCGAAGCCCTCGGGCTCACCGAGCAGGCCGAGGATCAGATGGCCGGTGGTGATGTGATCGTTGCTCGTCGCCCGGGCCTCGTTCTGGGCCCCCACCACCACATTTCGTGCGCGTGGAGTGAAGCGCGAGAAGCCCTGACTGGCGTCGAGTTCGGCCGGGTCGTCGCCACCCTTGGCCACGAAGCGCTTCTGTACCGCCTGCTTGCTGACGCCCATGGACGCGCCGATGGCAGTCCAGGACGCACCGGACCGACGCGCTCGATCCACGAAGTGGCCGATCAGATGGTCGGCGATGTCGCCGAGCGCATCGGCGGCGATCACCGCGTCGGAGAGTTGATCGAGTGCGTCGGTGTGCACCTTCTCGATGGCGGCGATCAGGTCGTCGAGTCGGACTGGGTTGGTGATCTTCGTCGATTCGGTCATACGTCAACTCTAGGTTGACGCCAGTCCGTCGTCAACCCTCGGTTGACGACTCTGCGTCGAGGGTCGGTGGAGTCGAAGTTTGTTCGGGGTCAAATAGTGACCCTGATCACCGTTTTTGCTGGCAAAGACGTATATTCACCGATGAAGGCGTCAGCGGAGAAGGTGCGAGCGCCGCACAGCGAGGGGAAGTGGGGTCCTTCGATGAATGCGAAGGCCGCTGCGCCATTCGCCGTGCCATCGGTGCGGACCGCGTTCCTGGCTGCGGTGGCCGTCATCGCGGTGACGGTGTTCGTCCAGGGCAGTGCCGACGTGCGTGCCGGCGTTCTGGCCGTCGTCGCCGTGGGATCGGTCGTGGCGATCAGTGCGGCAATTCGTCGCTACCGCCCGACCGACGCCCGATGCTGGTGGGCTCTGTTCGGAGCCTCGGTGCTGTTCATGTTCGGAGTCTCGTTTCGCAGCGACCCGAACGCGCTGGATCGATCGTTCTCGCTGCTCCCGGATCTGTTCACTCTCACCGGGTACGCCCTGGTGGGATACGCCCTGTCTCGGTGGATCCGAGACCGCCGATCGATCGACGACATCACCCCACTAGTCGATGCAGGCCTGATTTTCCTCGGCACGCTGTTCCTGTCGTGGTTGCTGCTGATCTCTGCGGCCCTCGACCTGCCGCGTTCGTCCGTGTCGACGGTGGTGAACGGGATCTATCCGGCGATCGACGCGGCGCTGATCACGTTGACGACATATCTGCTCTTCTCCTCGAAACCCCGCTCCGCCGCGCTGTTCTGGGCGCTGCTCGCCCTGGTGGCGACGTTCGTCGGCGACGTGTCCTACGCCTTCGCGGCGACGACCGACGACGCTCCGTCCTCGGGGTTGCTCGACGGCATCTACCTGTTCGCGTACCTGTCGCTGGCGATGGCAGCGCTCGACCCGTCGATGCGCACGGTGTCGCACCGGCAGACCCCCGCACCCGCCCACAGCAGCCGTCGGGTGGTCTTCGTGGTGTTGATGTTGGTGGTCTGCGCGACCGTGCCGCTGCTCGGTTCGGCGGTCTCCACCGGCGACCTGATCGTCCGCTCGCTGTTGCTCGCCTCGATCCTGGTCGGTGCTTTCCTCCGCGGCGAACGCGCCCTGGCCCGAGTGCAGACCGGCGAAGAGCATGCCCGCTACCTCGCGGCACACGACCTGCTCACCGGACTGCCGAACCGCACGACGCTCGACGCGGAGTACGCCCGACACGAACGCGCTCAGCGACCCGGACGCACCTGCACTCTGTTCGTCGACCTCGACAACTTCAAGATGGTCAACGATTCGTACGGCCACCGCGTCGGAGACGAGTTGATCGTCGCCGCGGCACGTCGCATCCGCGCGGCCGTCGGTGCCGCCGACACCGTCGTTCGGTATGCCGGCGACGAGTTCGTGGTGCTCACCCGCCGCGACCGTTCCGGTTCGGAACTGTTGGCGCGCCGCATCATCGAGCGACTGAGCGAGCCGTTCCCGCTCAGTGCTGCCACCGCCTACGTCTCGGCCTCGGTGGGCATCGCCGACGCCGAACGACTGCACGACGCCATCCGCGAGGCCGACACCGCGATGTATCACGCGAAATCTCTCGGGGCGTCTCGCTACGCGTTCTTCGACGAGTCCTTGCGTGCGCGAGCAACATCGGCGATCGAGACCGCCACCGCACTTCGCGGCGCGATCCGGCGCGGAGAACTCGAGGTCTACTACCAACCGATCGTCGCGACGAAGTCCCGCAAGACCGTTGTCTACGAGGCGCTCGTGCGCTGGAACTGGCAGGGCCGAGTACGGACGCCGAACGAGTTCATCCCGATCGCCGAATCGACCAATCTCATCGAGGAGATCGGTGAGTGGGTACTGCGCACCGCGATCTCCGATCTGGTGACACTGCGCGCGAACGGGCAGGACGTCACCATGTCGGTCAACGTCTCGCCGATGCAGTTGCGCGACGACTCGCTGCCGGGCATCGTCCAACGGGTGCTCGATACCTTCGGCGTCGCCGGTGCGGACCTGGCGCTCGAGATCACCGAAAGTGTTCTGATCGACGACGTCGGCGCAGCGAAGACCGTGCTCGATCGGCTCGCCGCCATGGGCGTACTCATCGTCCTCGACGATTTCGGTATCGGCTACTCCTCGCTGAACCGGTTGCGCAAGATGCCGATTGCGCTGCTCAAGATCGACAAGTCCTTCGTCCACGAGATCGGCGTCTCCGATTCCGACGTCCAGCTGATTCGCGCCATCACCGCCATGGCGTCCGCGCTTTCCGTGACGACCGTCGCCGAGGGGGTCGAGACCGAGGAACAGGCCGCGATCATCGAGCAACTCGACTGCCGTTTCGCGCAGGGCTATCTGTACGGCAGGCCCGCCCCCATCGCGCATTGGCTTCTCGAATCCGCGCAGCAACGGTGACCACGGTGTTAGCGTCGAGCGGTGTCTGCAACCGGAATGCGCCCTGTTCGCTACACCGCCCTCGCCTGTGCTCTCCTGCTGGTGCCGCTCGTCGCGTGCAGCAGTAGCGACGACGCCGGTACCGACACCGCCGCGGCGGACAGATGCGTACTCGGTGCCAGTGGCGGCACCCCGGTAGGAAAGACCCCGAGCACCGGCTCGGGTGACATCTCCACCAATCCGGAAGTGGCGACCGGATATCGGTCGAGCATGACTCCGGTGGAGACGCCGTCGTACTCGGTCTCCACCGCCAACCCGGTCTCCACGGAGGCCGCATGCGAGGTATTACGCGACGGCGGCACCGCGGCCGACGCCCTCATCGTGGCGCAGACCGTGCTCGGGCTCGTCGAACCCCAGTCGTCGGGAATCGGCGGCGGCGCTTTTCTGATGTACTACGACGCCGCGTCGGGCGAGGTGCAGAGCTACGACGGCCGCGAGACCGCGCCGATGAGTGCCACCGGCGACTACCTGCGGTACATCGACGACGTCAACCGCACTGTGCCGCAACCCGATGCGCGGTCCAGTGGCCGATCGATCGGCGTGCCGGGTGTTGTGCGCATGCTCGAGCAGGCGCACGAGGATCACGGTGACAAGCCGTGGGGGGATCTGTTCCGACCCGCGATCGAGCTCGCCGACAACGGAATCGAGATCAGCCCGCGCATGGCCTCGTCCATCGCGGACTCGGCACCGAAGCTCGCACTCGACCCGGCGTCGAAGGACTACTTCCTGCAGCCCGACGGAACCGGTAAGCCTGCCGGCACGGTGCTGAACAATCCGGCGATGTCGAAGACGTTGTCCGCCATCGCAACCGACGGTGCCGATGCCTTCTACACCGGCGACATTGCCCAGGCGATCGTCGACGCGACAGCAGATACCACCGCCGGCCGTACCCCGGGGCAGATCACGGTGGACGACCTCGCCGGCTACGAGCCGAAGACCCGTACCGCAGTGTGCACGCCGTACCGCGATCACGACATCTGCGGAATGCCGGGGCCGTCCTCCGGCGGCATCGCGGTGGCGTCGACGATGGGCATTCTGTCGAACTTCGATCTGGCGCAGTACGCCCCGACGGACATGGACGCCAACGGCGGCAAGCCGACCGCCGAGGCCGTGCACCTGATCTCCGAGGCCGAGCGACTGGCGTACGCCGATCGCGACAAGTACGTCGCCGATCCGGATTTCGTACCCCTACCCGGCGGCTCGCCCGACACCCTGCTCGCCCCCGAGTACCTCAGCAGCAGAGCAGGACTGATCGACGAAGGCAAGTCGATGGGTACCGCGAAACCGGGCGACTTCGGACCGGTGCAGTTCGCCTCGTCCACCGATCCCGAGCACGGCACCAGCCACATCTCCATCGTCGACGGCGAGGGCAACGCAGCCTCGATGACGACGACCGTCGAGTCGGCTTTCGGCTCGTTCCACATGGTCGACGGCTTCCTGCTCAACAATCAGCTCACCGACTTCTCCGCCGCGCCGGTGGCCGAGGACGGAACTCCCATGGCCAACCGTGTCGAGCCAGGCAAGCGCCCGCGCAGTTCGATGGCCCCGACCCTGGTGTTCGACCGCGGCGACGACGGCACACGCGGAGATCTCGTTCTCGTCGCGGGCTCACCCGGCGGGTCGGTGATCATCCAGTTCGTCGTCAAAACACTCGTAGGACTGCTCGATTGGGGAATGGACCCGCAGCAGGCGGTGTCGATGGTCGACTTCGGAGCGGCCAACACCCCGTCCACCAACTACGGCGGCGAACATCCCAACGTGACTGGAGAGAACGATCCGGTCGTGAAGACGCTGCGCGAGAAGGGCCACCAGGTCTCGGTTGCCGACCAGTCGAGCGGGCTGAGCGCGCTGCAACGCACCGACGGTGGCTGGATCGGCGGAGCGGACCCACGCCGCGAAGGTGAGGTATTGGGTGGATAGGTGCGGGCGCGGGTAGCGCTCAGCTCACGAATCGATAGCCCATGCCGGTTTCGGTGATCAGATGCACCGGTGCCGCTGGGTCTCGTTCCAACTTCTGGCGTAGTTGGCCGAGATAGATTCGCAGATAATGCGTTTCGCGCTCGTGCCCGGGTCCCCACACGGTACGCAGAATCTCTTTCTGCGACACCAATTTCCCCTCGTTGCGGACGAGCAGTTCGAGGACGCCCCATTCGGTGCGCGTCAGGTGCACGTTCTCGCCTTGTCGAACAACGGTTTTGGCAGCGAGGTCGACCGTGAAGTCCGCGGTCTCGACGATGGGATCCGCCACCGATTGCGGACCGCGGCGCAGGGCCGCGCGCAGTCGCGCCAGCAGCTCGTCCATGCCGAACGGCTTGGTCACGAAGTCGTCCGCTCCGGCATCGAGCGCCTCGACGGTGTCGGCCGAGTCGGTGCGCGCCGAGAGCACCAGAATCGGCACATCGGTCCATCCGCGCAGACCTGCTATGACGTCGATACCGTCGATGTCGGGCAGACCGAGGTCCAGGATCACGATGTCCGGGTGGAAGTTCGCGGCCACCCGCAGTGCTTCCCCACCCGTAGCCGCGCTGACGACCTCGAATCCGCGGACGTTCAGATTGATCCGCAGCGCCCGCACGATCTGTGGTTCGTCGTCGACGACGAGCGCCCGTACCTTCACCTGCTCGCCGCCTTCAACTCGACCGTCATCGTCAGCCCTCCGCCGACGGTGTCCGACGCCGTGACGGTACCGCCCATGGCCCGCACGAATCCTCGCACCACCGACAGGCCGAGTCCGACGCCCACCGAGTTGTCACGGTCACCGAGGCGTTGGAACGCGTCGAACATGGTCGCTTCGGCCCCGACGGTGATGCCGGGGCCGTGATCGACGACGGAGATGGCGGCCATGTCACCGTGCACTGCGGCGCGCACGGTGATCTCGCCGGTGGGGGCGTAGCGGGCACTGTTGGCCACCAGGTTCGCGAGCACTCGTTCGAGCAGACCCGGATCGGCGAGCACTTCGACGTCGCCCACCTCGACCCGCACGCGCTCGTCGGCCCCTACCAGCGCGCCTGCCAGTACGTCGTCGACGAAGACGGGACGCAGACTGGGTTGCACCACACCGGCTTGCAGCCGCGAGGAGTCGAGCAGATTGGTCACCAATGCCGTCAACTGGTCGGCCGACTCGTCGATGGTGGCGAGCAGTTCGTCGGTGTCCTCGGGCGAGAACTGAACGTCGGTGCTGCGCAGCGACGACGAGGCTGCCTTGACCGCCGACAGCGGCGTCCGCAGATCGTGGCTGACGGCCGAGAGCAATGCTCGACGCAACGCGTCGGCCTCGGCCAGTGCGTTGGCGCGGCTGGCTTCCTCGGCCAAACGGGCTTGGCGCACCATGCCCGCGGCTTGGTTGGCGACGGCTGCGAGGACGCGGCGATCGTGGGCGCGGGTACGTTCGCCGACGAGCAGCAGCGTGAAATCGCCCGCGTCGATCTCGGTGTCGGCCCCGTTGCGATCGGTCGGCGGGTGTTCGCCCGAGCTGCCCACGATGGATCGGGACTGGTTGTCCCACAATGCTACGCCAGACTGGCGGTACGTCTCCCGTGCGCGCTCGAGCAGCGCGCCCAGATCGGCACCGCGAAGGACGGACCCCGCGAACAGGGTCAACAGTTCGGCCTCCTGCGTCGCCCGGCGTGCCTGACGCGTCCGCCGAGCAGCCGCATCCACCAGGGCCGCGACCGCGACAGCGACCAGCAGCAGTACGACGGTCACGACGAAGTTGTCCGGCTCGGCGATCGTCAGGCTGTATCTGGGTGTGGTGAAGAAATAGTTCAGCAGAAATCCTGCGATCAGCGCCGAGAGTGCCGCCGGTGCAACACCTCCCAACAGAGCCACACACAGCACCACCATGAAGAACAGGGCGCTCTCACCGCTGGAATCGAAGTCCGGACCGACCGTGCTCAGCACTGCAGCGGCCAAGCAAGGCACGAGAACCGCGGCCAGCCAGGCGATCACCCGTCGACGCCCCGAATCGACCTGCAGACTCCGCCGACGGGCCTGCTCGGCGTGAGTGACCATGTGCACGTCGATCTTTCCCGAGTTCTGCACCACGGCCGCGCCGATACCCTCGTCGAGAATACGGGCGGCGCGTGACCTTCTCGAGGTACCGATCACCAACTGCGTGGCGTTCACTCCGCGCGCGAAATCGAGCAGAGTGGTGGGCACGTCGTCCCCGACAACGCTGTGCACACTCGCACCGAGGCCGGCGGCGAGCTTGCGCACGGAACCCATCTGCGGTGCGGACACGCCCATGAGGCCGTCTCCGCGCACGATGTGCAGGACCATCAGTTCTGCACTCGACTTCGAGGCGATCCGACTCGCCCGCCGCAGCAGGGTTTCCGACTCGGGGCCGCCCGTCACCGCGACCACCACCCGCTCGCGCGCCTCCCAGGTGTCGGTGATGCGATTGTCCTTGCGGTACTTCACCAATGCGGCGTCGACCTGGTCGGCGATCCAGAGCAATGCGAGCTCACGCAGAGCCGTCAGGTTGCCGCCGCGGAAGTAGTTGCTCAGCGCGGCGTCTACTTTGTCGGCGGCGTAGACGTTGCCGTGCCGCAGCCTGCTCCGCAGCGCCTCGGGTGTGATGTCGACCAGCTCGACTTCGTCGGCGGCCCGAACCACGCTGTCGGGAACCGTCTCTCGCTGCGGAACACCGGTGATCTGCTGCACCACGTCGTTCAGAGACTCGAGGTGCTGCACGTTGAGGGTGGAGATGACATCGATGCCCGCGTCGAGCAGCACTTCGACGTCCTGCCACCGCTTGTCGTGGACGCTGCCCGGAGTGTTGGTGTGCGCCAGCTCGTCGACGAGCACCACCTCGGGGCGGCGCGTCAGGACCGCGTCGAGATCGAGTTCCTGCGCCGAGGCTCCTCGGTAACGGACGGTGGCCATCGGCAGAACTTCGATGCCCTCGAGTGCCTCGATGGTTCGCGCCCGACCGTGCGTTTCCACGACGGCCGCGACCACGTCACGTCCGCGATCCTGCAGCCGACGAGCTTCGCCGAGCATGGCGAAAGTCTTGCCGACGCCGGGCGCGGCACCGAGATAGATCCGCAGCTCACCCCTGTCCGCCACAGCCTGTCTCCTCACCCGGCCGGTATGCGTCCCGCAGTGCCAGGTTCAACTCCGGGACATTCACCGCTTCGGCACCGAGTACACCGTACTGCGGGCCGCGGGTGTACTCGTCGACCAGAGCCTCCACCTCGCTCACCGGCGCTCCGTTGACCTGCGCCACGCGGGCGACCTGGAGCGCCGCGTAGGCGGGACTGATATCGGGATCGATACCGGATCCGGAGCCGGTGACGGCGTCGGCCGGAATCGCGGACGGGTCGACGTTCTCCCGGGCGGCGATGGCGGCTCGACGCTGTTCGACGAACGACGCGAGTACCTCGCTCGACGGGCCCTGATTGGTCGGTAGTGCCGCGGCCGGATCACCGGGCGCGAACGCGTCGTCGTCCGATACCGAGCCCGTGACGCGGGTGTGGAAGAACGGATCCGGCTCTCCCGGAGCCACCTGCGGATCGACGCCGATCAGCGAGCTGCCGACGACGCAGCCCTGTGCGTCACGCAGCGGTGACCCCTCGGCGGAGTCGGTGCCGATGCGGCTGATGCCCCAGACCACAGCCGGATAGGCGATGCCGAGGATCACGGTGAGCGCCAGCAGCACTGCGAAGCCTGCAACGACCTGACGGAGAAATCCCTGTACGAAACGCATGGTCAGCCAATCCCTGGAATGAGTCGAACGAGGAGGTCTATGAGCCAGATACCGACGAACGGGCTGATGACCCCGCCGACGCCGTACACCAACAGATTTCGCCGCAGCAACGCTGCCGCTGACGCAGGCGTGTATCGAACCCCTTTGAGTGCCAACGGAATCAACGCGACGATGACGAGCGCGTTGAAGATCACCGCAGACAGGATGGCCGATTCCGGCGTCGCCAGGTGCATGATGTTGAGCCCGCCCAGCTGGGGATAGACGGTGGAGAACATCGCCGGCAGAATCGCGAAGTACTTCGCCAAATCGTTGGCCAACGAGAACGTCGTCAGTGCTCCTCGAGTGATGAGCAACTGCTTACCGATCTCGACGATTTCGATCAGTTTGGTCGGATCGGAATCGAGATCCACCATGTTGCCGGCTTCCTTGGCCGCCGAGGTGCCGGTGTTCATCGCCACGCCGACGTCGGCCTGCGCGAGAGCCGGGGCGTCGTTGGTGCCGTCGCCGGTCATCGCAACGAGCCTGCCGCCTTCCTGCTCCTGCCGGATGAGCGTGAGCTTGTCCTCGGGAGTGGCCTCGGCCAGGTAGTCGTCGACACCTGCCTCGGCAGCAATGGCTTTGGCGGTCAGCGGATTGTCACCGGTGACCATCACGGTTCGGATGCCCATGGCCCGCAGCTGAGCGAACCGTTCGGCAATGCCGGGTTTGACGACGTCCGAGAGTTCGACGACACCGAGAGCGCGAGCAGCAGAACCGGTTTCGCGTACCGCGACCACCAGCGGAGTGCCGCCGTTCTGCGCGATGTCGTGCACGGTGCCGTCCAGATCGGCCGTCCCGCCGCCGTCGCGAATCCAACTGTAGACCGAATCCGCTGCACCCTTGCGGATCTCCATGCCCGGTAGATCCAACCCGCTCATCCGAGTTTGCGCCGTGAACGCCACGAACTCGCCGCGCTCGGATTCGCCCTCTGCCGTGACGGAGTCGAAGTCGCGCTCGACCAGTTCGACGATGCTGCGTCCCTCGGGGGTGCCGTCGGCCAGCGACGACAGCCGAGCTGCGCGAGCCAATTCGGCGGCGTCGATGCCCGTCGCCGGATGCAGACCGGTGGCGCGGCGGTTACCGAAGGTGATGGTGCCGGTCTTGTCCATCAGCAGCGTGTCGATGTCGCCTGCCGCCTCCACTGCCCGGCCGGACATCGCCAGTACGTTGCGCTGCACGAGGCGGTCCATGCCTGCGATGCCGATGGCGGAGAGCAGCGCACCGATGGTCGTGGGGATCAGGCAGACGAGCAGGGCAATCAGCTGGATTGGATCCTGTTGCTGTCCCGCGTAATTGGACATCGGTCCGATGGCGACGACTGCGAACAGGAAGACGATGGTCAGCGACGCGAGCAGGATGTTCAGGGCGATCTCGTTCGGCGTCTTCTGCCGCGCCGCGCCCTCGACGAGGGCGATCATCCGATCCACGAACGTCTCGCCCTGCGCTGCAGTGATTTTCACGACGATCTCGTCGGACAGCACGATCGTGCCGCCGGTGACGGCCGACCGGTCACCTCCGGATTCACGGACCACGGGAGCCGACTCACCGGTGATGGCGGATTCGTCGACGGTTGCAATACCCTCGATGACGTCACCGTCGCCGGGAATGACCTCACCGGCCGAGACGACGACCTCGTCGCCGACCTTCAATTCGGCACCGGCCACCTCGGTGATCACGAACTCGGCACCCGACGCCGTGCGTCGTCGAGCAGTAGTGTCCTGCTTCACCTTTCGCAGGCTGGCTGCCTGCGCCTTGCCGCGGCCTTCGGCGACGGATTCGGCGAGGTTCGCGAACAGCACCGTGAACCACAGCCAGCCGGTGACGAACCAGGCGAATACCGACGGCTGAGCGATCGACAGGATCGTCGTGACGATCGAGCCGAGGAAGACGACGAACATGACCGGGTTGCGGGCCAGGTGGCGCGGATCGAGTTTGCGGAACGCGCCGGGTAGAGCGGTGTTCAGTGACAGGTTCATTGCATGGCCTCTGCTATGGGTCCGAGAGCAAGTGCGGGGAAGAAGGTGAGGGCCGCGACCAGGATGGAGGTACCGATCAGCAGCGTGCCGAACAACGGTCCATCGGTGGGCAGGGTGCCCGCGTTGGGCGCGCTGCGTTTGGTCGTCGCGAGCGAACCGGCCAGGGCCAATACGAAGGCGATCGGCAGAAAGCGGCCGAGCAGCATCGCGATACCGAGGGAGATCTGGAACCAGTCGCTCGTCACCGTCAGGCCGCCGAAAGCACTGCCGTTGTTGTTCGATGCCGATGCATAGGCGTAGAGCAACTCGGTGAATCCGTGAATGCCGGGGTTGCCCTGATA
The DNA here is from genome assembly GCF_017168275.1 of Rhodococcus sp. KRD175. Classification (NCBI taxonomy): domain Bacteria; kingdom Bacillati; phylum Actinomycetota; class Actinomycetes; order Mycobacteriales; family Nocardiaceae; genus Rhodococcus; species Rhodococcus sp. KRD175. The sequence continues at coordinate 112,283 of NZ_JABFAQ010000001.1, forward strand.
GCTCGTCGTCGATTCGAGTATCACCGTGATCGACGTGCCGACGAGCACGAGGATCGGCATCACGAGAACCGAGAGCGCGGCCATCGTGATGGCCCGTCGACCCAGCTTCTTGCCGAGGAATTCCGGAGTTCGGCCGACGAGCAGACCACCGACGAAGACGGCGATGACCGCGAGAACCAGCAATCCGTACAGACCGGTGCCGACGCCACCCGGCGCGATCTCGCCGAACAGCATGTTCAGCAACACCGCTCCGCCGCCCAGCGCAGACATACTGTCGTGGGCCGAATTGACTGCGCCGGTGGATGTTCCGGTCGTCGACACCGCGAACAGCGCAGAAGCCGGGATGCCGAAGCGAACTTCCTTGCCTTCCATCATCGCGCCCGCGGCCGTTGCTGCCACTCCACGGGTACCGGATTCGGCGAACAACGTCACCGCCAACAGCGTCGCCCACAGCGTCGCCATCACCGCCAGCAGCGTCAGACCCTGCTTGCGGTTGCCGATCATCGTGCCGAACGTACGAGTGAGGGCCACCGGGATCAGCAGCAACGAGATGATCTGCACGATGTTGGTCAGTGGTGTCGGGTTCTCGAACGGGTGCGCCGAGTTGGCCGCCAGAATGCCACCACCGTTGGTGCCGATCTCCTTGATAGCCTCCTGCGAGGCAACGGGCGCAAGCGCATTGGTGACCGTCTGCCCATCGAGACCGGTGGAGGTGAAGCCTGACGAGAACGACATCACGGTGCCCTGAGTCAGCATGATCACCGCGACGAGCACGGAGAGCGGCAGCAGAATACGGAGCGTCCCGCGCGTGAGGTCGACCCAGAAATTGCCGAGCTCACCGCCCGTCGACACCCGAACGAAGCCGCGCACGACGGCGATCGCCACCGCGAGACCGACTGCAGCAGAGACGAAGTTCTGTACCGCCAGCCCCAGCGGCTGCGTCAGATTCGACAGCGTGGTCTCGGGAACGTACGACTGCCAGTTGGTGTTGGTGACGAACGACGCCGCAGTGTTGAACGCCATCGCCGGACTCACCCCCGACAGGCCACCGTTCAGCGGGAGCACACCTTGAATTCGCTGCAGTACGAACAGGAATACGACCCCGGCGAACGAGAACCCGAGCAGGCTGGTGGAATAGCCGACCCAGGTCTGTTCCGACGACGAGTTCACCCGGGCCACCCGATAGAGCAGACTCTCGACGCGAGTGTCGTGGGTAGAACCGAACACCCGGGCCATGTAGTCACCGAGCGGCACGTACGCCGCCGCCAACACGACTATCACGATGCCGATCTGAAGACCGGCAAGCAGAGCAGGATTCATGGCGCCGTCAGAACCTCTCCGGATCGAGAAGAGCGACGAACAGGTAGACCGCGACGAACGCGGCCACCGTGAGACAGAGCAATTCGGTCATTGCTCGATCTTGAATCCCACCAGCGAACGAAAACGCGTTCCTTACGCTTTCCTACGCTCACGACCTGCGGTCATGACGGAGTTTTTACGCTAGCGCTCCTCGGGCAATCGCGATCCGCTAGCGCTCCTCGATGTCGTCGACGCGGATTTCGACCGCATCCCTGCCGAGGGTGACGCCGAGCAGGTCCGCGACCACGTCGATGGCGATCGATGCCAGTTCTTCGCCTGCCGCCTGCAGATCGTCGCCGTACACGCCGATCACCGCGACGAACAGGCCTGTGCAGGCGTGATCGTCGAGATCGAGGTCGATCTCGGTGGGCTGTGCACCGTGTACGCCCGCGAGAGCACGGCGCAACGTCGTCTTGACGATGTGATCGCTGATCCGCAGTGAGTCCCGTGGATCAGCCGCTGAACCCGCCGGGAAGACGCTGTCGATCGGCCAGGTGCGGCGCGTCGTATTGCGCACTTTCGCGAGGATGGACGAGCTGATGTCCACCCAGTTCGGTTCCTGCGGTGCCTCCCGAAGCTCGGTGGCAGCACGCGCGAGAACCGCATTCGGTTCTACCGGGTTCGCCATGTCGCCAACCTTTCGCTCAATGTTGCTCGTGCTCTGGTCAATTGACCTCGTACTGCTCCTGCGGACAACGTCATGATCGCGCCGATCTCCGGATGGGTCAGGCCCTCGACCTCCCGAAGCAACCAGCAGGCCCGCTGCCGATAGGGCAACTCCGCCAGTGCCACACCCAATTCGGCCATGAAGCTGTCTGCTTCGACGTCCGCCTCGGGATCACTGCCCGCGCCCGTGCTCTTGCGCTCGAATACCCAGTCTTCCGCAGGAGGAACGCTGCGACGCCGGCGATGATCTATCACTTTGTGCGAGACCAACGAGAACAGCCAGGTGCGCAGAGCCGATTCGCCCCGGAAGTTGTCGAGCCCCTTCCACGCTGCGACGAACGCGTCCTGCACTACCTCCTCTGCTGCACCCTGATCGGACAGCATGTTTCGGGCGTACCGAAACATCTCCGGTCCGTATCGGCCCACGATCTCCTCGAACGCATCCGTCTCGCCGAGCGCGGCTGCGCCGACGAGTACGCGGTCCGACGCATCTCTCCACTCCATCGGGCCCCCAGACGTAATCTATGACGTAGGTCACTTTATTTGTACGTGCGTTTCGGTGATCGAGCTACGACCAACTCCTGACACACACTGTGCACCACTACTCAGCGAAGAGAGGCAGTCATGAGCTCCACGACGGACACCAAGGCAACCGTATCCGCAGCAGGCGAAGGCAAGACCGACATCACCACGAAGTCGGATTCCGTGCTCGTCAGCTCGCAGGGCCGCACCACCATTGCCGATACCGTCGTCTCGAAGATCGCCGGCATCGCCACCCGTGAGGTCCAGGGCGTACATGCCGTCGGCGGCGGAGCGAGCCGCGCGATCGGTGCCCTGCGCGAGCGTATCCCGGGTGCCCGCGTCAACCAGTCGCAGGGCGTCTCGGTCGAGGTCGGCGAGCGTCAGGCAGCGGTCGACATCGACATCGTCGCCGATTACGGCGTCTCGATCGCAGACCTCGCAGCAGGCATTCGTCGCAACGTCATCAACGCCGTCGAGCGCATGACGGGCCTCGAGGTCACCGAGGTCAACATCGTCGTTCACGACATCTACCTGGACGACGGCTCGGACGAAGAGGAGACCACCGAGACCGCCTCCACCCGAGTGCAGTGACCGACCCGAACCCGACGGACCGTGACAAGTCCGAAGACATCGCCGACGCCGTACAGGCGATCGACGGTGTCGTCGGGCTGCACGGCGGCATGTTCGGCGAGGCTGCGACCTATCTACCCGGACGCCGCGTCGCCGGCATCCGGATCGCAGACGACGGCACCGAGGTACACGTCACTCTCCAGTTCGGCTACGCCGTACGGGAGACCGCCGAGGCAGTGCGTAGCACCGTCGCGGCAATGGTCGACGGGCCCGTGCACGTCACAGTCGAGGATGTCGTCCGGGTCTGAATTGTGCGAGTCTGACCAGGTGAACGAGCATTCAGCGCGCGACCGGGCCGCCGCGTACAAGGCGGCCCGGCGCGCTGTGGCCCGAGAACACCACCCCGACATCGGTGGTGATCCCGCCCGGTACATGGCAGAGCTCGCGGAAGTCGACCGCCGGTTCGCCGTACTTCCGTCGACTCCGATCAACACTGCCAGCGCACCGACAGCGTTCCGCTCGTCCTCGGTACCGACGCCACTGCGCACACTGCCGAAACGCATCGCCCGGCTCCGCAAACGCGTCACTCGACGCAACTACTTCGACATCTGACACCTCGACATCCGACACCTCGGATTCCGAACACTCTGACTGGAGATCAAGACCATGACCACTGCAACCATCGGTTTGTTCGTGGGACTTCTGCTGGCCATCGCCGCAGCAGCCGGCGGCTTCACCGGCTTCCTCATCGCCATCGTCCTCGGCGGACTCGGTTTCTTCGTCGGCCGCTACATCGACGGTGAACTGGATCTGAACTCGATCATGCGTGGTCGCGGTCGTGACTGACACAGCAGCAGCCCCCACGACCCCCGGGACACCGGCAGCAACCCCGGGGTCACTCGCGGACCCCGGCGATCGCGGTTCCCTGGAGATCAAGCACAAGGCAGTCGAACGCCTGGCCGTTCTTGCGGCCCGCGGCACCGACTCCGTCACCGACCGCCAGCCCGGACTGCACCTCCTCGGTGGGCGTGATCTGCCGAAGGCCGATGTGACGATCACCGGCGAGCGCGTGCGAGCGAAGGTCTCCGTCGGAGTCACCTGGCCCTCGCCGTTGGCGAAAGTGGCTGCGAACGTTCGCGCCGCCGTGGCCAGAGACCTGTCCGAACTCGGTATCTACACCGTCGACCGGGTCGACGTGACGGTCGAATGCATACCGGCCGAGCCCACCAGCGAAGAAGGGAGAGTGCAGTGACAGAGCAAGCAAGCAAGAAGCCGGTGGCCAACCCCACCGCAGCTGTTCCGGCCGTCCTGTTCGCTCTCGTTCTCATCGCCGCCGGAGTCGTACTCGGCCGCGAGGCGCTGCTGAAGCTGGGCGCTCTCGACGGCTCCGAGTGGGTCGGCCCGGCCGCATCGAACCTCGACGGGCTCACAGCTCAGCAGTGGATGCTGCCCGCAGGTATCGCCGCCGTCGTCATCGGATTCGTTCTCGTGTTCGTGGCAATTCGCCCACGTCGTCGCACCCACCGTGCTCTCAACGAGCAGGGCGTCTGGCTTCGTAAGGACGACGTCGCTGCCGTCGCGCGATCTGCCGCCCTGGACAGTGTCGGCGTCGACACCGCGTCCGCCAAGGCGGGCAACAAGAAGGTCACCGTCGCCGTATCCACCGTGGCCGGTACCGACACCTCGGCTCTGAAATCCGAGGTCGTGACGTCCGTGGACGACGCCCTCCGCCCACTCGCGTCGGCACCCAAGGTGCGCACCCGAGTGCGAACGACAGGACAGGCCTCATGAAAGGACAGCAGCTGTGAAACGTGCAACCGCATCGCTCGACCGCACCGGCACAGCCGTCGTCGGGCTGGCTCTGATCGCTCTCGGCGGCGGAGCCATCGCGTGGGAACGTGGCGAGCTTCCCGGCCGCGAGCGGCTGGACGCCGCGTTCGTCGACACCGCCGTCGACGCCGGTTGGTGGCCCTGGGCTCTCGGCGTAGCCGCTGTCGTGTTGATCCTGCTGGGTCTGTGGTGGTTGCTCGCGCACCTGCCGCGCCGATCGGTCGGGACCGTGGCCTTCGGATCCACGTCGGCCGACGTCACGAACGTGGACGGAGAGCAGGTCGACGGCAGGCTCAGCGTCGACCTCGGCACCGCCGCCCGTAGTGCAGCCAAGTCGCTGGCAGGTCACGATGGAATCGTCTCGGCCTCCGGTCGCTCTGTCTCGGACAGGGGGCAGCGCGTGGTCGAGATCGTCGCGACGCTCGACCCAGCCGTAACGTCCCTCGAGCAGGTCTCCGACGCCGCAGCACGGACCCGTGACGACATCGTGACCTCACTCGACGGAACTCCAGCCAAGGTGCGAATTCTGTTGCAGTGCGGCAAGTCTCGCAAGCAGTCGGCGCGCGTCAGCTGACTCCGGAGAACTCGATCTCCCCGATCAGACCGTGGTGGTCCGATCCCGGGAGGTCGATTCTTTCCAGTGATCGGGCGTGCCCGGAATTGGTGAGAATGTGGTCGATGCCGACAACGGCCGGAGTGCCCTTGTCCGTGGGATAGGTCGGGATCAGCCCCATCCCCAATTGTGCTGCGGCGTCGGTATATCCGGCATCGAGTAGGTTCCTGAACTTCTTGTGCGAATACGTGGTGTTGAAATCACCACTGACGATGACGGGACCGCTTGCCGACACCGCCTCGAGATCGCTACGGAGCGTGTCCAATTCGGCGGTCCAGATATCGGCCGGGGTGACGTATGCCGGGCCGGGATGGACGGCCAGCAGCGTCACTGGCTCCGATCCGGGAACGTCGACGGAGGTGGCCAGGTTCACGGGCCCGTAGCCGGCGAGTTCGCGGTTGTCGGACAGCGGTGTGCGACTGTAGATTCCGGCACCTCCGCCACCCGTCGGCAACGCTCGCAGGTAGCTGTACGGAAAGAGTTGCTCCATGCCGGCATCCCGTAGCCCGAGCACCGACGCATCGGTCAGCTCTTGGATCGTCACGACGTCGACGGCGTTGTCGCGTGCCGATCCGACGACGACCGACGGATCGGCGCTGCCCACCATCAGGTTGGCCTGCATCACCCGCAGCCGGACGGCATCGCCGCTCGCCTCGTCCTGGGATGCCGCGTCGGCCACGTACAGAGGTGCGTACGCCACTGCGGCTGCTGCCAACACGACCGCGGACACCGCCGCCAGAATCCATTGCCTACCGATCAGCGCGACGACGGCACCGACCACGACAGCGACGAGCATCAGGGGAACGAACGATGCCAGCGCGATCAGAACGTTGATGCGGGTGTCGGTGTAGTACGCCCCCATCGCGACGAGTCCGGTGACGATGCCCAGCGTCGCGATCGTTCCGGTGAGAATCCGTACCCAGGTTCGCTGCATCGCACCGAGAGTAGCTACGCCCTGACGCCGACGGTCAATGCTCGGACGGTTGTCCAGGTCAGAGACATCAAGCCCCGTACAGCCGCGAACGAGAACGCCGTCGACCACACCGTTCTGGTCGCCGGTTCGGCAACAGGAAGGCCGGCAAAGCGATCGGCCAGCCAGTCGAGGGTCAGGGGCGCACTGAGCGGATGCAGCGACAGGTGCTCGCTCAGCCGATCTCGCAAATACGTCACGTGTGCGCCGGCTTCGAGATACCGATCGACCTGGCCATCGACGTCGTCGACGGCAATGATCTGGTCGTGCACGGCCTGCACGACCAGCAGCGGCACCGATGGAGCAGTGCAACCGGGCTGGATGTCCTGGAACACCTGCACGATCTCGGGTAGGGCGAGCAGGTCGGCGAGCGGAATGTCGATGTAGTTGTCCAGATCGTGCCGAGCCAGGCGTCTGACGGCGCGAACGGTCGTCATGGATTCGACGGAATCGAGAATGCGCATTCCGTCCTCGTTGACGTACTGACGCACCACGCGATCGAGGTCGGGGTACGTGCGTCGCAATCCCGCGACTACAAGCGTCGGCAAGGCCGCGTGCAGCGTTGCGTTCAGCCTGGTGAACGCAGAACCCGGGTCGCCGACGGGGGAGCCGAGGGCGGCACCGACGAGCTCGAGCTCCGGTGCGTACTCAGGGGCCATTTCTGCGGCCCACGACGTCGCGAGCCCGCCGCCCGAATATCCCCACAAGGCAACGGGCGTGCTCTCGTGCAGCTCCAACGACTCGAACGACAGCGCCGCGCGGATCGCGTCGAGTGTGCAGAATCCTGGTTCCTGCGGCGACCCCCAATGACCGTCCGGCCCCTCGTGGTCGGGGATCGAGATGGTCCATCCGCGGCGCAGGGCATGCAGAACCAGAAGAAACTCGAACTGGGGAACTGCGCCGAGGGCCTTCGAGCCACGTCGAAGCGCGTAGGACGGGAAGCACGAGGACGCGACGCCGTCGATGGCGCACTGGTACGAGAGCAACACCGGTTCGGCATTCTGCGGCCGCAGCACCGTCGTCACACTGGCCTGCGGTACACCGCCCAGATCGGCGGTTCGGTACAGCAGCTGCCATGCGTCGACTCGCTGTCGCACGTGGCCGAACATCGCGACCTCGACAGGCCTCACCTTGAGAATCGTCCCCGGTAGAGCCGCTTCGTAGCCCTCGGGCGCGGCGTAGAACGGGTCGTTCTCAGGCCTCGTCGCATCCTCGCAGCTCGGCCATTGTTCCAGCGGCCAGGACTGTTCGTCCGCCATCGATCTGTCGACGCTCATATCCCACCGCTTCTTGTCCGAGTCTTTCCGTCACACTAACTTGCCCTGAGCGGCACGATTTCATGCAGCCTGCTGCCAGTTGGTGATCAGAACGTCGGTCGCGTAGCTCAGGTCGAGGCCTTCCCCGCCCCAGTTCGGGACTATCGCGTCGGGTTCGATGTGCTGATATCGCCGCCGGAGGACCTCGGCATCTCCGGACAGCGAGGGCGCGTGAACCATCTCTGCTCCCGATGGGTGCTGGAACGTGAACCGTTGGTGGCCGAGGGATTCGATGAAGAAGTAGCCGTCGTGCAGTGCCCGATGGTGTTCGCCGCACAGTAGAACCAGGTTGTCGAGTGACGTCGCACCTCCCCGCGAGCGGTAGGTGACGTGGTGAGCATGCAGAAACCGGGTGCGCCCACAGCCTGGTACCGAGCAGCATCGATCACGAATGATCAACTGACGCAACTGGGTTCGACTCGGAGCCTTGGCCGTGGTACTCCACCGCACAGTTTTTCCCAACCGGCCGTGACCGACGACTCGCATGACCGACGAACACAACACCTGAGCGAGAGTTTCGTCGTCCAGACCAGGCCCGTCATCGAAATGAGCATGATCGCATCCTGCTTCGGTGCTGTCGCCGAGGTGTACCAACACTTCCGCGGCAGGTGAGACGACCGGCGAATCGATGGCGTCACACACCATCTCCGCCATTGCGACGAGCGCAGGAACGGGATTCGTCGGTGCCGGGGCCGACCGGTCACCCTCTGATTCAACCTCGGTGCGGGTGCGCTCGTACTCGGCCCTGGTCACCGCGGCCAGAAATCGCTTACCGTCCTCGGGCCGAAAGCGCGCCGTCACCACAAGCGAGCCGTCCTCGTCGTCCCAGCGCCACCGTCCCACACACGGATCGAGATCGACACCGTTGCCCCTGGTCGGCCTCATCGCCTTCTTCAGACCACGGCAGAGACGTTCGATGTGCGCGGCGGGTGCATCGAGCGCCTTCTGCAGCAGTGACGCTTCGTTGTCGGCAGTGGCAACACGGGTCATCGCGCGCACCTTCGAGTACGACACCGTGCCGCTCAGGTACGCAGAGGTGATCAGGGGCAGCTCGCGCATCGCCTTGGCCACCCGCACCTGCTCACGGGCAGTATGCAGATCGACTCCGGCGCGCCAGGACAACCAGTGCGCACAGGACCTCGTCTCCCACGCGGCCCACCCGCGTCGAGCATCGAACTCACCGACCAGGATCAGATACTGCGCTGATGCAGCCGCGATCTGGCCGGCCAGCGCGCAAATTTCCGTCTCGATGTCTGCAGTCTCGACCATGAATGCCCCCATTCGTCGAATGTATGTTCGATGACAGTACGACGAGGCACCGACAAGAACGCCGCCGAACCGATGTACGCGTCCCCGCGGGGACGTGGTCGGGGTTGCTTTCTCGCCCGCGGGCCCGATACTGAGCATCAGATGCTGGATCCGACGGAAAGTGGGTGTGGCCATGAGCGGTTCGGACACCTGGGGCATCCCCAGCACAGACTTTCTCCGCTGGTACCTGCTCGCGGCCGTTCTCGCGATACTCCTGACGATGGCGGGGAACTGGATCGCCGCTCACCGATCGACCCCGGTGACGTCGGCGGGCCGCGTGCTCACACCACCCGAGGTCGGTGTGCTCACCAGCGACACCCAGGCGGTCATGGCGGCGTTGGCGATACTTCGCGGTGCCGAGATCATCGACTCGCAGGGAAAGAAACGCCGCGATCTGACCGCCCCCGAGCGCTCCCAACTGGACTGGTTCACCCGCACCGTCCTCGAACGCCTCGGTAGCGGTAAGGCCCCACTGGTTCGCTCCCGGCTGGTGGCGAACATGTCCGGCACTTGCGCGCAACTGCGGAGCACTCTCGTCGACGAGGGTCTGCTGCACGGCGCTCGCGGCTCCGCTGTCACACGGGCATTCCCGGTGCTCTTCGTCATCGCTGTCGGGATTGCCCGCATCGTCGCCGGCACCGCGAACGGCAAGCCCGTCTGGTTTCTCGTCGCGATCGTGTTCGTCCTGTTCGCGGCCGTGCCGGTTCTGCTTCGTCGACGCCGTCGGACAGCCGCGGGAGATACCGAACTACGCCGGCTCCGCGCCGAGAACGATTACCTCTCACCCCGCGCGCGACCGTCCTTCACCGCATACGGGCCGACTCGCGCTGGAATGTCGGCAGCCATCTTCGGAGCAGGCGCCCTGCTGATGCTCGATCCAGCGATGGCCGGTGCGCTCAGCTACGGCACCGCTCAGGCCGGTGGGGCCGCGTCGTTCGGCTTCGGCGGCGACAGCGGTGGCAGCGGAGGCGACGGCGGCAGCAGCAGTTGCGGTGGCGGCGGTGGGGGATGCCTGGCTCTT
>NZ_JABFAQ010000010.1:0-15228 GCF_017168275.1 Rhodococcus sp. KRD175
GGCTGCCGGTTACAACGGTGCTGAGGACGATCGTCGATCTCGCCGCGGGGCATCTCGATGGTGGGCACCTGGCGGGCATCGTTCGCGACGCTGTTGTCACCAATCGTGTGGATTCGGAGAGTGCGAGTGAGGCGCTGCGGCCGTATGCCCATAGGTACGGGGTTCAGCTGGGCGATGGGGAAGGTCTTCTGAGTCGCTTCCTCGACGAGGCTGGGATTCCTCAGTCCACGCGTGCGCTAGGCCAGCGTCTGGCCGTACAAGGGGAACTCGGGCTGGTGAACACCGACTTCCTGAATTCTCCGGCGATGCAGAGTCTTCGAGATTCGATGGCAGTGGTCAGTTCTCCGGCGGTGCAAAATCTTCTGAATTCAATGGCACAGACCGTCCTTCCGGCGATGCAGAGTATTCGAGAATCGATGACACTGGTCGACTCTCCGGCGGTGCGAAGTCTTGGGGAATCGGTGACACTGGCCAATGCTCCGGCGATGCAGAGTATTCGAGAATCGATGGCACTGGCCGCTTCTCCGGCGATACAAAACCTTCGGGATGCGGCAGCTGCTGTGGATCCGCCTGTGGTCGCTGAGGCCCAGAAGACCGCCAACCGCCAGCGGCGCACGCAGTGACGAGAATTCGAGGAGCTAAAGCGTTCCAACGGTCGCTGACGGACCGACTGAAGACAGAGTCCAATCTTCGAGGGCGTCCATTCGAGTATTTGCGGCGGGAGTTCTATCTCCAGCGGTTCTTGGCGCGGATCTTCTCGCAACAGGAGGGGCGGTGGTTGCTCAAAGGTGGCGCATCACTGTTGGTGCGGCTCCCAGATGCGCGCTACAGCCAGGATATCGACCTTCTGCACACCACAGCGGGCCTTGAAGGGGCAGTCGAAGATCTTCGGGCGGCAGCAGATCTGAGCGAACTCGATCCACTTCGCTTCGCTATACGCGATGCACCTACTGCGATGACTGGTGGTGTCGACGGCGCGAAACTCAAGGTCGACGTCTATTACGACGCAGTGCAACTCTTCACTTTTCCGATAGACCTTGCGACTGAGCTTGTTGCAGTAGGTGACGTCGATTATCAGTCCCCGACACCGATCGTGGTCATGGAAGATCTGGCTGAGATGCCGGAGTTTGCGTTGTACCCGTTGCCGGCGCAGATCGCCGACAAGGTGTGTGCGATGTATGGGAAGTACGGGTCGAATGGTGGTCCGTCGTCGCGGTATCACGATCTGGTTGATCTGGTACTGATAATTTCTGCTTGGCATTTCGCAGCGGATGTGTTGGCGCGTGGCCTGTCTCAGGAGTCCGAACGTCGGGGATTGGACTTGCCGCCGGCCATGTCCGCGCCTTCCTCTGCGTGGACTGCCGGTTATGAGGCGCTTGCTCGAACGGTGTCGGGATTGCCTGATTCGGCGTTGACTCTCGACTCGGCGTTGGTGGCCGCAGGGCGGTGCCTTGATCCAATTTTGTCGAATCGGGTTGTTCGCGGGTTTTGGGACCCGGACACTGCCGAGTGGGGCTGAGTAGCTCGGATCGGGAAGCCAGAAAGACAAAGAAATGAACCACTCCTCGTCATGGCGTTTGAGGCAGGAGTGCTCGACTCTCGCTGCCGCAGTGGCACTGTGGCCCGTTGGTGTGGAAGAAAGGTACGCGGCCTCTCCCCCGCTGACTACTAAAGGGCGGCGAGGTGTCGGTAGAGGGTGACTCTGCCGATACCGAGGAATGATGCGATCCCGGTTTTGGGTGCAGTCAGACCACGGTCAGATAGATCAGTGCAATGTTCAGTGCGACGACGATTCCCGCGATGAGCCATGCCGCGTATGCCGTGATCCGGTGATTGACATCGCCGCCCATCAAGATGCGGTCCGAGGTGAACCGCACCAAGGGAATCAACGCGAATGGGATACCGAACGACAGCACGACCTGCGAGACGACCAGTGCCCGACTGGGGTCGACTCCTGCTGCCAGAATTGCCAGTGCGGGAACAAGTGTCACCAGTCGTCGCACCAGAATCGGAATGCGCTTACGTAGTAGCCCATCCATGATCATCGCCCCCGCGTACGCCCCGACCGATGTCGATGCAAGGCCCGAGGCCAGCAGGCCCACCGCGAACAGCAGTGCTACCACCGGCCCCAGAGTGTCACCTACTGCGGCGTGGGCTCCTTCGATGGAATTGACGCCCTCGCGGCCCCCGAGCGTCGATGCCGCCAGCAGCAGCATCGACATGTTCACTGCACCGGCCAGCAGCATCGCCAACCCGACATCGATCCGGGTGATCCGCAACAACCGCTGCCGGACAGGCCCTGCCTCGGGGTGTCCGTGCCGGTCACGTGCTAGACCGGAGTGCAGGTACACCGCGTGCGGCATGATCGTCGCACCGAGCATCGCGGCGGCGATCAACACGCTTTCCGCGCCGTCGAACCGCGGAATCAGACCGGCCGCGGCCTCGGTGAACGATGGCGGTTCCACGACGACGCTGGCAAGAAATCCGACCGCGATGACACCGAGTAGCCCGAGAATCACGAACTCGAAGGGCCGTTGGCCCCGCCGATCCTGGACCATCAACAAGATCATCGATACGGCCCCGGTGATGAGGCCGCCGATCAGGAGCGGCAGGTCGAAGAGCAAGTAGAGGGCGATCGCACCGCCGACGATTTCGGCGAGGTCGGTCGCCATGGCGACCACCTCTGCTTGCCCCCAATATGCCAGTCGCACAGTCCTGCTCGACTTCTCGCGAACGACTTCGGGCAGTGTCATTCCGGTGACGATGCCGAGTTTGGCGGAGAGGAACTGCACGAGACCGGCCATCACATTCGCGGCAACGATCACCCAGACCAGCAGGTATCCGAACTGCGCACCGGCACTGACATTGGAGGCGACATTGCCGGGGTCGACGTAGGCGATCGCTGCGACGAAAGCGGGTCCGAGCAGAACGAGGCCCGACCGCAACCTCGAGGGCGGCCGAGACGATCGGCGCTGCAGCACAGACATGACCACACCCTCCGGCACCAACAGTATGTCAGGACCCTGAAAATATAGTTCGGCTACCCGAACAATGCAACGCGGCGCGGTGGTTCGGCGACATCTCGATCAGATGGGCAGGACCACTGCACTGACGAATTCGTTGCGGATCCAGGCGATGAACAATCCCCACACTCCGGTCAGCAGCGCGATGCCGACGGCGATCATGATGACACCGCCCGCGACCTTGATCTTCTGCGAGTTCCTCCGAAGCCACCCCACCCCGCGCATCGCCGAACTCGAACCGAACGCGAGGACGACGAACGGTAGGCCGAGCCCCATGCAGTACGCGACGATGAGAGTGACCCCGCGAGCTGCGGTTGCACCTTCGGTTCCTGCTGCAACAGACAGAACGCCGGCGAGGGTGGGGCCCAGACACGGTGTCCAGCCGAGCGCGAACACACCGCCGAGCAGCGGCGCTCCAGCGAGGGACGAGATCTGCTGAGGTGCGAATCGGGTGTCGCGTTGCAGAACGGGTATCAATCCGATGAACGCCGCACCCATGATGATCGTGATGACGCCGCCGACTCGTTGGAGCACTTGCTCGTTGATGCGCAAGGTGCCGATGACTCCGAAGATCGAGGCTGTGGCGAGGACGAAGACGATCGTGAATCCGGCGACGAACAACGACGCTGCGCCGGCCACACGCCAGCGATTCGCCAGCTCCGTCGACGACGTGCCGGTGGTCGAGGTGCCGGGCGATCGGGTCTCGGCTGATTGGGCGTCGGCACCGGCGATTCCCGCCAGGTAGGACAGGTATCCCGGCACCAGCGGCACCACGCACGGGGAGGCGAACGAGACCAACCCGGCGAGCATGCATGCCGCGATCGCGAGCAGAAGGGGCCCGCTCGATGCCGCGTTCTGGAAGGCCGACCCGATGTCCTGGGCGAGAAGAGTCGTCATTCTGCGGCTACCCGTTCGACGACGGGAAGGAGATCGTCGGTGAGCAAGGCGCGCATGAAGACCGCGGCCACGCGGTGCTGACGGTCGAGTACCAGCGTCGAAGGGATCACGCTGGTCGGGTAGTTCCCGCCGAGAGCGATCAGGGTCCGCATCGAAGGGTCGTAGATCGAGGGGTAGGAGACGTCGTTGTCGACCACGAAGTCCTGCGCTTTGTCCTTCTGTGGATCTCTGACGTTGAGGCCGAGGAACTGCACGCCGCGCTCGCGGGTGGTCTCGTAGACCTCTTCGAGGTCGTCGGCTTCGCCGCGGCAGGGGCCACACCACTGACCCCAGAGATTGATCACCACCACCTTGCCGTCGTAGTCCGACAGAGCGGTCGTCTTGCCTTCCTCCATCAGATCGGGGCCGGCGAGTTCGCCTATGGTACCGCGTGTTTCGGGGGGATCGTAGACGATGTCGGTTCGACCGCCGGGGGCGACGAAGTCGAAGCTACCTCCCGTGGATGCAGCCTGTGCGCCGTCGGAGCATCCGGAGATCAGTAGTACGACGGCAAGAATCGATCCAATTGCCGCGGTGGGCGTGGAGCCTTGACGGCGCGCACCGACCCACGCAGGGAAAAAACGTGTCATGAGGTGAAATCCTTTACTGCAGTGCGGATCTGGTCTGTCGTCTCGAACACTGTCGGGTCGGTGACGCGCTCGATCGTTCCGTCCGGGTGGAGGAAAAAGCTCAGGGGAAGGACCGGCGGTGCCGAGAGCGCGTCCAGGACGCTGCCGCCGTCGATGTAGTTCGGATAGCGGACGCCCAGTTGCGTGAGCAGCGCGGCCGCGTCCTCGGGTCGGTCCTCGACGTCGATTCCGATGACTGGGATCGCGTCGGGTTCTGCGGCGTAGGCATCGAGTACGGGCATCTCGGTGCGGCACGGGCCGCACCAGGATGCCCACAGGTTGATCAGCGTCGCCTCGCTGCCGAGAACATCGGCGAGATCGACATAGCTGTCGCTGCCGATGCAGCGCGCTATCACTCCCGCCAGCGGACCGCCTTCGCGCGGTACCGGCGGCGGACACAGCGGTAGCGCTGTTGCTCGTGCCGCGTCATCCGGCGGGCGGGACAATGTGGGTTCGGGTCCGACCGGAGCGACATTGTTGGCGATGACGTCGGACGGGCCGCCCTCGACGCCACCGGAGCGGGGCCACAGTGCGACGATCGATGCAACGACAACGACGAGCATGACGATCGACCAGCCGCGCGTCATCGCCGTGACCTTCTTTCTCGAGAGGGCGGCAGAGGGGCGAACGGTACGTCGCGGATCATAGGAGCGTGGACCAGTACGACCAGAAACGCTGCGCGATCAGGGCGATGAGGACGAGAAACCACACGGTCAGCGGAATCGAGTGATTGCGAATCACCGAGTCAAGCCATACCCGAAACCATTGCCGAAGAGCGGATTTCGACCTGGCGCGGTCGAGGTTGCGCAGCGTGACGTACCAGAAGATCGGTACGGTGACCGCCCACACCGCCATGCAGTAGGGGCACAGGGCGCCGATCTCGTACAGGCTCTGCACGATCAGCCAGTGCACGAAGACTGCGGCAGCAGTGACACCGACCTGCACTGCGCCCCAGAACCACTGCGCGAACATCGCACCGGCGAGAAGGGCGGCACCCACTGCTGCCACGACGGCGAAGCCTGCGATCCCGAGGAGGGAATTGGGAAATCCGAACGCAGACGCCTGCGGGGTGTCCATCACCGATCCGCAGTTGAGCACCGGGTTGATGCTGCAGGTCGGGGCGTAGGCGGGGTCGAGCGCAAGAGCGAACTTTTCTACCGTGAGCACGAACGCGGCGGTCAGGCCGATCAGGCCGCCCACCAGCAGCAGCCAGGGCAGGCTCCGGCCGAACGATCCACCTTGTCGGGTCTCGTTCGCTGGGAGGTCAGCCGAGTGCAGCGTCGAGGGCATCGGCGAGGTCTCCGTACGTGGTCGGTTCGATCTTGGTGCCGTTGAGGAAGAACGTCGGGGTGCCCTGCACGCCGAGCGCGATCCCGTCCGCGACGTCGGCCTCGATGCGCGCGAGCGTCGCAGGGTCGGTGTAAGCGGCATCGAAGGCGCTCATGTCGAGCCCTTGCTCGACGGCGAAGCTGCGGAACAACTCGTCCTGCGGAACCTGCTGTTCGCCCCACTGCGCCTGCGTTTCGTACATGCGCTGATACATCGCCTCGAATCCGCCCTGCTGGGCCGCGGCCTCGACTGCGCGTGCGGCTCGTTCGGCATTGAAGTGGGAGGCGATCGGAAAGTAGCGGGCCACGAAGCTCACCCGGTCGCCGTACTCTTCACGCAATTGCTCGATCGCCGGGTAGGCCGATCGGCAGGCCTCGCACTCGAAGTCGAGGAACTCCACGAACGTGACCCGGCCGTCGGGCACCGAGTTCAACCGATGACTGTTCTCGCGCACCGCAATCGAGGCAGGGTCGGTCGCGGCCTGCTCGGCGGCGGCAGCATCCGGAGACCCCGATCGATCCACCACCAGAAATACAGCCAACGCGGCGGCGAACACGATCACCAGGGACAAGGAAATCTTCAACGCTCGGCTCATACAACTACCTTCTCGATTCGTTCGGATTGATCAATGGGCCCGATATGGGCGTTTCGACTCGTTATGAAACTAACAATCGTACGAACGTTGACTAAAGGACCTTCCCTAACGATCGCATGATTGTTAGATTGTGCCCATGGCCTTGGAACCTCTGGACTCGTGCGATTTGTTGTGTATGGACCTCCCTCACGCCGAGAGGGTTCGCGCTACTCTGCCCGCGCTCGGCGATATCGAACCGGTCGCCGACGCTGCCCGAGCATTCGGCGACCCCACCCGACTGACCATCGCGCTCGCGTTGAACGCCGGCGGGCAGATGTGCGGCTGCGACATCGCGTGGATCGTGGGACAGAGCCAGAAGCTGGTCTCCCACCATCTCCGCAAACTCAAAGCCGCGGACGCCGTCACATCGAACAGAGACGGAAAGTTGGTCATGTATTCGCTCACCGACCGCGGCACCCGACTGCTCACGACACTGACCGAGGCACTGCCCACCGCCTCGGCCACCGCTGATCTCACCGGGGTCGATCATGGCTGACGCGTGCTGCGGACCTACCCCGGCAGCGCCGACCACCGAATCCACTGCTGACGGTGCGGACACGGGAGGTCCAGCTCCAACCGATGCACTCCCGAGGTTGTGGCAGGTCCGCGAGCTGCAACTCGCCTCGGCCGCCACGATCATCCTGGTCGCATCGTGGTTGCTCGGTCGAACGGGTGCCGATGCGGTTGCGACCGTCGGCGCTCTGATCGCTGCCGCGATCGCCGCCGTCACCTTCGTTCCCGCGACGGTGAGAAATCTGCGACACGGACGCATCGGTGTCGGCACGCTGATGACGATCGCGCTCCTCGGTGCCATCGCATTGGGCCAGATCCCCGAGGCCGCGATGCTCGGTATCTTGTTCTCCGTCGCCGAGGGACTCGAGGAATACGCGGTCACCAAGACCCGCCGCGGACTGCGCGCACTCCTGTCGTTGGTGCCGCCGACGGTATCTGTCCTGCGCGGTGGAACCGAGCAGGCCCTGTCCCCCGACGATGTCGTGATCGGGGACATCATGGTGCTGCGGCCGGGTGAGCGAGCTGCCACGGACGGCACCATCGCTCGCGGTTCGACGAATCTGGACGTGTCTGCGATCACCGGCGAGTCCGTGCCCATCGAAGCCGGTGTCGGTGACGAGGTGCATGCCGGTGCCATCAACGGCGGCGGGGCCATCGAGGTCACCGTCACCGCGCCGGCATCGGAGAGTTCGCTTGCTCGCATCGTCCGCATCGTCGAACAGGCCCAGGACCGAAAAGGGGCCGGCCAACGGCTCGCGGACCGTATCGCACGTCCGCTCGTGCCCTCGATCATGATTCTCGCCGTACTCGTCGCCGGCGTCGGTGCGGTGCTCGGTGACCCCATGTTGTGGCTCGAACGCGCACTGGTGGTCCTGGTCGCGGCATCACCGTGCGCGTTGGCCATCTCGGTGCCGCTGTCGGTGGTGGCGGCGATCGGGGCTGCGAGCCGCAACGGGGCATTGATCAAAGGCGGTGCAGCAGTGGAAGAGCTGGGCCGCATTCGCGTCGTCGCCTTGGACAAGACCGGCACCCTCACCGCAGGACGACCGGAGGTCGTCGACGTCGTCACCGCTGCGGGAATCAGCCGCGACGCCGCGCTGGCCGTTGCTGCTGCGCTCGAAGCGCGCAGCGAGCATCCACTCGCCCGCGCCGTACTGGCCTCCGTATCGACCGTCGCGGCAGCCGATGATGTCACTGCCATCGCCGGGCACGGCCTGACCGGCACCCTCGACGGAGCCGCGATCAGGCTCGGGAAACCGAGCTGGTTCGACACACACCCCAGCTCCGAGGAGTTCCGCGCCGACGTCGCTCGTCTCCAGAGCAGCGGTGCCACAGTCGTTCTCGTCGAACGCGCCGGAGTTCTGATCGCTGCGATCGCCGTCCGCGACGAACTGCGGCCCGAGGCCACCGAGGCTGTCCGCCAACTCACCGCGCTCGGTATCGACACTGCGATGCTCACCGGCGACAACGCGCTCACTGCGCAGGCTCTGGCGACCCAGGCGGGCATCACCGCCGTCCACGCCGAACTACTGCCCGAGGACAAAGCGGCCCTGCTGACCGACATCGCGGCCGGACGCAAGATTGCCATGGTCGGCGACGGCATCAACGACGCTCCCGCCTTGGCGACCGCAGATGTCGGTATCGCCATGGGCGCGATGGGAACCGACGTTGCCATCGAGACCGCCGATGTTGCCCTCATGGGGGAAGACCTCCGGCATCTACCGCAGGTGCTGGCCCACGCTCGACGCGCCCGGCGCATCATGATCGAGAACATCGCCTTGTCGATTGCCATCATCGGCGTGCTCGTCCCACTGGCTGCTACCGGTGTCCTGGGCTTGGCCACCGTGGTGCTCGTCCACGAACTCGCCGAAGTCCTGGTCATTGCCAATGCGATTCGCGCCGCCCGCACCACGCCCTTGGACGGTTTCGTGCCCCCGCCCGCGGCGTCCGGTGCCCTCAACGTCACGATCGCACCCGCAGCGGCTTTCGAGGATGCCTGCTGCGCTCCGGCTCCGACGCCGAGGAACACCGCACCTCTCGCATCTGGGAACCTACTGGCCTCCACCACCGCAACGTCACCATCGGCGATCGGAGCAGACGATGGCAGCTCCGGGTGCTCGGATGGATGTACCTGCTGCACATCGACCCCCGCTACGGCGAACTCTTCCGCGGAAAGAGGTAGAGACCGGTGAGCGGTGATCGAACTGCACGCAGGCTCTACGGGATAGAAATGACCGCAGCAGCAGGTGCATCGACAACAGAGGTGCGCTGGTACCACCTCGAACGAGCACACATCCTCTCGCAGCCCTGTTGACGGTTGCATGCTCGCAACCACGACTTGATGTCGAAAGCTGCTGCGACAGAACATGATCGGCGCGAATCCTGGGGCCAGTTGCTTCGGATCGTGGTCGCTGCTCCAGGATCGTGGTCAGGGCGATACCCGGCCGGTAACACCGGCCGGGTCGAGGCGGGACTGATGTCGCCGATGCCCATTCCGCAGGACCTTGCGGACGCGCTGGGGGGCACGTAGCGGGAGTCATCAGTTCAGGCCTGCGTAGGAGTGCAGCCCGGAGACGACCATGTTGATGATGAACAGGTTGAACAGCATCGCCACGAATCCGGCGATGTTGATCCATGCTGCGCGGGTGTTGCGCCATCCGCTGGTGGCGCGGGCGTGCAGGTAGGAGGCGTAGACGATCCAGGTGATGAAGGAGACCGTTTCTTTCGGGTCCCAGCCCCAGAATCGGCCCCATGCGGCTTCGGCCCAAATGGCACCGAGGATGACGCCGACGCCGAAGAGCGGAAATGCGAAGATCGTGGTCTTGTACGCCACGATGTCCAGAGTCTGAGCGGAGGGCAGACGGGCGACGATCCGGCTGGCTCGACTACCCGAGGCCTCGGGATGCTTCATCCGGATCAGGAACAGCGCGCTCGCAACCCCGGAGATCAAGAACACCCCGCTGCCGAGCGAGACGATCGAGACGTGCACCGGCAGCCAGTACGACTGCAGTGCCGGTACCACCGGTGCTGCGTCGGCGTACAGCACGGTGCCGGCGACGAACAGGAGGATCAACGTCGGCACCAGAACGAACAACCACAGGGTGCGCAGCTGCGTCGAGCGCAGCACCACCAGTGCAGCCAGTACACCGGCCGCGCAGGTGACCGAGACGAATTCGTACATGTTGCCCCACGGCGGGCGGCTGGCGGCGATCCCGCGAAGAACGATCGAGCCCACGTGCAGACTCAGTGCCACCATCACCAGCCCGAGTCCGGTACGGCCCAGACGTTCGGACGGAACCCGACGGGGTGCGTCGGGAATGCGACCTGGTGTCGTCGATGTCGCTGCGATCACCCGCGTGCGCAGTCGCTCCATATTGTGCAGCGCCGCGCTACGGGTCGTCGCGAGCTGACCGAGGAATGCGATTGCGGCGAGGAGATAGACCACGAAGGCGGTCTCGAAGCTGATGTCGCTCCAACGGGCGAGGGTGTCGTCGATCGGCATGGTGCTACACCGTTTCTCTGTCGTGGGTCTCGGAGTCGCTCGGGGCTATCTGCGGCCAGATCTGTGACCGGAGGGTCTGGAATTCGGGTCCCCAGCCGGCGTGATCGGTGCGAGCCAGGCCGCCCATGTCCACTCGCGAGAGGCCGTGTTCGCCAAGGTGGGCCCGGAACCAGACGCGGCGGCGTGTGATCACCAGGGAGATCAGTAGTCCGGTCATCATCGTGATGGCGAACACCAGGACCCACCGCTGCGCGGGGTCGTATCCGACCTGGAGATTCGCGAATTCCTTGGCACCGTCGAACCGGACGAGAGTGCCGTCGGAGAGGGTTGTCGATTCTCCGGGCCGCAGGTTGACCCGGTCCTGCTTGACCAGCCGACCCTGGTTGATCATCTCCTGGTCCAGGGAGAAGATCGACTGCGGGATGCCGGTGTCGAGACCGGTGTCGCCCTTGTAGATGTCCACTGCCACAGCGGGATCGACCAATTCCGGGAAGCGGGAGGAGAGCAGATTTCCGTTGAATTGCGCGGTGGGCGCGAAGAGTCCTTCGATGGCGATCTGGCCTCGGCGGCGTTCGTCGGCGGTGGGGTAGGTCCCCCCGGGTGGGTCGAATCGCAGCGCGCCGCTGCTGAGGAACGTGGTGGCGTCGTCGGGGCGGAACTGCAGGGCTTCGGTGCGGGTCTGGCCGTCGGGGAAGGTGACGGTGAACTCGGGGGCATAGCCGTGTCCGGTGAGGTAGATGCGTTCGTCGCCGAGCCGGAGGGGTTCGTTGACTTTGAGCTGATAATCGCGCCAGGTGTCGGCGGCGATGTCGTCGGCGCTCTGGTAGGAGATGTTCGAGGTGAACATCTCGGCCTGACCGTTCTCGAGATAATCGGCGGTGAAGTCCTTGACCCGGATACAGAACGGCTCGAGTCCGGTGCCGTCGGTGCTGTTGCCGGCGCGGAAGGAGTCGTAGACGGCGGGAGAAGTGTTGCAGAAACCGGGTCCGTTGTCGGCGATGACGATGACCGAGCCTTCGTAGCCGAACAGTTTGCCGATGGCGATAGCGGCGAGCAGACCGATCAGCGAGAAGTGGAAGAGCAAGTTCCCGGCCTCGCGGGTATAGCCCTTCTCGGCCGAGAGAGTCAGTGCCCCATCGGGCTCGGGTCGAACGACGGTACGCCACCCTTTCAAGTGCGGCGCGATGTCGGCAAGCACCTTCTCGGGGTCACCGGCGAGGGTGCCCGAATGATGCAACGGTAGTCGAGTGAGATTTCGGGGTACTCGAACAGGTTGTGCGCGAAGAGCTTTGCCGTGCTCGATCAACCGGGGAGTCAGACAGCCGATCAGAGACACGAACAGCAGGACGTAGATCGCGGTGAACCAGGAACTTGCGAACACGTCGAACAATTCCAGTGTGTCCATCACCGGCCCGAGAGCCGGGCGCGCGGCGATGTAGGCATCGACGGCCTGGGTATTGAGATTGCGCTGCGGCAGCAATGCGCCGGGGATTGCTGCGGCGGCGAGGAAAAACAGCAGCACCAGCGCTGTACGCATCGACGTCAGTTGTCGCCACCGGTTGCGCAGCATCGCCACCGTTCTGCGCACCAGTCCCGGCGAGTGCACACCGGGGTGTTCCTCGATCGTCATCTCCGCACGCCCGTCACCGACCACCATCTAAATACTACGCGACATAGTAGTTGATGGGTTCGGTGTGGTGGAGCGTGGTCGGCGCAGCAGCGAGAACGCCAGTGCCGCAACAGCGCCGGTGGCGGCAATCCATTCCGGAACGCTGCCGGTGATCGTCGCCGGGGTGAGCGTGGTGCTCAGTGACACCTCGGTGACGACAGCTGCGGGGGTGAACAGCTCCGTGCGCTCGACGACCTCCCCGCGTGCATCGATGACGGCGCTGACGCCGCTGGTGGCCGAAACGACGACGCTGCGCCCGTGTTCGACCGCTCGCACCCGCGACATGGCGAGTTGTTGATAGGTCATGTTCGTGCGACCGAAGGTGGCGTTGTTGGTCGGCACTGCGATCAGCTGGGCACCGGCGCGAACGGAGTCGGTGAGCAATGCATCGAAGGCGACCTCGTAGCAGGTGGCCACCGCGACGGGCACTCCGGCGAGGTCGACGACACCGTCACCCTGGCCCGGGGTGAAGCGTCCTGCTTGGGCGGCG
Organism: Rhodococcus sp. KRD175; assembly: GCF_017168275.1. NCBI lineage: Bacteria > Bacillati > Actinomycetota > Actinomycetes > Mycobacteriales > Nocardiaceae > Rhodococcus > Rhodococcus sp. KRD175. The sequence continues at coordinate 12,726 of NZ_JABFAQ010000010.1, forward strand.
TAGGGAGAGAGTGCGGTGACGATCGTGCGCATCGGCAGGTATTCGCCGAACGGCACCAGTCGACGTTTGTCGTGCATCTGTCCGGGCCCGCTGGCGGGATCCCACACGATCGAGGTGTTGCTCGTGGTGCCATCGTCTCGGCGCAGTACTGTGCCGACGAGTACGGGGACTCCGACGGCGCGGGCTGCGGCGTCGATTCGTGCGGCGGCATCGGGGTTGCGCAGGGGATCGATGTCGGAGGAGTTCTCCGGCCAGATGACCAGATCGGGTGCGCGCACGCGGCCGGAGTCGATGTCGTCGGCGAGCTCGATGGTGCGCTGAACGTGATTGTCGAGCACTGCTCGTCGTTGGGCGTTGAAGTCGAGACCGAGCCGCGGGACGTTGCCTTGCACCAAGGCGACGGTGACCGTGTCCTGCGGCGGCGGAGCGAACAGTGGAGCTACCACCGTGAGCGCCCCTACAGCAGTGGCCGCACCGATGCACGACGCTGCTGCAGTTCTGCGGGTGATGCGATCGGAAGCGATGGCACCGGCCAGAGCGGACCCGATCAGCACCACGACGAACGACAACCCCGGCGCGCCGATCAACGCAGCCAGAGGCAGCAGCGGACCGTCGGATTGACCGAATGCGATGCGGCCCCAGGGGAATCCGCCGAACGGGACACGTGAGCGCGCAGCTTCGATCGCCACCCAGGCGCTCGCCACCCAGACCGGCGCCCACGGCAGTCGGGACATCCGATCCGCTACCGCGCCGAACATCGCCACGAAGAGGGCTTGAACGACGGCCAGCGCCAGCCACGGCACCGATCCGACGTACTCCCCCACCCACGGCAGCAGAGGCACGAAGAACGCCGAGCCGGCGACGAAGCCGTAGCCGGCCCCCGCACGCGTCCCTCGCCCGCGCACAGCCAACAGCAGCATTGCAAGTGCTACCGGGGCGAGAAACCACAGATCGATGGGCGGGAATGTGGCGTACAACATCAGCCCGGATGAGGCAGCCGCGAGGAGCCGGATCCAGGCACGGACTCCGTTGCTGCCGGTCACCCACCGCGCCCGGTTCGAGTCGTCGCCGGGTCGTCGAGGTCCGGGTTCTGTGTCAGGAGCCGCTCTCATGACGACATGAGCGTGCAGCCGGTACCGGAGAAATCTCTGCCGTTCATCAACTACTATGGTGCATAGTATTTTATGTGATGGCAACTCTGCGGCGGTGACCGATCCCCTTCCGTCGACACCCAGCACCTGTCCGAGGTACACACCCGAGAACGAGGATCCGTGAACCGCTCCCCCACCACGTCTCCCACGCGGCTGCGTGCTTACGCAGTGACTCTCGTGCTGACATTGGTCGCTACCGCGCTGACCGTCGACTACTGGGCGCAACAAGCATTGCCCGGCTCTCCGATCCCTCTACCGATCCTCGAATTGCGACTCGCCTTCAACCGCGGAATGGCCTTCAGTCTGGGCAATTCGCTGCCTCTATGGGTGATCGTGTCGGTCACGGCGACGATCACCGCCGGGGTCGCGGCCTACGGATGGCACAGCGCTCGGCACGGGGAGCAGTGGACCACGGTGGCGCTGGCGTTGATCCTCGCCGGCGCGCTGTCCAACGTTCTGGACCGGCTTGTCGACGGTGCGGTCACGGACTACTTTCACACCGGTTGGTGGCCGACATTCAACCTCGCCGACATCTACATCACCTGCGGGGTGGTGCTGATGATCGGGTCGGCACTGTTCACGCGAGAGGCCACAAAGATTACCCCTCGGTCCGCAGTGCCCGACAGCGCCGAATCGTGAACGTGCATGAGATACCTCGGCGGTCGAATCGAATGCCCTGCAGTGCACATACATTCGCGACAGGACAATCATGCTGATCCGCTCGAACAGTGAGAGTGATGGACACCGGAACGGCTCGAAACATAGTCGACCACAACCACCGACAAGCGATCGTCGCCTCTCGCTCACCGAGGCACACCGAGGCACACCGAGGGGAACCTGCTGCATGAGCGACAACATCCCAGCGCTACCGCGCCGTATTTTTCTCGCTACGAGCTGCGCTACAGCGTGCCTGGCTGCCGCCGGATGCAGCGTCGGCGAAGCCCCGTCCGGTGAGGACACCGCTTCCGACGGTCCCGTCACCTTGTCGGTGAACGATGTTCCTGTCGGCGGTGGAATCGTGCTCGCCGACCGGCAGGTCGTCGTCACCCAACCGGAACCCGGTATCTTCCGGGCCTTCTCGGCTATCTGTTCTCACCAAGGGTGCACAGTGAACCGAGTTCGCAACGGCACGATCGAGTGCCCCTGCCACAACAGTGCGTTCTCGATCACCGACGGGGCGGTCATGCGCAGCCCCGCTACCGAGCCACTGCCGAACCGTGCCGTGACCAGAACCGTAGATACCCTCACAGTCGACTGATCCATCACCGGGCGCGAACATGCGAGGTGGACGGGTTCGGGGTGAACGGTCTCGACCGGGCCGATGTGCGGCAATCGAGGACCCACTCTGTGCC
>NZ_JABFAQ010000010.1:15328-43758 GCF_017168275.1 Rhodococcus sp. KRD175
CCCCCCACCCGACTGGTGCCGGTTCGGTACATCGCTGCCGTGTCGACGACAGCACAGCGTGCCGATCGCGCACCGGGTCGAGACCTGCCTACCAGAGACCTGCCTACCGGCAACGGCCTTCGCCTTCCTGAGGTTCGACCTGCACAGTGGCGTGTTCGAGACCGAACTCGTCGCGGAGAACCTGCTGCGCTGCAGCGAGCACCCGCGGTGTCTCGGCCTCCGGGGCGACCGTCAGATGCGCCGAAGCGACCTCCATCCCCGAAGTCAGTGTCCAGATGTGCAGATCGTGCACCTCTTCGACATCGTCGACACCGGTCAGGGCCCTTTCCACGGCGGCGACATCGATGCCCGCCGGAGCATGTTGCAGCAGAATTCGTACGGCATGACGCCCCAGAGTGAATGCACGCGGCAACACGAACAAACCGATGGCGACCGCGATGACCGGGTCGGCGTACCGCCACCCGAACACGACGGTGACCAGTCCGCTGACGAGCACGCCGATCGAGCCGAGCATGTCCGCCATCACCTCCAGATACGCACCCCGAACATTGAGGCTCTCTTTCGCCCCACTGCGCAGAAGGAGGAACGCGATCAGGTTCATGGCCAGACCGAGCAGCGCCACCAACATGACCGGAATCCCGGGCACCTCCGGTGGGTTCGTGATGCGTTGCGCGGCTTCGTAGAGAATCCACCCAGCGACACCGAAGAGCAGCACTGCATTGAACAGAGCCGCGAAAACTTCGGCGCGATACAGTCCGAACGTGCGGCCGGTCTTGCGAGACTGCCGCTGTGCGAGTGTGATCGCCACGATCGCCATCAAGACCCCGAACACGTCGGTGAACACGTGTGCGGAATCGGACAACAACGCCAGCGACGAGGTGGACAGACCCACTACCACCTGCGTCACCAACGTAACCGCCCCGAGACCGACAGCGATCCACAGTCGCCCGAGGTGCTTACCGGACGCGCTCGCCGGCGATCCCGGCTCTATCCCGTGGCCATGTCCGTGTCCCATCGTGGGCACCCCTTCTCGGCGTGGTTCGATAATAGAAACACAAGATATTGCGATATGCGCATATATGCAAGTGTTGTGTTCGCCGGAAGCTGCTGCCCGCGGCCGCACTGCGTCGGCGCAGAACTATGATTCGTAGTAGTTCGATCTCGGTTGCGCGACTTGGTCGCGCAGCCGTGCCGATATTGCCGGCCGACAGTTGTCCCGCCACACATCATCCACGTAAGGGGTGCCGCGTCATGGCCACCGACGACATGGCCACCGAAGCCGCACTCTCGACCCGCGGTCCGGTGAATCGACGCTCCGGTTCGCAGGTGATGCTGCTGTGGGCCGCGATCGCGGCAGTGGTGGCCGCTGCGCTCGCGGCGTTGTCGACGTCGCAGGCGCTGATTCTGCTCGGGCTTCCCGATCCGGGACCGATCACGACATACGGTATTCCGGCGCTGACCGCGCTCGGAGAGGTGGCCGCGGTCGTGGCGGTGGGGTCGTTGCTTCTCGCAGCGTTCCTCGTTCCTCCCCAAATGTCGGGTGTGCTCGACATCGACGGGTACATCGCCGTCCGCACCGCGGCGAAGGCCTCCGCAGTGTGGGCGGTGTGCGCAGCGGCGTTGGTGCCGCTGACACTCTCGGACGCGTCGGGTCAACCTGTCGGATCCGTTGCGGCGCAACCGGTGCAGTTCCTCGGTGCGATCGGAGATGTCGAGGCCTCCACTGCATGGGCCATCACCGCCGCGATCGCAGCGATCACCGCCGCAGCATGCGCGGCAGTGTTGCGGCATCGATGGACCCCCGCCTTGTTCGCCCTGTCGATGCTCGCGTTGATCCCGCGCGCGGTCACCGGCCACTCCTCGACCGGCGGCAATCACGACATCGCGACGAACTCGTTGATCCTGCACATCCTCGCCGCCGCACTGTGGGTAGGCGGACTCCTCGCACTTCTCGCTCACGCGCTGCGCGGGGGTGGACACCTTGCCGTCGCGACCCGCCGCTACTCGACGCTCGCTCTGATTGCGTTCGTGATCATGGCGGTCTCCGGAGTGGTCAACGCTGCCGTGCGAGTACCCGTGACGTCGCTGTGGGATTCGACGTACGGCGCTCTGATACTGGCGAAGATCGCAGCTCTGGCGATCGTGGGGACCCTCGGGTGGATACAGCGACGACGAACGGTCGGCGCTCTGGCCCTCGATCCCGAGAACCGCAGATCCCTGATCACGTTGTCGATGATCGAGACCCTCGTTCTCGTTACCACCGTGGGCCTGGCGGTCGCACTCGGTCGCACCCCCCCGCCCCCGCCGCAGAACGCCTCGCTACCTCAGGCGCACGAAGAGTCCTTGGGCTACGTGTTGGACGGCCCGCCCACCGCAGCGCGGTTGGCGTTCGAGTGGCGTTTCGACCTGGTGTTCGGGTCCGCGGCCGTGATCGCGGCTGTTGTGTATCTGGTGGCCGTGCGGCGCCGCCGGCGGGCAGGCCTGCCCTGGCGGCGGCGGTGGACCGCGAGCTGGTTGGCGGGTACTGCGGTGCTGCTCGTGGCGACCTCGTCCGGGGTCGGGCTCTACAGCCCGGCGATGTTCAGCGTGCACATGGCGGGACTGACCGCGGTCGCCATCGCCGTGCCGTTGCTGTTGGTCCTCGGCCGACCGGCCACCTTGTTCGCCTCGGTCCTGCCGACCGCGTCGGCAGCCGAGGCACCGGGCTCGCGCGAATGGCTCCGGGCTGCTTGGCACAGCCGAGCAGCCCGGATCGCAATCCACCCGTGGGTGAGCACCACGGTGTTCCTGAGCAGCTTCTACCTGCTCTATCCCGGCGGAGTGTTCGACACCGTCGCCGACTCGCATGTGGCACACATGGCGATGAAGGGCTGGTTCCTGACCGTCGGGATGGTGATGTTCTGGGGCACGGTCGGCGAAGACCCGGTACCGAGACCGATCGCGGGACTGACGAAGTTGCTCGCGAGTATCGCCGCGTTGGCCGGGTTCGCATTTTTTCTCGTCGTAACGATCGATCTCGAGACCGCGCTCGGAGCGAGCTTCTACAGCGGACTGCGTCTGGATTGGAACGCAGACCTGCTGGCCGACCAGCGGCGCGGCGGCACTCTGGCGTGGGGCATCGGCGAGTTGCCGTTGCTCGCTGCCGCGGTTCTCGCCGCGGTCCGGTGGTCGGCGGCAGACGAGAGCGCGGCACGGCAACGAGACCGCCGAGTCGACGATCAAGGTGATACCGAACTCGAGGCGTACAACACCATGCTCGGTGGCCTGTCCTCTCGGCGCGATCACCCCTGATACCCGAAGAATCCGTTCTCGGTCAGGGACGCCGTAGCCCGCGGGAGGTCCTCCGAGGACCATGACCAGCGGTATGAGCGAATCAGGGTCGAGTGGGATGGAAAAACTATGCTCGATAGTAGTAACCTGTGGCCTGACCGTCACCATTTCGTTATCTCGAGCGAGGCCTCGGCCTCGTAGCCACCAAGGATTGTGATCTTGGCCCGACACCGCACACCCGATCCGATCGACGACGACTGCGCAGCGCCGACGCGCGGCGGCGTGATCTCGACGCCCGTCGGCCACAGGCCGACGGCGCTCACCGATCGCCCCCGTCATCGACGGGCCGAGTTCGCACCCTCACGTTTCGTGACCGAGTCGCCCGCCGATGCCGGGTACTCCGGCACTCTGTCGGAGGACGAGCACACGCCCTCGGCGCAGACGCCCGCACCGGATGGACCCGCTCACGCGGTCAGCGACGCCTGGGACACCGCGGCCGCGGGCGCTACCGAGTCGATGTGGGCGGCGCACGTGGCCGGTCCGGACGAGACGACACACGACGACGGGGGCCGCGCCGATGTCCAGCCCGTGTCGCGAAGTGCTCGCCGCGGACTTCATCGCCGCCGGGTGCCGAAGCCGGGTGGCCGCGCCATCGCTGCGTCGGTCGCGGTCGGTGCCTTCCTTTCCGCGGCAGCGACGTCGCCGAACGCCGGGTCGCAGGACAGTGTGGCGCTCAGCGCCGCGAGTATCGATAGCCCTCCCGCCGGCGTCCTGCCGCCGAGCCCGGTCGTTGTCTCACCCCCGCAGGTGTTGCAGTTGCCCGATCTCGATGTCGGCCGACTCGCGCAGCGCATGACCGAGCAACTTGCCGAGGGGGGAGTTCGGGCGGCGGAGCGCGCAGCACGCGATGCCGAGGCGCGCCGCCCGCTCTCGGTGGTGCCGGTGTCGGGAACATTGACCTCCAGTTCTGGGCCACGTTGGGGGACAACGCATTACGGACTCGACATCGCCAATACGATCGGGACGCCGATCGTATCGGTGACCGACGGCGAGGTCATCGAAGCAGGGCCGGCGCAAGGGTTCGGCCTGTGGGTGCGTATTCGTCAGGACGACGGCACGATCGGGGTGTACGGCCACATAGACCAGGCGCTCGTCACCGCCGGTCAACGTGTGAAAGCCGGCGAGCTCATTGCTACGGTAGGCAACCGAGGCCAATCCACCGGACCCCACCTGCATTACGAAGTGTGGCAACCCGACGGTGCCAAGTCCGACCCGACGGCGTGGCTGTCGGCACGCGGAGTCGATATCACCTGACACGACGAGGAAAGAAGAACTGGCGATGAAAAGGCTCGGTGATCTCGAAGCGGAGGTGATGAACGTGCTCTGGGAATGCGATCGACCGCAGTCGGTCCACGACCTGCGTGAACTCATGGCCGACAGAAACCCCGCCTACACCACGATCCTGACCGTCGTGACCCATCTCCACGAGAAGGGGTGGGTCGAGCGGACCAAGCAGTCACGCGCGTACCTGTACTCCCCGGTGCAGTCGCGCGCGGAGGCCACCTCGCAAGCGCTGCGCGAAATCCTCGACACCAGTACCGACTCGGCCGCCGTCCTGATGCATTTCGCGAAAACCGTCACCGACGACGAGCTCGACGCTCTGCGGGGGAACCTGCCGGACGTGAACCGGTGATCGTCGCGCTGGTGTTGCTCCTCGCGGCGATCATCGCGGCCGTCGCCCTGCCGCGGCCGCTGACCTCTCTCACCCGCACCGTGAACCCCACTCTCGCCTTGACCGCATGGATCGGCAGCATCGCCGGGGTGCTGTTTCTCGTGGGATCCGCGGTGACCGTGTTGCTCTGGCCCGGCCATGCGCCCGCCGAGGGCATGGTCGAACTCGCCGTCCGCTGTCTGGGCTCACTGCAACACGCGGCCCAGCCGTGGATCGGCGAAGCGGTCGCCGGAGCATCGGTCGTCCTCGCGGCGTCGGCGTCGGCGCGCGTCCTGCGCTCGACTCGCCGTCAGCTTCGAGCCCGGTCCAAAGTCCGCGACTATCACCGCGATGTCATCGCCGTCGTCGCGCGTACGGACCCCGGACCCGAACCGATCATGTGGCTCGACCACCCGCTCCCGCTGGCCTACAGCATCGACGGTCGCCCCGGCTACGTCGTGGCCACCGAAGGCCTGCTCGCCCATCTCGATCCCGATCAACAGCGAGCTGTGATCGCACACGAACGCGCCCACCTGCGCGGGCGCCACCACCGCATCGTCAACATCTGCGAGATCCTGGCCGCGGCGTTCCCTCGCGTTCCCCTGTTCGCCGCAGCACCTGCAGCGGTACGGGTTCTGGTCGAGGTCGCCGCGGACCGGTCCGCGGCCGCGGTCACCAGCGCCGACGCTGTACGTTCGGCACTGTCGACGGTCTCGCAGGCGCATTCTGCACGTCCACTGTGGGCACTGGGCCTGATCGGCGAATCGACCACCGAACGACTCCATCACCTCGATACGAGCACGCAGATGCCGACCCGGACAGTGCCCGGCGCATACGCTGCCGCCGCCGTACTGCCGCTCGTGGTGCCGGCCGCCATGGCAATCCTCACCCTCAGTGCGATCTCCGCCGCGGCATGTGCGGCCGTCCTGACCTGACCCACCCAAATACTATGCAACATAGTATTTGAGCTAGGCTGTCGGACGCGTCCTGTAATTCGCGTGCGATTCGAAGGTGGTTCCATGACGGCGCTGACATCTCCTCCGGCTGCGCCGGTGGTTCGCCCCTATCCACCCCGCGGGGCACGCAAGGGGTCGTTCCTGCACACGATGGTCACCACCACCGATCCGAAGGTCATCGGACTGATGTACCTGGTGACCTCGTTCGGATTCTTCCTCGTCGGCGGCCTCATGGCCTTGATCATGCGCTCCGAACTCGCCGTCCCGGGAATGCAGTTCCTCTCCAACGAGCAGTACAACCAGCTCTTCACCATGCACGGCACGATCATGCTGCTGCTCTACGCCACCCCGATCGTCTTCGGCTTCGGCAACTACATCCTGCCGCTGCAGATCGGCGCACCCGATGTCGCCTTCCCCAGGCTCAATGCCTTCTCCTACTGGCTTTACCTGTTCGGCGCACTGGTCACCACCGCCGGGTTCATCAGCCCCGGCGGTGCCGCCGACTTCGGCTGGACCGCGTACACCCCGTTGAGCAGCGCCGTCTACTCCCCCGGTATCGGATCCGACCTGTGGATCGTGGGCCTGCTCATCGCAGGCCTGGGCACCATCCTGGGCGGGGTCAACATGGTCACCACCGTGGTGTGCCTGCGCGCACCGGGAATGACGATGTTCCGCATGCCGATCTTCACCTGGAACATCCTGGTGACCTCGATCCTGATCCTGCTGGCGTTCCCACTGCTGACCGCGGCGCTGATGGGCCTGCTCGCCGACCGTAAACTCGGCACCCACATCTTCGATCCCGCCAACGGCGGGGCGTTGCTCTGGCAGCACCTGTTCTGGTTCTTCGGTCACCCCGAGGTCTACATCATCGCGCTACCGTTCTTCGGAATCGTCTCGGAGATCTTCCCGGTCTTCTCCCGCAAACCCATCTTCGGGTACAAGGGTCTGATCTACGCCACCGTCGGCATCGCAGCTCTGTCCATCGCGGTGTGGGCGCACCACATGTATGCCACCGGCGCCGTGCTGCTGCCGTTCTTCTCGTTCATGACCTTCCTCATCGCCGTGCCGACCGGAGTGAAGATCTTCAACTGGATCGGCACCATGTGGCGCGGCCAGGTCACCCTCGAGTCCCCCATGCTCTTCTCCATCGGATTCCTCGTCACGTTCGTCTTCGGCGGGCTGTCCGGAGTGCTCCTGGCGAGCCCGCCCATCGACTTCAACGTCACCGACACCTATTTCGTCGTCGCGCACTTCCACTACGTCGTGTTCGGAACGGTCGTGTTCGCGACCTATGCGGGCATCTACTTCTGGTTCCCGAAGATGACCGGCCGCATGCTCGACGAACGACTGGGCAAGTGGCACTTCTGGATGACGTTCCTCGGATTCCACGCCACCTTCCTCGTTCAGCACTGGCTCGGAGCGCAAGGAATGCCGCGCCGCTACGCCGACTATCTCCCGTCCGACGGGTTCACCACCCTCAACCAGGTCTCGACCGTGGGATCGTTCGTTCTCGGAGCCTCGACGCTGCCGTTCATCTGGAACGTCTTCAAGAGCTACCGCTACGGCGAAGTGGTCACCGTCGACGACCCCTGGGGGTTCGGTAACTCCCTCGAGTGGGCGACCAGTTGCCCACCACCGCGGCACAACTTCACCGAGATGCCCCGAATCCGCTCCGAGCGGCCGGCATTCGAGCTTCACTATCCGCACATGGTCGAACGCATCCGCGCCGAGCAGCACGTCGGTGGCCCGCACTCGGATTCGATCGCGCCCTCGGAAGTGATCACCGAAGCCATCGCCGGCCGTGAACGATCCGATCCGCCGGACCCGGTGAAATAACTATCGCCGCAGAAGTGACCCACCGCTAAACCGCCCTCCCTACTACTATGTCCCGTAGTTGTTGGGTCGGGCTCGATACAGAGGAGTACCCCACGTGAAACGTCTGATGCTGATCGCTGTGATGATCTGCGGGACAGCATTGTTCGCTGCAGCACCGGCGTCGGCGCACAGTGAGCTGGTCAGCTCCGACCCGCCCGCCGATGCCACCCTGGAGTTCGCGCCGATCGGTGTCGGTCTGGTGTTCAACCAGGACATCAACGAATCGTTCGCGACCATCAGCGTCGTGGGTCCTGGCGACATTCAGTGGGCACAAGGAACGGCCACGGTCGAGGGCCCCGACGTATCGGTCCTGCTCCAGGACGGACTCCCCAACGGGGAGTACACCGTCGGCTACCGTGTCACCTCCGCGGACGGGCACCCGATCACCGGGTCGTACGGTTTCTCCGTCGACGTTGCGGCGACCGCCACCCCTCAGGACGCCGCTGCACAGCAATCGCAGAGCGGTGCGACCTCGACCTCGCCGACTCCTGCTACCACGGCAACGCAGCCCTACGATCCCAACAATCCGTCCGCCAGCGAAGACCGGCCACCGAAACAGAACACCATGATGCTGCTCTCGATCGTGGGCCTGGCTGTGCTCGGTCTCGGTGCCATCGCCCTGACCCTGGTGATCCGAGGCAAGAACAAGCAATGACAGGGTGCCGATGATCATCGCTGCCGTTGCTCCCCCGGAAGGGCCGCCGACGCTGGCAGCGTTGTTGAGCTGGGATCTTCCTCCCCTACCGATCCTGCCGATCGCCGGTGTCGTCATGGCCGGGCTGTACTGCTGGGGGCTCTACCGGGTCCGCGGTCGAGGTATCGCATGGTCGCGGTGGCGGAGTGCGAGTTTTCTGCTCGGTTGCGCGGCGCTGGTCCTGGTGACCGGACTGCAGATCGAACGCTACGGCTACAGCCTGTTCAGCGTCTTCATGTTCCAGCATCTGACGTTGTCGATGACCATCCCACCGTTGTTGGTGGTGGGTTCGCCCGGACGACTTCTCCTGCGAGCCACCGCGCATCACGGAGCCGGTAGGTGGGTACTGATCGCGGCGCTGACGGGGTTGCGTAGCCGCGCCGGACGCATCGCTCTCCATCCCGGGCTGACGATCCCGTTGTTCCTTTTCAGCTATTACGGGCTGTATCTGTCGTCGATCTTCGATGTTCTCGCCATCACAGTCATCGGGCACGTATCGATGGAGATCTTCTTCTTCGCCAGCGGGCTGCTGTTCATCATCCCTGTGCTCGCCGTCGGCCCCCTCCCCGTTCGGCAGAGCAATCTGGGCCGGTTGTTCGACCTGTTCGTCGAGATGCCGCTGCACGTGTTCTTCGGTGTCATCTTGATGATGTCGAGCACCCCCATGCTGGCGACCTTCGCCTTCCCACCCCCGGAATGGGGCATCGATCCGGTATCCGATCAAAAGCTCGCCGGAGCGTTGGCGTGGTCCTACGGCGAACCGGTCGCCCTACTGGTCGTGCTCATCTTCTGCATTCAATGGAACCGGGACGAAAAAGAGGAATCGGCCGTCGCGGATCGCCAAGCCGAAGAGGACGGATACAGCGAACTGAACGCTTACAACGACTTCCTCAAACAGATCGGCACCGAAACCCGGTCCCGCACCGGACGATGACGCCAGACACTCTTAGCGGCCTGAATGGAAAGCACGATGAGCCACGACGCACGACAGGACAGCAGATGCCACTGATCCGCACACCCTCAACTGCTCGAGGACGGCTTGCCCTACATGTGCTGGCTTACAATGTCGTGCGCCTGCTCCTCGTGTGCGTCGCCGCAGGAGTGCTTTTGGCCGTCGACGCGCTGACCAGTCTCGACATTTCCTTCGTGTTGGTTCTTCTCATCGCACTCGCAGCAAGCCTGCCGCTGTCGGCACTGACGCTGAGAAAACTTCGCCGAACCATCAACGCGGACATCGAAACAGTCGATCGCATGCGCTCGATCAAGAAGCGAGGTCCCGCCGGCGGGACAACCCCTTAGTAAAACGCTGTGACGTCGGGGGTCGTGTAGCGGCGGCTGCCCGGCGCGGTGGGCATCGATGACCCATTCAACCCCCCGCCGGGGACATCGAATCCACTGGTATCGGCATGTGGCCTCGCCTGTCGATCGGCACGGCGACGGGGCCTGGACGCGCCAGCCACCTGGCCAGCCCTACTCGTCACGAAGCCGGTCGGAGACTCGACTCATCCTTGTTCCTGACGAGAGGCTGTGGAAGTGAGGTGACGATAGAGCGTGGCGCGGCCGATTCCGAGGACGGAGGCGAATTCCGTCTCCGGCATTCCGTCGGCGAGCATGCGGCGGCGAGGCCTGCCATGGTGCGTTCTTTGACGAGGTCTCGTTCGAATTCGGCGAGTGGGAACCAAAGATGTTGTACGTCATACGTCCTCCAATTGTGGAGGTGTCGATTCCTTCGGTGATGCTGCGGAGTGATGCGCCTTTGGTTTCGATGAGGTTGACGGCGACTGCACTGTTTCAGAAAGTGGACTGCGCTAATCACCTCTCGCGACCGCTAGAGCGTCTCGCTCTTCCCGCGCGAGGGTGAGGTTGCTGTAGAGGGCGGATCGTTTCAATCCGGTGTTCTTGCAGAGTGTTTCGATCTTGAACTGCCGTGTTTCGTATACCTGGAGTAGGTATGCCCGCTCTTCAGGGGTCAGGGTGTGCGGCCGGCCTTTCATCTTGCCAGCCGCTGCTGCGGCCGCGATCGCGTCGCGGGTGCGGGCTCGGATCAGGTCGGACTCGAATTCCGCCATGAGGCCCAGCATCCCGATGAACATTTTGCCCATGGGATCGGCTGGGTCGTAGACCTTGCCGTCGATCAACAGTGCCACTCCCCTGGCGGCGAGGCGGTTCACGGTTTCGTGGAGGTCTCCGGCCGATCGGGAGAGTCTGTCGAGTTTGGTGACGCAGAATTCGTCGCCTTCGCGGCTGGCGTTGATGGCGTTTTCGAGTCCGGGGCGTTTTGCTTGACGGCCGCTGACAGCGTGGTCGATATAGACCCGGTCGCGTTCGACACCGATCTTGGCGAGCAGTCCAATTTGGACGGAGGTGTCCTGTCTAGCGGTGCTGCAACGCGCGTACCCGATTTTCATGCCCCTCCGGCCTGCTGGACTCGATCTGTCCAGTAGAGACTACGGGAAGCTGGACCAATCAAGTGGACACTTCCAGCGGACGGTTCGGCTGAGAGAACGTCATGGTCAATCACTCTCAGTAGCCCGTCCGCACTCGTCCGGTATGACGATGGTCAAAACGCACACCCAAACCCGCAGAAAGCGACTCAGGCGAAGACTGCCCGGTGGTCGCTCGGTGAACTCGTCTGTGTACGACTAGCTGTCGGCGCAGCTCGCTAGGCTCTGAGGAGATACCGGACAGTACGACAGATAGGGCAAGGCATGGGACTCAGCGAAGTCGAAGTCATGAAGCAAACTCGACATCGAATCCTGAAGAAACCTCTCCAAGGACAAGATGCTGCGGTTTGCCGCTTTCATGCCCGACATGGACACCGAGGTGGCCCTCAAGATCATCGAACAGTTCCCAGCTTTCAAGGAATTCGCCCTGGACACGGTGAAAGAGATAGAAGAGGCTCACAAGTCCACGCTCAAGTCGAATGATAAGAGCCAGAAACAGGCATACAAGGCTTTTGAAGATATCCGCGAGATCCTCAAGGGTGAGCTCGACAAGGATGACCTCACCTGGGACCAATGAAGTTCATCATCGAACTGATCCAAGAAAACGGGAAGCAAGTATCCCAGAAGGACAGTGAGAACAAGGAGTTCCTCAACACCGTCCTCGGAAAGGTCGCGGTCTTCGGGGGTGGTGCAATTGCTGCGGGAGCGGTTTTCTTGGGTGGCAAAATCATGCTCGAACAGGACGACGGCATCAACCGAATAGGCACCTGAGTCGACCACGGAGGTGCCCGCTACCTGGGCCGAGAATCGAGCCACCAGCCCGCGCTTGACGTCGCGAACCGCAACCGTGCCCACTCCCAGCACTCGGTCGGCGCGGTCCAGACACCCCCTGAACGAAGTTGAACTTGTGTGCTTCTATCGCAGTCTCTGAAAATTCAATTCCGGTGATCGATTGTGAAGTTCACTTCTGCATTCAAAATGTCAGAAGGCGACTGCAATCGGAGGTAATTCCCCAGGGAAGTCATGACGGCCACTTCTGAAACTGACAGCGTCGACCGAATTGTCAGTTTCAGAAGACGACTGCACTAGTTCAGAAGACGACTGCACTTACCCACCACACGGGAGCGCCGGTCAGTAGCATTCATCCCGCCGAGCTACGCGTACAACCACCATATAGAACAGCTTCTGTGATCGAAAAGTCCTCGATCTACCAGTGAACATGATTGCCCTCGACACGTCGTGTGTGTTCCCTTGGAGTCTTTGACTTTGACGTAGCTCGTCACCGGTATGTTGAGTGCGCTTGTGCGCCAGACGTTCTATGCGTTCGATTCGAAGTATCCCGATTCACTCTCGACCTACTGCAGTGGGGTTAAATTGGGTGGCGCAGTTCATGTTCGAGTGTGGTCTAGTCGACTGCGTGTCGATGCGGCGTGGCAATGAACCTCGGTTCCGAGCCTGGTGCCCGCTCTGAGTTCGACGACAATGCTGTGTTCGGCGAAATGTTCAGCGTCTTGGTGACGCCGTGTGCCACGTACCCGTGTTGAGAAGATCGCGGTGGTCGGCGGATCGGGAATACCGGGCTTGATACGCGAACACAGGTGTCCAATCCGACCCGTTGCACGGCCGGTGCCGTCGTGGCCGGTGCCGTCGTGGCCGTTAGTCGAGCTCAACAACCGGGTTCGGTTGTTGAGCTGCAGCGCTGGCACATAGACACCTCGGCCTGCTGACCGAGAATCTCGAACGTACATCGGATCTGCTTGGGTCGATCCCTGGTCAGGCTATAGTGGTGTCCGGCGATGGATCTCCGCCGAGACCGCCCCGTAGGGGGTTGTCTGAACCGCCCCAACCCTGGGGCTGATGGCTCCTTTCCCTGAGTGGAAGGAGTCTGTCCATGAACGGCCATCACGACCCGAATCCGACCCTACCGGTCGATCCCGACAGTGCGCCCCCAAGCCCGCTGCATGCGCGAGCGTCCGCGATCGCCGCCGTCGGTGTCGGTGGATTGGTCGGGGCCCCGCTCCGATACCAACTCGGACTGTGGTGTTCCTCTGCCGCGAGTGGCTGGCCGGTGACGACCTTCGCTATCAACATCGTCGGGGCGTTCCTGCTCGGAATGCTGCTGGAGGGATTGGCTCGCCTGGGCCCGGACACAGGGTGGCGGCAGCGGGTCCGGCTGTTGGTGGGCACCGGGATGCTCGGTTCGTTCACTACCTACAGCACACTGGCCGTCGATACCGATCTGTTTCTGCGCAGCCATCAGTGGTGGGCCGCCGGCAGCTACGCGGCCGGCACCGTACTGGTGGGTCTGGTCGCCACCACCGCCGGAATCGCGATCGCCGCGCGACTGCGGACACGGCCCGCGGAGGCAACACAATGACGACACTCTGGATCGCCTGCGCGGGCAGTGCAGGGGCGATCGTCCGTTTTGTGCTCGACGGGGCCATCAGGCACCGCCGGGCGTCGGATTTTCCCTGGGCGACAGCGATCATCAACGTGACCGGATCACTGCTCCTCGGATTCGTCACCGGACTGATCCTTTTCCACGGACTACCCCAGGAACTTCAGCTGATCGTGGGCATCGGTTTCTGCGGCGGGTACACCACCTTCAGCACCGCCAGTTTCGAGACGGTGCGGCTGATCCAACGTCAGAAGTACATCGCTGGCGTGTTGAACGCGGTCGGCACCCTGCTGGTGACTGTCGTCGCCGGCGGTGCCGGTCTCGTCCTGGCTTCCGTATGAGGAGAAAACAATATGAGGAGAAAACAATGACCGAGGACGATCCCAGCCACGCCTCCTGCGACGACCTAGGGGACTGGCGCGCTCCGCTACAGGTGGACGGCCCCGCCGCCTCGGTAGAACCGGTGTGCCACCTGGTCGTGGGGTTCGACCGGCACCCAGCAAGCCACGCTGCCTTGACCTACGCGATGGACCTTGCCGGTCGACTGAACGCGTTCCTGCATGTAGCGCACATCGTCGACACCGATGACCTGCCGATCGACCCGGACAGCGACGACTGGGAACAACGCATCGCCGACGCTGTCGAACAAGAGCGCCGCGAGGCATGCGCGATGCTGGCCGCCATCCCCGGGAACTGGGCGTTCTACTCGAGGCGGGGCAACCCGGCTCGACTGTTGACCACGATCGCCGACGCCAACGACGCCCTGATGATCATCATCGGTACCACCCGCGGCGGGATGATGTCACTGGTGGAGAGGGCCGTCGGCGAATCGGTGTCCGCGACACTCGCCCGCCACGCCCACCGCCCGGTCCTCCTCGTCCCCGCTACCGATAGGCAGCATAGTGACGCAGCCCAAACACGCCGGTGACCCATCCGCCGCACCGGGTTCCCGCCGCGCGCTTCCAGAAAGAAATCCACCGAACCGCCACGACCATCGATGGGGGGCGTGTCGGTTCGTTGTCGCGTTCGGGACGGTCAGCATGCTCGCGGACTTCGTCTACGAAGGTGCCCGCTCGATCACCGGCCCCCTCGCCTCGCGGGGGGCTACCGCCTTCGTCGTCGGGGTGTGGTCACCGCATCCGACGAGGTCGCAGCGCTGATGGTGCGCTCGGTCTCCGGCCCGGTGGCATACACCAAGCCGCCGCTTCTGGGCGTCGACGTTTCCGGTTACGCCCACCCCGTCATCGCCGTGCACTTCCTCTGGATCGCCGGCGCACTGGCGCGTCTGCGTTCTCGTGATCGACGAACGGAGCGGCAAAGCCATCCGTTCCCCAGCCGAAAACCGATCTGCTCTACGACATTCGATTCCCGCGTCGCTCACCGTCGTTCCCGCAATCCAGGTCATCGCAGTGGCCGCCCTACTCGCCACCGGTCGTCGCCGCACCTGGCACCCCACCGTCCATCCCACGCAACCCAACCAAGGAAAGTCACCTATGTTTCCTGCTCGTCCGTGGATTCGGCCGTTTGCCGCCGCTCTGCTCGCATTTGCCGCACTGCTCGCCGCCGGCACTCTCGCCTCCACCACTGCTGTGACAGAGGCGGGTCTGCGGTTCCACGACCGTATCGCCCTTCATCGCGCCGGCTGGGCCACTGCCCTCGCCGAATTTGTCACGGACTGCGCACAACCGGTCGTCGGAATCGTGGTGGCGATCGGTATCGCCGCATGGCTCACGTGGAGAGGCCGACGGGTCGACGCGGCATGGGCCCTGGCAGTGATGGCATCTACCCTCGTCGTGTCGACAATCGCGAAATACAGCATCCGCGAACCCCGTCCCCCGCAACGGTTCTGGCTGATTCCTCCCGACACCGTGTGGTCGTTCCCGTCTGGACATACAGCGGTGGCTGCGGCCATGATCGGGCTTGTGGTCCTGCTCACCGCTCGGGCGCACGTAATTGTCCGGCGGTTGGCCCGCACGACATCAGTGCTGTTCGCGCTCGCCGTCGCTGCCTCCCGGCTGTACCTCGGCGTACATTTCCCGCTCGACGTCGCCGCGAGCATTCTTGCCGCCAGCACTGCGCTCCTCGCACTGTGGACCATGTGGTCGATCCCTCCGGTCCGACACTGGGTCAATGTCCGGCTCGGACCGACCCCTCAGGCAGCCTCACCCGACTGATCGCGGACCCACTCCGACTCCGAGCACTACGTGACGGGAAGGTGAATACAAGTCCGCCGTCGACCGTCCGCGGCTGGTAGCGCAGGTGAGGATCGTTGCCCACAACTCGATACCCTCAGGTTGGTCAGCCGTTGAGAGCGTGCACGCCGACGGGGCCTTCATCTCGCTGAGAGGCGTCAGGTCTAGACGGATGAGCGCCCGGACGTCCGGGCGCGGTCTCGCTGGGAACATGGCCCGACGTTAGCCCCAGCACCTGCGTGGAAGGTCAAGGATTTGACCTTCCACCCGACTCGAAGGTTTATCCTCGTGCGCATGTCCGCTCTGCGCATTTCACAGCTGTCATCGGCGACCGGCGTCCCGGCGACCACGCTACGGTTCTACGAAAGCGAGGGCCTGCTCCCGGCGGACCGTTCGGCGAACGGTTACCGCGTTTACGACGACCGCGCTCGGCAACGCTTGGCGTTCATCACCGCCGCCAAGAGCCTGAACCTGTCGCTGCCGGAGATCAAACTTCTCCTTCGTGTCTGGGAGAAAGACTCCTGCGCAGCAGTCAAAGCCGAACTCGGCCCCGCCATCGAGTCCCACATCGCGCACGCCAACGAATCGATCGCTCAATTGACCGCTCTGCGTGAGAGTTTGACCGACGCGCTGGCCCGGCTCGGGGACACACCCGACGCGCCGACGCCATGCAATCCGGACTGCACCTGGCTGATCTCAGCGAACACCGCGGTGGGCACCGCATGAACATATCGAGCACCACCTCGGTGGTGGCGTGGCTGGAGAAGTTCCAGATCCCGCTCTACCTGCTGGCCCTGCTCATCGGTGGCGGTGTCGGTTTGGGTGCGCCGTCGTCGGCGCATGCGTTCGAGATTGCTATCAATCCGGTACTGATCGTGTTGCTCTACGCTACGTTCCTCGCGGTTCCGTTCTCCGCCATCGGCGCATCGCTGCGCGACGGCACATTCTTGCTCAGCGTCGTAGTACTGAATTTCGTGCTCGTTCCAATCGTCGTATTCGCTCTGACCCGGTTCGTTGCTGCTGATCAGGCGGTACTCGTCGGTGTGCTGTTGGTGTTGTTGGCTCCCTGCATCGACTACGTCATCGTCTTCAGTGGGTTGGCCGGTGCAGCGTCGGAACGGCTCCTCGCGAGCGCGCCGCTGTTGATGTTGTTGCAGATCGCGTTCCTGCCGCTCTACCTGTGGTTGTTCGTCGGGTCCGAGCTGGTGGAGATCATCGACATTGCACCGTTCGTCGAAGCGTTCGTGCTGTTGATCGTTGTTCCTCTGGTGTTGGCGGCCCTGACGCAAGCACTTGCGCGTCGTCGGCGTATCGGCACCCAGATCATGGATGTGATGGCCGCGGCGATGGTGCCGGTCATGATGGCCACTCTTGCCGTCGTCGTGGCGTCGCAGATCGACGCAGTCCGCTCCGAAGGCTCCCAGCTGTTTGCCGCGGTGCCGATCTTCGTCGCGTTCCTGGTCATCATGGCGGTTGTCGGATGGGCGACGGCCAGAGTGACCCGCCTGGACGTCCCGGACGCTCGGGCCTTGATCTTCTCCGGTGCCACCCGAAATTCGTTGGTCGTTCTGCCGCTGGCGCTCGCGCTGCCACCAGCACTGTCTCTTGCTGCCGTGGTCGTGGTGACGCAGACACTGGTGGAGCTGATCGGAATGGTCGCCTACGTCCGACTCATCCCCTGCCTTGTCCCAGCTCACGCTGCGAGAGCACCGGTGAAGTTCGAAACAACTCGCACGAACCAAGGCAATCCTGGGTGACGAGAACTGGATAAAAGCAGGTGGCGTCAGTGAGGGTGAACGAACCACGGGATCCAGTGCCGCGACCCCGTTCCACTTCCCGCGAGCATTGAGCATCGAATGGGGACTTTTCCGGCAAACGCGCCTGTGGGCTCCGCGCCCGCTACGACTGCAGTCTCTACGCTGGCACCGTGCCCCTGCCGACCCATGTGACCGACCTGATCAGCTACGAATTATTGCTGTCCGTCGCCGAGCTGGGAAGCATCGGACGCGCAGGGGAGGCGCATGACATGTCGCAGCCAGCGGCGAGCGCACGCCTGAAAGCACTCGAAAGCCGCATCGGGGTAGCACTCCTGCATCGCGGGCAGCGAGGTGCCACCCTCACCGCAACCGGCGAACTGGTCGCCGGCTGGGCCGAGCGCGTCATCGCCGAAGCCGCCGAGCTCGCCACGAGCATCGCAATGCTGCGCACCGACCGCCACAGCCACATTCGTATCGCCGCAAGCCTCACCATCGCCGAATACCTCATACCGCGATGGCTCATCACACTGCGCTCCCACGACACTTCCATCACACCGACTCTCACCTCCGGAAACTCTGTCGACGTAGCCGCATCGGTGCTCGACGGCCGCGCCGACATCGGATTCGTCGAAAGCCCCGATCTGCCCAGCGGACTCCACTCGAAGGACGTTGCCCGCGACGAACTCGTCGTCGTCGTCGCCCCCGATCATCAATGGGCTCGACGAACGATCACGGCGAGCGAACTGGCCGCGACACCGCTGGTCACCCGCGAACCCGGGTCCGGCACACGTCTCGCGCTCGAACGTGCGCTCCGGACTGCGGGCCCACTCGCCGCGCCACTGCTCGAGGTGTCCTCCACCACTGCCATCAAAGCTGCCGTCATCGGCGGCCTCGCACCGGCCGTACTCAGCTCCCTCGCGGTATCCGCCGAGATCGCCGCCGGAACGCTGGCCCGCGTTCACACAGAGGGGCTCGACCTGCGCCGGTTCCTGCGTGCCGTGTGGCCCGCGGGCCGTGAACTGCGAGGACCGTCGAGCGACCTGCTCGTCGTCGCCCTCAAATCCCCGCAGTCATAACCTGAGGTTGGGACCGGCCAGGTAATCGGTGTCTACCGGTGACGACTGTGTGCGAGGACGCTGGAAGTCATGACCACGACAGCTCTGCACCGCTCCTCCATCACGTCTCGGCGCGGCGACGATACCGAGCGGCCGCGCAAGTGGCCGGTGCTCTCCGACCTCGACCACCCGAGCCAGATCTTCGAACACATCACCCCCAACTGGTTCGCCTCGGTCATGGGCACCGGTATCGTCGCCAACGCCGCCGCCACCCTGCCCGCCCACATCCCCGGACTGCACGTGTTCGCAACGATCGTGTGGATCGCAGCGTCGGTCGCCTTGATCACACTCTCCGGTGCCTTCGCAGTGCACTGGATCCGACACCGGCAGTATGCGCGTGAGCACGCCGCGCATCCGGTGATGGTGCAGTTCTACGGCGCACCCCCCATGGCGCTGCTGACCGTCGGTGCCGGGACGATGCTGCTGGGCAAAGACGTCATCGGAGCGGCGCCCGCAACCGTGATTTTTGCCGTCCTGTGGACCGCTGGCACAGCCCTCGGGCTGATCACCAGCATTCTCGTGCCCTACCTGATGATCACCGCCCACGATCACCAGACCGCCGTCGCACTCCCGGCGTGGTTGATGCCCGTCGTACCGCCGATGGTGTCCGCCTCCACCGGTGCGCTGCTGCTCCCTCATATCGCGGATGGGCAATGGCGCCTGGCCATGCTGTCCGGTTGCTACGCGATGTTCGGGCTGTCACTGATCATCGGAATGCTGACCATGACGCTCATCTACGGACGGCTCGTCCACGGCGGAATCCCGCCGGTCCAGGCAGCACCGACGGTGTGGATCACCCTCGGCATGATCGGTCAATCGATCACCGCCGCGAACCTGCTCGGCAACGATGCACCCTTGGTGTTCACCGGCGAGACCGCCTCCGTCGCAACCGGCCTGCACGTGTTCGGCATTCTGTACGGACTGACGATGGGCGGCTTCGGCGTCTTGATGTTCACCCTCGCAACCGCCCTCACCATCCATGCCGCCCAGAAGGGACTGACATTCTCACTGACCTGGTGGTCGTTCACCTTCCCCATCGGCACCTGCGTCACCGGTGCCACTGCCCTCGGCGGCGCTCTGGGGTCGGCCGCGGTCGAGGCCCTTGCAATCGGACTGTATGCGGCCTTGCTCGCAGCCTGGGGCACAGTCGCCGCCCACACTCTCCGCGGCAGCGTGCAAGGAAAACTTTTTCAACCCAGCTGAACCGACCGCCGGGTAGTACCCACTCGGAACGCTGATACCGAACGAACAGCGTTGATCCAATCGACCACTGACCCCGGAAAGGACTCACGATCACGATGAACACACCGAATGCAGACACACCGACTTCCGATACCCCGAGACGGGGCAGCCGCGGACGCGTCTGGGCACGAGTCACCGAAAATTATCTGACCTGGCTGTTGCTGATGGCGGGAACAGCTGCTGCGGGGGCCTTTCTCACGGCCCTCGCCGGCGGGTTCGAGGGCTGGACCGTCGTCGCAGCGATCGTGACAGTGGTGCTGTTCGCGGGATGTTGGTTCTCATATCGAGACGGTGCACGCCGGGGTGCCGCCGAACCACACATCATCCAGTACCACCCCGACAGCCCGGACGAGGTGATCGACATCGACACCGACACCGGCGAACGCCAGCCCCACCAGGACTGACCGGTCGGAGGCAGCAGCAGCACGATCCGCCCTACCTCAGCACAGTGCGGGGTTCAGGTGCCTTCTCCAGGTGCGTTGCGACCGACAGTGCTGCGTTGATCAACCGCTGGCGAGCAGCCGCCGGTGCGTGTGCGTTGCGAGCCGAGGGGTGCGGTGCCGCTATCACCGGGAGGAGGCGGGTGGGAGCAGATGCAGTGATGACGCGCATGTAGCCATCGAGAGCCTTCGCACCAAGAACGAAAACCACCTCCAGTTTCGGCAGCAAGGCCATAAGCTCGCCGACATATGGGCCCGCCTCACCGAGAACGGATGCCGTCGGCGATACCGGATGACCGGCGTCATCGAGCACTGCCCACGGCACAATATTCCACTTGACGCACTGCACCCGGTCGATACCCGCGTCGGCGAACACCGATTTCAGCACGGGGTTCGTTCGATCTGGATTGTCGAACGAACACATGTTGGTCCCGCCCGGACGTATCGTTTTCGGCCCCGGAGACTCCAACAGCACCAGACAGCGAGCCGCGTCGCCGCCGTCGTCGGGATCGAACAGTGGAATGGACCGTGCAGTGTCGATCCTCCATCGCAACACCGACGCATTGAGTGAGCGGACCGGGGCATCGTGCGCTCGGGCGTGCTTTCCGGACCACACGTCATCATCTGTCATACGCCGCACTCACTGCTGACCCACGCCACACGTACTGCTGGCCATGGGGAAACGCACCGTGAGCCGTAGACGCCAGCTCTCGGTGGCTCGCCTCGACGACCACTGCTGAGCGTTTGACGACTCCGCTGCCTGAACACACCTATGAGATAACCACGACAGGCCGTGTGGTGCCTATTGCACCCGTCTTCTCATCGACTTCGATTCCAGATCAGGTCGGATACCCCCTAGGGTACTTACATACCCCCCTTGGTATATGCCACAGTGGGTACCGAACCGACCGAAAGGACCACCTGTGTGCTCCCCCACCTCGTGCCCGGCATGCGGTAAGACCACCTGGGCCGGTTGCGGTCGCCATATCGACAGCGTCATGGCGAACGTTCCGCAATCGCAGCAGTGCACCTGCTCCACCGAGTCGCCAAATCCAGCAACACGCAGCAGCTTCTTCCGCTCTCTGTTTCGTCGCTGACACCTCACCTCGCAGCACTTCGAGAGCATTTGTCAGTTTCAGAAGACGACTGCACTGTTTCAGAAGTGGACTGCACTAATCACTTCTCGCGACCGCGAGAGCGTCTCGTTCTTCCCGCGCCAGGGTGAGGTTGCTGTAGAGGGCGGATCGTTTCAATCCTGGTCAAACGCGCACCCAAACCGCAGCAAGCCGGTCAGGCCGACTGCCTCGAGATGCAGTTGTCCTGCAAACTGAAACGATTCGGCGTGCCCTCTTGAATCAGTGGTGTGAATCAATGACAAAATCGGTAGATGGGTGTGAAGGATTGGTGGGACGGTCCGCGCCAAGAGGCGGTTCCGCGTACGGTTGCTGTAGGCGGGATACTTCTCAGCCTGGCCGCACTGGTCGCTGGTCTGACCCTGCCCAACAGCGCAAGTTTCTGGATCAGCGTGTGCGCTGCTCTCTTCCTTGTCGGTCCTGGCCTGGTGTTCTCGAATTTGCTTATAGCGCGGTGGCAGAACCGCCGAGTCGAGAGGCAGGCACTTCCATGGCTTGTCTCGATCTGCGCCCTGCTCGCTCAGTCCTTCGACACATGCCGACAGGTTCTGGCGGCTGCAGGCGTCGAACATGAGTTGCCGCCGACACCGAACAAGTGCGACGTTGCGGCTCTCTTGTCGGTGGCCTCGTCCTATCCCGAATTGTTCTGGCAAACATTGTCGAACTCCCAGCCGATCCCTGATTCCATCCGGTTGACGCAAGACGATCTCACCCTCACACACTTCGGGTTGGTTGCACAGATGTTGCGAGAGGCGAGTTCGCTTGTCCCAGTATCTGCTTCATCTCAAGTCGCAACTTTCGCCGAGGCCTGGGCCGAATCCGCTGGCGTGACAATCGTGCACCATCATCGAGAAGACGGTCGGGCCGTTCTAGAGCGAAAAATCGGGTACCCGCAGATTATCGATGCGGCGAGAACCGCAGAACTCAGTCCGACCTTGGTGGCGCACTTCGATACACAGAGTCTAGCCGAGCTGGCTGTGA
The DNA here is from genome assembly GCF_017168275.1 of Rhodococcus sp. KRD175. Lineage (NCBI taxonomy): Bacteria > Bacillati > Actinomycetota > Actinomycetes > Mycobacteriales > Nocardiaceae > Rhodococcus > Rhodococcus sp. KRD175. Next base: position 37,537 of record NZ_JABFAQ010000010.1, read on the forward strand.
ACCAACTGCTTCGTACTAAGCGGTTGCTAGAAGTGATCGCCGCTGACCTTCCCACTGATGTAGCTAGTTCTCTTCAGGTTTTCGACGTGCCGCAGTTCGATCCCGCAGGCTGACCAGGTTCAACTTCGCTGTCCCGCGTCATCGCAACAGCCGCACACTCGAATCTGGATGACCCAGAAATGCAGTCCACTTCTGAATTCGACAAACGGTGAAAATGTTCGCGCGCGGACTTTCTTCTGTCTGCACGTCCAACATCGTCATGTCTCGTGCACTTGACGTGTGTCCGCCGAGCCGTCGCCATCTTTGCTTCGCCGGCGCTGTTTGCGATACGCAGTATGTCTCGGTCTACGGCTGCCGTTCTGGCCTGTCGGGCAGCCTGGGGATCGATTACTGGCATGCCGACCCGTGGTGGTCTCTGCTGACTTTTCCGTCTGCGCTGCGCGAGGTTTGGGTGTATCGGATACGGCTATGACTTCTGTGGGCCGTTGTCGAGCCAGGAGGAAGGGAGCCGCTGTGAGTGTTGACACCGAAAAACGGTGGCACGACCCTCGGGAGTTCCGTAGAGCGAGTCTGTACACCGCGGTGGTGATCGCCGTTGCTGCTGTCGTTGCCGTCGGCTCGTTGCTTTCTGGAGGTAGCCAGGCTGAGCAGTGTCAGGACGCTGCATTCCGCGTTTGCCGGGATCCGGAACGGCTGGTCCTGGCAGTAGGCCCTCCGACGGTGTTGTTGGTTGGTGGGCTGGGCGCTTTCGGACGGACCTTTCGGGTGTGGCGTGCAGGTGGAGTATGGCCGATCTGGCAAGGGGCAGGATGGTTGCTGTTGGCGCTGATGCTCGTCTATTTCACCGCATCCAGCGGCGTTGTGGTTGGTGGCTGACCGAGCCGACGACCAATGTGGATGTGTCTTCGTGGTAACCGGATACTGCGCAATAGCTCATCGCGTACGAACCGGGTTGTCGGTCGCCGCTACATAGCTGGTCGCGGAGTTGGGTGAACCCACAGCAAGTTTTCAGTGACAGTCGGCGTCCAGGTCGACTTCGACCGAAGGAGGTAAACGAGAATGAATCCGCAGAGGTCCGGTGACACCGGACGCCCTGGTCGTGCGCAGGTCTGGACGCGGGTGGCCGAAAACTATGCGGCGTGGTTGTTGCTGATGGCGGGGATAGCGTCGGCTGGGGTTTTCCTCACCGCTCTCGCCGGCGGCTTCGAAGGTTGGTCCCTCGTCGCGGGTATCGTCACCCTTTTGCTGTTCGCGGGTTGCTGGCTGTCGTTCCGTGATAGCTCTCGACGCGAGGCTGCCGAGCCGAATATGGTCCGCTACCACCCCGATTCACCGGACGTGGTGATCGATGTCGACCAAGACACCGGCGAACGGCAACGTCACCGGGATTGACAGTTACAACGACGGTGCGTGAACGTTTCGTCTGGTGTCGTACTCTGCGACGAGCGCCGGTATCGACTGCACTGCAGCGGAACTCGTGCGCCTGGCCCGTCGACGTCGAGGAGAACGGCGCAATCCGATGGTCCGCGCGTGGCCGGGTTTCGAGGGCGGTGATAGTGCGCGCCTCGAGGTCCTCCTCGGCGTCGGGACGTCTGTTGTTCGGGTTTGGCTCGACACGCTACGAGCGATGGCGTGCAGATCGACGTTTTCGACATTGCGCACCATTCAGGTACCCCTGGGGGTACTCTGGCGGATTCGAGTACTACCCGGTCCGTGTCTTGGAGGAATGTGCGTAGATGGATTCATCTGAGTGGGATGCGCGTTACAGCAGCGTCGAGCATCCGTGGGGCTCGGCCCCGGCGGCTGCCCTGTCTGCGCGGTTCGCGGAGCTGATGCCGGGCCGGGCGATCGACCTGGGCTGTGGAGACGGCCGCCACGCTCGATGGTTGGCCGACGCGGGCTGGACAGTGCACGCTGTCGATTTTTCTTCTGTGGCAATCGAATTGGCACGCAGCGGCGGCGAGGATCGGTCGATCGACTACACCGTCGCCGACGCTCGGACCTGGGAACCATCCGAACCGGTGGATCTGGTGGCCATCGGCTTCCTGCATCTACCGGTCGACGAGTTGGTCGCCGTCATTGCCGGTGCAGCGAGTTGGCTCGCACCGAGCGGACGGCTGTTGTATCTCGGCCATGCGCTCGAGAACTTCACTCACGGTGTCGGGGGCCCACCCGATCCGTCGATCCTGCCCGCCATCGACGACCTCGCCCGCGCCGCGAGCGGACTGCAGGTCCGCGAACTGGGACACCTGGTCCGCCCTGTCGGCGAGGGTCGGGCCATCGATGTCCTTCTCCACGCACAGCCCTGGGGCACCGCAGCTCACCGCGATCTGAAGAACGGAACCTTCACGTGACCGATCATCCGACTCCCCTGCGCGTGGTGTTCGCGGTGAACACCACACCCACCGCCGTGGTGCGAGCGATCCACAACCTTCTCGATGCTGCGACAGAGCCGGTGACGATCGAAGTCGTGTGCTTCGGACCGGGCCTCGATGCGGCCTTGCGCTGTTCGGATATCTCCCTGGAGATGCGGGCGTTGATCGACTCTGCCTCCATCACGGTGAAAGCATGCCGCAACAGTCTGGAGGGCAGAGGGCTCGGTGACGACGATCTGCTGATGGGTGTCGAAGTGGTTCCCGCCGCAGTACTCCATCTCGCTCGACGTCAGCGAGATGGGTGGTCACAGCTCTACACCTGACATCACAGCCCGCTCCAGTGCCGTAGGCACACCGTCTCAGGGCGTTCGGTTCTCGCGTTCGCCGAGCTCGGAGGACTCGGCTGCGGTGTCGCGGCCTCGACCACGGACGATGCGCACCGTCAGCACTGCGATGATCACCAGCACTGCGATCAGGAGCACTGCGGTGTTCGGTACCGCGTCGGCCACGTCGCTGATCCAGACCTGGAGCGAGTACTGACTGTCGACACCCATGACGCCGCCGAGGTTCGCTGTGCCCTCCGTGAACAGGAACAGCACTCCGATACCGATGAAAAGCACCCCCGATATCAGAGACGTCGTATGCGTTTTCAGCGGTCCGATGCTGATTTCCTTGCCGCGCAGCCACGTTCGTGATCCGAGCGAGAACCGGTCCCAGACCAGCGCGAGGACGAACAGGGGTATCACCATCCCCGCTGCGTAGAGCGCCATGAGAACTCCGCCGTACGCGGCCTGACCGCCGGCGACGGCGACGGTCAGGACCGCGCCGAGCAGGGGTCCCGAGCAGAATCCTGCGAGCCCGTAGACCGCGCCGAGGGCGAACACCGATCCGGTGGAGGAGACGTCGATGCGCGCGGCTGCTCTCTGCGCGGACCCCAGCGCGAAGCCGCGACCGACGATGATCATCACCCCGAGGGCGATGATGACCACACCGCCGATCATGGTGGTGACCTCGCGATACCGGGTGATCGCCGAGCCGATGGCCCCGACTCCGGCACCGAGGGGCACCAAGACCGCCGCGAGCCCGAGGTAGAAGATCCCGGTGCGGCCGGCGAGCTTGCCGGCCCCGTCGAAGGCGTACGCGAAGAAGGAGGGCAGCAGCAAGGCCGAACATGGACTGACCAACGCCAGGAGCCCGCCGAGAAATGCTCCGAGAAGTCCGATCTGCGACATCGCGGGCCGCCCTACGCGCCGGCTGCCGCGTCGATCAGATCGACGAATTCCGAGAACGGTTGCGCGCCCAGAACCGGATCACCGTTGACCGAGAACGCCGGAGTGGCCGGGATACCCAGCGACTGTGCTTCGGTGGAGTCGGCGGTGATCGCGGCGTCGAATGCGGTGCCGGTGGCGTCGGCGGTGAACCGAGCCATATCCGGTACCCCGGCCTGTTGCGCGTAGCTCTGCAGCGACTCCAGTGTCAGGTCCGCGTGACCGGTTTCGGGAGCATCGGCGTAGACGGCGCGGGTGAACTCCCAGAACTTGCCCTGGGCGGCGGCGGCGCGTCCGGCCCGGGCAGCATCGAACGATTGTTGCCCGAAAATGGGTAGATCTCGCCATTCGATGCGCAGGGTGCCGGTATCGACATATCGATCGATAAGTTGCGGCTCGGTTTCCCGGCTGAACTGGGCGCAGAACGGGCACCGGAAATCCGAGAAGGCGATCATCACCACCGGGGCGTCGACATCGCCGAGGGCCATCGGATCATCGGGCTCGCGGTGCGCAAGATCGCCGAGCGGTCCCATCACCGGCGGTCCGCTCACGCTGCTCGACCCGGCGGCCGGCGACGCCGCCTCCGACTGCTCGTCGCCACCGGTCGTTCCGAGTACGAGAGCTCCCACGAGCACGGCCGCCACCACCACGGCGATGGCCAGGAGCACGATGTCACGGCGGCGAGTGGAGCGAGATGTCGAAGTCATGCAATACCTTTCGGCAGTCGGACACTGGCAGCGATACCCATCTGGGTATAGCCTCACAGTGTCACCCTACTCACACAACTACAACTCGTAGGAGATCCCAGCCGATGACAGAGCCCGCCACCTCCGACCGCCTCGACGTCGATGCTGCCGGCCGTTCCGATGACGGGGTGATCGCCGAGTCCGATCGTTTCCGGGGTTGGGGGATGCGGGCGGCACGCGGCACCGTCGCCGGTGTGGTCACGGTGTTGGTGGTGGGCATTCCCACCGACATCATCGACACGCCGATCTTCGGCCGTGAGGTGCCGGTGCGGGCGTGGGAGCTTCCGGTTCTGCTGGCCACGGCCCTGTTGACCGCACTGTGGTTCGGGATCGACAAACCCGCGCAGGTCGAGCGGACCGGCACACCCGCCGCTCTCGGTGTGGTCCTGACTTTCTTCGCCGTCGGATGTCCGGTGTGCAACAAGCTGGTACTTCTTGCGCTCGGCACCTCGGGTGCACTGGGGTTGTGGGCACCGATACAACCCATCCTTGCCGGGGTGTCCCTGGCGATGCTGACGGCAGCGGTGATCGTGCGATGGCGCAAACGCGACTGCACCTCCGCGTCCTGCGCAGCATGACCGGGCGGGCGCCTACTCACCCGCGCACCGACCATCGGGTGACCGACACCCGAACCGATCGAAAGGAACCGAAGGAACTATGACCGCATTGGCCATCGGCACCCGCGTGGACATGCCGTTCGAGGAAACCGTGGACGCAACCCGTGAGGCACTCGCCGAACAGGGATTCGGAGTGCTCACCGAGATCGACATGCAGTCGACCTTGAAGAGCAAGATCGACGCCGACATCGAACGCTACGTCATCCTCGGAGCATGCAATCCGCAGCTGGCGAAGGCTGCCATCGACACCGATCGGCAGGTGGGGTTGCTGCTGCCGTGCAACGTGGTGGTGCGAGCCGATGGCAGCAGCACGATCGTCGAAGCGATGAACCCCCAAGTGATGGTGGGTCTCTCGGATGCAGCGGGCCTGGCCGAAGTCGCCGACCGGGCCACTGCACTGCTGCAGAGCGCGATCATGGCACTCGGCGGAGACAGCACCACCGCATAGATGGGCGCGCACCGTATCGGCAGAGCGGCGGCGATGATGGGGACCGTTGCACTGTGCGCCGTCGCGCTGGCGTCGGGGTGCAGTTCCTCACCTGCTCCCGACGCCGCAGGCACCGATCCGGCGGCGCATCCGTCGTCGCCGGCCGCGCCGCCGCCGGGCTTCGGAGACACGGCCCTGTGGTCCATCCCGTTCCTGTCGCAGCCGCACATCGTCGAGGACGGGTTCGTCGGGGTCGTCGACTCCTCGGACGCATCCGGTTCGCACCGGGTGCAGGTACTCGACGACACCGGCACACCACGATTCGGCGTGGACGTACCCGCCGATCGCGACGAGTTCGCGGTGACCAGCACACACAACCGTGAGCTGTTGATCACCGAAGACATCGATGATCCCGGTACGGGTGCACCGGCCACGATGACCGCCCGCGATACCCGCACCGGCGACCTCGTATGGGGTCCGGTCTCCACTGCAGGCTGCCTGACCGGGTCCGGACTGCTGATCGACGCCGACTGCTCGCAGACAGCAAAGCCCGCAGCCGTGGCCGCCATCTCCGCAACCGACGGACACCGCACCGACCTGACGGGTGCGATCTCCGAATCCGGTGGATACGCGATCACCGTCGACGGCGACACAGCGCGCATCGTGACCGCCGACACCGGCAACACCGCCTGGTCCACCGATGACCCCAGTAGTCTTCCCCTGCAGGGTCGTCGATGCCGCGATCGAACGTCGCTGTGCCGAGCCAGTCCTGCCACGCCAGCTCCGCAG
>NZ_JABFAQ010000010.1:43858-72840 GCF_017168275.1 Rhodococcus sp. KRD175
CCCCGCATCACACCCACCCCGTCAGATTCGTCTGGATCAGAACGCCCGCGGTGCGTCGACGACTGCTCGAGACCATGCGCGAGCAGTGGCGAGCCGATCTGGCCGGAGACGGGCTGACCGAGGACCGCATCGCCGCGAGGCTGAGCCGCGGTGACATTCTGTTCGATGCGCCGGAAATCGTGATTCCGTTCTGTGTGCCGGACGGGGCGCACACCTATCCCGACGAGAGGCGTCGCGCAGCGGAGGACACCATGTTCACCGTGGCGGTCGGTGCCGCCGTTCAGGGTTTGCTCGTCGCCCTGGCCGTTCGCGATCTCGGTAGCTGCTGGATCGGTTCGACGATCTTCGCCGCCGATACCGTCCGCGCCGAGCTCGGCTTGCGTGCGGACTGGAAAGCATTGGGGGCCATCGCAATCGGACACCCCAGCGAGCCGCTGACGGTACGAGATCCGGCCGCGCCCGGGTCTTCGCTGGTGGAGCTCTGACCGACGATGTCCGCTTCCTCACTGTGGCAGTCCGCGGCCGAGACACTCGATCGGTGGGCACCGACCGACTCCAGGGACGAATCCCTTCGGCATACCGTGATCGCCTTTCTGCACAGCAATCCCGACGCGTGTCTTCGCGCCAACGAGGCCGGCCACATCACGGCGTCGTCGCTGGTACTCGACGCGTCGGGACGACACGTTCTGTTGACCCTGCATCCCAGGGTGGGCCGGTGGATTCAGCTGGGCGGTCACTGCGAACCCGAGGACGAGACGGTCGTCGCCGCAGCGCTGCGCGAGGCGACCGAAGAATCCGGAATTGCCGATCTGTTGATCGATCCCGAGTTGCTCTCGGCGCACACTCACCCGATCACGTGCTCGCTGGGTAAGCCGACCCGGCACCTGGACCTGCGGTTCCTGGTGCGCGCCCCGGACGGCGCACGCGCCGTGCGCAGCGAGGAATCGACGGACCTGCGCTGGTGGCCGGTGGACGAACTACCCGACTCGGCCGAGCGCGAGACCATCGACCATCTCGTCGCGCTCGCCGCGCATCGCTGATCGGCCCGGCTCGGCCCCGCTCAGCCCCTCGGGACGACGATCAGACGTCGGTGGAGAAGCGCACTCCCCCGTCGGGCAGCTTCACTCCTGGCCATACCCGTGCGCCGCGCAGCAACTCGCACCGAGCTCCGATATCGGCACCGTCCCCGATGACGGCGTCACGCACGAGTGCGCGCGGTCCGATGCGGGCTCCGAAGCCCAGGATGGATCGTTCGACCACGGCCCCCGCTTCGACGATCGCACCGTCGAACACCACCGCGCCGTCGAGACGAGCGCCTGCGCCGATCTCGGCACCACGCCCGACGACGGTTCCACCGATAAGAAGTGCACCCGGCGCGACACCCGCTCCGGGGTGAACCAGGGACTCACCGCGATCTCCGTGCAGTGCGGGCGACGGCGCGATCCCGCGAACGAGGTCGGCCGATCCCTTGACGAAATCCTCCGGCGTACCCATGTCGCGCCAGTAGGCACTGTCGACGTGCCCGTAGACCTTCTTGTTCTCGGCGAGCAAGGCGGGGAACACCTCTCGCTCCACCGACACCGGCCGGTCGGCCGCGATGGACTCGATGATCTCACGCTTGAACACGTAGCAACCGGCGTTGATCTGGTCGGTCGGCGGATCCTGGGTCTTCTCCAGAAACGCGGTGACTCGGCCGTTCTCGTCGGTCGGTACACAACCGAACGCGCGGGGATCGCCGACCCGAACGAGATGCAACGTCACGTCCGCGTCGGTCGTGCGGTGCGTATCGAGCACTGCCGTCAGATCGGTACCACCCAACACGTCACCGTTGAACACCATGACGTTGTCCGCCCGCAGTCGCGGCAACACGTTCCTGATTCCGCCGCCGGTGCCCATGGGCTCGGTCTCGAACACGTACTCGAGTTCGATGCCCAACGCCGACCCGTCGCCGAAATGTTGCTCGAACACTTCGGCTTTGAACGACGTTCCGAGAACCACGTGTTCGATGCCCGCAGCCTTGATCCTGGCCAGCAGGTGGGTGAGAAACGGGAGTCCTGCAGTCGGGAGCATCGGCTTGGGTGCCGACAGAGTCAACGGGCGCAGTCGAGTTCCCTTGCCGCCGACCAAGATCACTGCATCCGTACGTGCGGCGACCGATGGGGAACTATCCGACATGTCCAGCCTCTGTTCTCTCGTCCGACGGTCGTTCTTCACGAGCTCGGGCCCGAAGCGCCGAAGTCACAACGACCTTCGAGCGAAGACCGAGACCCGCGCGCAGCGCCCATCGTAGTGGAGCCTGCCACACGCGGTCGTGTCTGTCGGCCTGGAATCGGTAGGCGCTGGTGTGGTGCGCGGGCAGCATCACTTCCGGATGCCGTCCTGCCGCATGCCCTTTCGAGTGCGTGACCTCGACATCGGGTACGTAGACGTTCTGCCAACCCGCCCTGCCGAGCCGGTCACCGAGGTCAACGTCCTCCATGTACATGAAGTAGCGCGAATCGAACCCGTCGATGGAGTCGAACGCCGCGCGGCGAAGCAACAGGCATGATCCCGACAGCCATCCCACCGGCCGCTCGGACACCGTCTCGTTCTCCTGGCGGTATCGCCGAGTCCACGGATTGGTCGGCCAGAGCTTGCCCAGAATTGCGTGGCCGGCCCCGGACGTCAGATCGGGCACCGATCGCGCGGACGGGTATCGCGACCCGTCCGGCTCACGAATGAGTGGGCCCAGCGAACCTGCGCGCGGCCATCGCGCCGCGGCGTCGAGCAATCCGTCCAGGGACCCGGGGTGCCACCTGACATCCGGATTGGCCACCACGACGAATTCGACCTCGGGGTCGACCGCGGCGATCGCCCGATTGACGGCAGCGCCGTAGCCGATGTTGGCGCCGGTACGCAGCAATTCTGCTTCCCCGAACGCCGCCTCGGCAGCTTCCGGAGTGCCGTCGACCGACCCGTTGTCGGCCATGATGACTCGCACGGGCCGAGTCGTGGCCTCGCGAAGAGACGTCAGAAATTGCTCGAGGTATTCGCCGGGGGAATAGGTCACCGTCACCACGGCCAGGTCGGAACTCACGCGGGCAAGACTAGCCCGAGGCGAGCATCGATCCCGCATCACGACCGAGCAAGAGCCGCCGTCAGAGCCTCGGACCAGGGGCGGGGCGCACCGAGCCCGGCTGCGGACCACGCATTCGGTGACAGCACCGAGTATGCGGGCCGAGGTGCCGGGACGACGTACTCCGCGCTCGAACACGGTCGCACCCGGTCGGGGTCGGCACCGATTCCCGAGAACACTGCCCGGGCGAGGTCGTACCAGCTCGCCTGCCCGGCGTTGGTGAAGTGAAGGGTCCGGCCGGTCACCGTCGCGTCGGCTTCGATCTCGAGCAGACCGGCGGCCAGGTCGAGGGCGAAGGTGGGCGATCCGATCTGGTCGTCGACCACCGAGACGGTCTCCCGCTCGCCTTCGAGTCTTCGCATCGTGGTGACGAAGTTCTTGCCGGTGTTGTCGTAGACCCATGCGGTGCGCACGATGACGGCCTCGGGAAGTTCCTCACGTACCGCCGTTTCCCCGGCCAACTTGGTGCGTCCGTACACGGACTTCGGCGCGGTCGCCGCGTCGACGTCGTACGGCTCGGTCGCTGTGCCGTCGAACACATAGTCGGTGGAAATGTGAATCAGTCGGGCACCGACACGCCCGCACGCCCGCGCGAGATTTCGAGGACCGTCGGCATTGACGGCCATGGCCCTGGACTCGTCGGTTTCGGCGGCATCGACGGCGGTGTACGCGGCGCAGTTGACGACGGTCGCACCCGCAGTCACCACGGCGTCGACGGCATCGGGGTCGGTGATGTCCAGGTCGGCGGACGAATAGCCGTGCACCTCGACGTCGGAATCACGCTCGGCGGCGAGCGAGACCACCCGTCGGCCCAACTGGCCGTGTGCACCGGTCACCACGATCGCATTCACGGTTGCCAAGTGTGGCACGCCGCGGTCGGTTCGGCGAGAGCGCGGCCGATCGCCAGTAACCTTCGAGTCGGGGGGAGTGAACGTCTGTCGGTGGGTGTCCATGCCTGCCGGAAACGAGGAAAGGGTCGAAGGTGCCACGAGATTCAGGCACGCACGGAGGTGAGCGCACGCCCCCACCACACCGGCGCACCTCGCGGCGAGCCGACGGCGACGGCCTGCGCGGCGAGCGACGCGGCCGTGACACCGACCCTCGTGCATCCCGCGGGCGCGACTCCCAGGATCACCCTGTACGTCCCTCCGCAGACGGCGAACCGGGCGTGCATCGCCGAGGCGGCGCGGCCGGCGACGCACGACGAACCACGGCCGGCCGTACACGACGACCGCAGCGTGGGCCCCGAGGCGACGACCGACGACCGGACTCAGGCGAGGCACCCCGCCGACCGGGCGCAGGCGGTCGCTGGCCGGCGACGCACGTTGCGGTGGCCGTGTTGTCGGTACTCGTCCTGTTGGTGACCGGCTTCGCGTGGCGCAGTGTGGACAGTCTGCGGTCGAACATCGCCACTGCGGGTGGCCTCGGTCTGGGCGGCGCAGCGGACGGCGCGGTCGACATCCTGATGGTCGGCACCGACAGCCGCACCGACGCCCACGGCAACGCGCTCTCACCGGAAGAACTCGCCTCGCTCAACGCAGGTGAGGAAGTTGCGTCGAACACGGACACGATCGTGTTGATCCGCGTCCCGAACGACGGCTCGTCGGCCACTGCCATCTCCATCCCGCGCGACTCGTACGTCGAGGTGCCCGGGATCGGAATGTCCAAGATCAACGCCGCGTACGGAGCGACCAAGGAGAACAAACGGCTCGAACTGGTCGAGCAGGGAGTCTCCGATGCCGACGCCGAACCGCAGGCCACCGAGGCCGGACGCGAAGCGCTGATCGATTCGGTTGCCAATCTCACCGGTATCACGGTCGATCACTACGCAGAGGTCGGTCTGCTCGGTTTCGTTCTGCTGACCGACGCCGTCGGCGGAGTAGCGGTATGCCTGAACAATCCGGTGCAGGAGCCGCTGTCGGGTGCGAACTTCGCCGCCGGTGAGCAGAACCTGTCCGGTTCGCAGGCGCTGAGTTTCGTCCGGCAACGACACGATCTGCCCCGCGGTGACCTGGACCGGATCGTGCGCCAGCAAGTCTTCATGGCCTCCCTCGTACGCAGTGTGCTCAGCGCCAGGACGTTGAGCAATCCGAGCAAGCTCGGTCAGCTCAGTACCGCGGTGCAGCGGTCGGTCACCCTCGATTCGGACTGGGACATCCTGCAGTTCGCCACTCGCCTGCAGGATCTCGCCGGTGGCAAGGTCAAGTTCGAGACCATTCCCGCGGTCGACATCAATGCGACGACCGACTACGGCGAATCCATCGTGCAGGTCGACCCGGCAGCAGTAAAGAAATACGTCGCCGGGTTACTCGAGGACGGGAACTCCGCCGAGACCAACGCCGAGAATTCGGATGCGCCGGCCGTCGATCCGTCGACGGTGACGGTGGACGTCGCGAACGACAGCGGTATCGAAGGTCTGGCCAACGGTGTGGCCGGATCATTGACGGCCCTCGGGTACGTCGGTGGCACCATCGGCAACTACGAGGGCTCGTCCATCTCCACGAGCCGCATCCAGACCGCCGACGTGGACAGCGACGCCGCTCGCGCCGTGTCGGCAGCACTCGGTGGCCTGCAGATCACCGCCGACGACACCATGCCGGCCGATGCCGTCCGGGTCGTGCTCGCCGACGACTACGCCGGCCCCGGCTCGGGACAGGCCGCGACGGCCGAAACCGTGGCGCCCGAAGCAGGTACAGCAGTCCCCGAGGAACCTGCGGCACCGATCGACGCGGGTTCCACCGGCCCCATGTGCGTGAACTGACAGTACGAACGCAGCGCGGAGGTCGGGGCGGGTCGGCGTCGACTAGGGTCGTGGTGTGGCTTCGAACCTGACTCAAACCCTGCTCGAGCCGATCCTGGCGGCAGACCCGGCCGGTCCCCGCATCACGTACTACGACGATGCCACCGGCGAGCGGGTCGAGGTGTCCGCCGTGACACTGGCGAATTGGGCGGCCAAGACTGCCAACCTGCTCCGTGACGAGTTCGCACTCGATCAGGGCGCGCGCGTGTGCGTGCTGTTGCCGGCGCACTGGCAGACCGCTGCCGTACTTCTGGGAATCTGGTGGACCGGCGGCGAGGTGGTGCTCGGTGCCGACGACTCCGCGGATCTCGCGCTGGTGTACGGCGACCGCCTCGACGACGCGCCCGACGTCGACGAAGTTCTGGCGCTCTCGCTCGATGCCTTCGGCAAGGCAGTCCCCGATCTGCCCCTCGGGATGACCGACTACGCCACCTCGGTTCGCGTACACGGTGACCAATTCAGGGCAACGGGATCCGGGGCCGCGGCATTGGACGGCCGCTCGGTGGACGACGTACTCGCTGCAGCGAGAGAACGCGCCGAGGCCCGTTCTCTTTCGGCCGCGGATCGAGTGTTGTCCAGTGCATCCTGGACCAACGCCGACGAGTTGATCGACGGACTGCTCTCGGTGCTCGCGGCCGGAGCGTCGTTGGTACAGGTGGCCAACTCCGACGAGAGCAAGAAGGAACGACGCATCGACACCGAGAAGGTCACGACGACCCTCGACTGACTTGTCGCCTCATCCGGTCGGGCGGTAGCCGCCGTCCGCGAGTCCCGCTTCGATCTCGAACCGATTGGCGCTGCCGCGGTGACGCGCTTCCTCGACGAGGTAGCGGAACGGAAAGGTCAGCCCGAACCTCGCCCACTGGTCGGCGTGAATCGCCTCGTGCCGCAGCACCCGACGGGCGGTGTTGTTCGCCGTCAGGTAGGCACCACCGAATGTGGTTCCGCCGCGGCCGAATCCGCCGCGCAGGCCGGAACACACGAAGATCGAGAACTCGTCGTCGAAACGCGCCGTTCCGCCCCACAGCTGCGCGTAGCGCAGTGCCAGCCGGGTCACCGACACCGACTGCCACTTGCTGCGGCCGGCTCGTCGAATCTGCTCGCGCCGCGACGCCGCGGCACTCATCCCAGCAGCGTGGTTCGCAGTGCCGCGTCCTTGTCCAGCACCATGGCCTCGAGAGAGGCCTGGAAGGCCGACATCCGCTGCTGCAGAACAGGATCGGACGCACCCAGAATCCGTACAGCGAGCAGCCCCGCGTTGCGGGCACCGCCGATGGACACCGTGGCCACGGGAACGCCGGCGGGCATCTGCACTATCGAGAGCAGCGAATCCATACCGTCGAGGTACTTCAGCGGTACCGGCACCCCGATGACCGGCAATGGCGTCGCCGACGCCACCATGCCGGGCAGGTGCGCCGCTCCCCCGGCACCGGCGATGATCACCTTGATGCCACGACCGGCGGCCTCGCGGGCATAGTCGAGCATCCGCTGCGGGGTTCGGTGGGCCGAGACGACACCGACCTCGAACCGAATACCGAACTCGGCCAAGGCTTCTGCAGCGGCCTCCATCGTCGGCCAGTCGGAATCGCTGCCCATGATCAGGCCTACGACGGCGGTACCGGATTCGTCAGTCATGATGCGGGTCCCATCCGTCGGTCCATTCGGCGTGCGACATCCAATGCGCTGCACGTTCGGCTCGTTCACGTACGGCCGCCACGTAGGCCGGGTCGCCGAGCGATCCGGACCTCGCGCCCAGAATGTTCACGTGGCCGATCTTTCGGTCTTTCCGCTCGGTCTTGCCGTACAGGTGCACCTTGGCGTCGGGCATGCGCGCGAACAGGTGATGCAGGCGTTCGTCCATCGTCATCTCCGGCGCTTCGGGCGCACCCAGGATGTTCGCCATCACCGTCAACGGTGCCAGTGGATCGGTGTCACCCAGCGGGTAGTCCAGCACCGCACGCAGATGCTGCTCGAACTGCGAGGTGCGGCAGCCGTCCATGGTCCAGTGACCGGAGTTGTGCGGCCGCATGGCCAGCTCGTTCACCAGAAGCTTGCCCGAGGTGGTCTCGAACAGCTCGACCGCGAGGTCTCCGACGACGCCGAGGGCACCCGCGATATCGAGCGCCAGCCGACCGGCGTACGTGGCGACGTCCTCGTCCAGGTCGGGAGCCGGGGCCAGAACCACCGCGCATTGTCCGTGTCGTTGCACGGTCTGTACGACGGGCCACGCAGCACCCTGACCGAACGGCGATCGCGCGACCATCGCCGACAACTCGCGGCGCATGGCGACCTTCTCCTCGACCATGAGCGGCACACCGAGGTCGAGCTGGGCAGTGACGATCTCCTCGGCTTCCTCGGCGTCGGCGGGCATCCAGACACCGCGGCCGTCGTAGCCGCCGCGGACCGCTTTGAGGACAACCGGCCACCCGTGTTCGTCACCGAACGCAATGGCGTCCTGCGCCCACGACACCTCCGCGTACGCCGGTCCGGGTGCCCCCAGCTCTTCGAGCTTTCGACGCATGCGCAGTTTGTCCTGCGCGAAGATCAGCGCGCTCGGTGGCGGCTGGACGTTGACGCCCTCGGCGACCAGGGTCTCGAGGTGCTCGGTCGGCACGTGCTCGTGGTCGAAGGTCAGGGCGTTGGATCCGGTCGCGGCCGTGCGCAGCGCATCGAGGTCGTCGTGCAGCCCGAACACGACGTCGGGGCTCACCTGAGCCGCCGGCTCGTCTGCGCCCGCGGCGAGCACGCGCAGCGTTTGGCCGAGTTCGATGGCCGACTGATGGGTCATGCGGGCCAGCTGACCTCCGCCGATCATCGTCACGACGGGCATTCCGGTCGACGACGGGCGCGCAGCGGTGGGGCGCGGTTCGGTACCTGTCACGGCTCACCATGGTGTCATGTCCTGCCGGTTCGGGCCGAACCGGCAGTCGCACGGCGGTCGTCGTTGTCGCGAAGAACGTGGAAACACTGTCGTCGAGACTGTGGAAACGCTGATGAACAGAGCGTCGGTTCGCCGGATCGGGCGTTCGTTTCGTAGACTTCACCGTTGTGCCGACGATCGACAGCGTGCTTCAGCGCTTACCCAAGCCCATCAGGGACCTTGCGATCCGGCACAGCGAGTTGATCAAGTTCGCCATCGTGGGCGGTACGACGATGGTGTTCGACCTCGTCATCTTCTACTCGCTGAGCCTGACGGTGCTCGAGCAGAAGCCGGTGATCGCAAAGATCATCTCGGGCGTGCTCGCCACCCTGCTCAGCTATTTCCTCAACCGTGAGTGGGCCTTCAAGCACCGCGGCGGGCGCGAACGCCACCACGAAGCGCTTCTCTTCTTCGCCATCAGCGGCATCGGAGTGCTCATCGCCGCCGGTCCGCTGTGGATCGCGAACAACATCTTCGACATCCGCGACACCAACGAGTCGCTGACGATGGTGGTCGTCATCGACTTCGTGCTGAACTACATCATCGGCAACCTGCTCCAGATGGCGTTCCGCTTCTGGGCGCTGCGTCGCTTCGCTTTTCCCGAGGACAACGCACGCACCATCCTGGAAGTGGACGCCGAGCGCAACGGGGATCCGACCGACGCATCGAACGCGCTCGACTGACCCCCAGTTCGGTCAGCGTGGTTCGCGCCGCGAGAGCGCGGGCGACGATTCGCGCCGAGCGGGCAGGAACACCGAGAACAGTGCCGGTCGTCTGCGCTGTAGTTCCAACCGTCCGCCGTCGGCCTCGATCAGGGCCCGGGCCAGCGCGAGACCGACTCCGGTCGAACCGGCTCCGGAGAATCCGCGGTCGAAGATGTGGGGTGCCAGTTCGTTGCTCACCCCTGGACCTTCGTCGGACACCTCGACACAGACCAGTTTCTCTCGCCGCCGGTCGGTCCCCTCGGCGGCGGACACGGCGCGCACGGCAACCGTGCAGGCACCGTCGCCGTGCACCAGAGAGTTGTCGACCAGTACCGACACGGCCTCGCGCAGACGCGAGCCGGTCACCGACGCCTGGAGGTCGGCGTCGCCCTTGAGCACCAGACTCCGACCTGCATCGTCGAAATTTCGCTGCCATTCGACCACCGTGCCGGTCAGTTCCTCGATGACCGATACCTCGTGCGCATCGGCGGCGCCGTCGCTGCGGGAGGAGCGGACGAGTTCGTCGATGGCCAGGGTCAACCGATCGACCTGATCCATCGCCTCGTTCGCCTCGTCGACCACCGCGGGGTCCGGATGGGTGGAGATCTCGTCCAACCGCAGTCGAACGGCGGTCAGGCGGCTACGAAGTTGATGCGAGACGTCGGCAACCAACGTGTGTTCGCGCTGCAGCCGCCCGGCGATCTCGACGGTGGCCGAGTCGAGAACCTCCGACACCCGGTCCAGCTCGGCAATGCCGTGCCGACGCGGGTCCGGCCGAAAGTCGCCCTCGGCCAGTCGGGCCGCCCGCCGCGCGACGTCCTGCAACGGATCGGCCAGTCGCTTGGCGGTGAGCACGGCCACCACGGTTCCTGCCAGCGCGGACGCCAGGACCACCAGAGTCACCGCGCCGAGAGCCTGCCGCTGCAGTGAACGCATGTCGTCGGACGGTACTTCGAGTCGCAGTGATCCCGAGGTCCCCATCGACAACGATTCGACGAGTGGCCGGGGGACGGATGCCTGGCCGATGTCGGCACGGGACGCGGCGTCCTCCGGCGTCGGATAGATGACGACGAGGCGGCCACCCTGCGGAATCGCCAGACGCAGCGAACCGATGTCGAGTTGACCCTCGATCAGTCCGGCCGACCCCTCCTGCGAGATGATCTCCGCGGCCATTCGGTCGAGGCGTGCCTGCAGATCGTTTCGAGTGAAGTCCTCGACCCACAGCCAGGCCGTGTACATCAGCGGCAGCCCGAGCAGCAGGGCCGTCATGATGACGACAGCGAGAATGGAGACCAGGATTCGACGCCGCATCGACGACTAGTCGCTGTTGATGCGGAATCCGACACCGCGAACGGTCGCGATGCGACGCTCCGCCACCGGTCCTTCGTCGCCGATCTTGCGGCGCAACCAGGACATGTGCATGTCGAGGGTCTTGGATCCGCGCAACTCCGCGTCGCCCCACACCTCGCGCAGGATCACCTCCCGCGAGACCACCTGACCGGCGTGATCGAGCAGCACCTTGAGCAACTCGTATTCCTTGTTGGCCAGCGAGATCTCGGTACCTCCGACGAGCACCCGTCGGGCGGCCGGTTCGAGGCGAATGGCACCGACCTCGATCGGAACGTCCTCGCCGGCACCGCGTCGACGCAGGAGCGCTCGAACCCGAGCCATCAGCTCGGCGAGCCGGAACGGCTTGCCCACATAGTCGTCGGCACCGGCGTCCAGGCCGACGACGAAGTCGACCTCGTCCGTGCGCGCGGTGAGCATCAACACGGCCACCTCGGACCGGTTGGCGCGGACCTGACGGCACACTTCGAGGCCGTCCATTCCGGGCAGCCCCAGGTCCAGGATCAGCAAGTCGAATTTGCCGTCGAGAGCACGCTGTAGCGTGGCCGGCCCGGTCTGTTCGACGGTCACGGTGTAGCCCTCGCGCCCGAGGGCACGGGAGAGGGGTGCGGCGATAGCTTCGTCGTCTTCGGCAAGCAGAACATCGGTCACGTCGGCAACCCTACGGTTCGAATGTGAGAACAGCCTGTGTTACCTGTGTTTCCCCGCGCGCCAACCGGGCTTGGACTCGGCCGGTGCATCGTCGGCCATCGGCTCGAATGCTCGGTCCCGATCGTGAACGGACTCGCGACGAAAGTCCATGGAGTCGAATACTTGCTGGTAGAGCAACGAATGGACGCGTTGCACCTGCGGAATGTCGTCGAACTCGAGTGGGTCGTCCGACGCCGACGCGATGATCAGGGTGCCGGTACCGAGCATCCTGTCCAGCAGCCCGTGTCGAAATTGCACGTTGCTGATGCGGCTCATGGGGATGTCGATTCCGGAATGCGTGAGCACACCCTGCCGAACGAGGACCCGACGATCGGTGACGATGAAGTGAGTGCACTTCCAGCTCACGAGCGGAACCAGGCATCGCCACCCGACGATCGCTGCCCACACCACCAGCGCGGCGATCGTGGCCACATCGGCGGCCGTGGATTCGAGTCGGGCACCTGCGACACCGAGGGCAACGCCGGCGAGACCCGTGGCGAGCACGAACGTGATCGACGGCAGGATCAACATCTTCCAATGCGGGTGACGGTGAAGCAGTAGCTCTTCCTCGTCGGCCAACACATCCTGTGGGTAACCCACGTGCACTCCTGACTATTCGCGCCGGATCTGCCCGGGTGAAGATGGTCTCACGAGACAGGTCGGAGATGAGTGACGTCGCCGGCGGCCACCGCGAGAACCGAGGGCGATGCGGAGCCTGCACGTTCGACCTCGATCACGATCCGGCCGTGTTCGTCCACATCGACAGCGGTTCCCACTTCGTGCTCGCCGCCGGGCAGGTCGACACGCACTCGCTGTCCGATGGTGCCGCACCGATCTCTGTATCGGTGCGCCAGCGCCTCGGTATCCCAGTGCGCATCCCGCCACGAATCCACCTCGGCGGCCACCCCGCGCAGAATCGCACGCACCAGGGTGTCGCGATCGAGCACCGCGGCCTGTTCGAGCGCGAGTGACGTCGCCGTGGGCACCGGGAGCTCGGCCTCGGTCATCGAGACGTTCACTCCCAGGCCGATGACCACCGTCGGACTCGGCCCATGGGCGGCTACTTCGGCCAGAATGCCCGAGACCTTCCTACCGCCGATCAGAACGTCGTTCGGCCACTTCAACCGCGCATCGACCTCGGCCACGGTACGCAGCGCATCGACCAGAGCCACGCCGGTCATCAGCGGCAGCCAACCCAGCACCGCCGGGTCGATCCCCGGGAACTTCAGCAGCATCGACAGCAATATCTGCGATCGCGGAGCACCGGAGAACGGACGCGAGTGCCTACCCCGCCCGCTTCCCTGATGTTCGGCGATCAAGGCCGTCCGGTCCGCACGGTCTGCCGCCGCAGCGACGAGGTCAGCATTGGTCGAACCGGTCTCGGTCACCACGTCCACCCGAGACCACGAGGCCTGCGGTCCGTCCACCAAGGCTCGACGGAGTGCGCGGACGTCGAGCGGTGGGCGATCCAGATTGGTCCACATGACCACCAGCATATGGGTTCGGCACGAACCGACGTCGGCTCGTGAACCACCCTCGGTCGGGGCGCAGATCACACTCGCAGTTAAAGTGTTGCCCCATGACCAGCGTCCAGGATTCCACTGCACCCGGGTCGGCAGATGCACCCGATATCCATACCACTGCGGGTAAATTGGCCGATCTTCGTAAACGTCTGGGGGCTGCGGAGATGCCGTCGGGTGAGGCGGCGGTGGAGCGGGTCCACGCGAAGGGCAAGTTGACCGCGCGCGAGCGGATCACCGCCCTGCTCGACGAGGGATCGTTCGTCGAGCTCGATGCGTTGGCGCGGCACCGATCACAGAATTTCGGGTTGGGTGACAATCGCCCCTTCGGTGACGGTGTCGTCACCGGCTACGGCACCGTCGACGGCCGCGATGTGTGCGTGTTCTCCCAGGACGCGACCGTCTTCGGCGGCAGTTTGGGGGAGATCTACGGCGAGAAGATCGTCAAGGTGATGGACCTGGCGATCAAGACCGGACGGCCGTTGGTGGGCATCAACGAAGGTGCCGGGGCCCGCATCCAGGAAGGTGTGGTCTCCCTCGGGTTGTACGGGGAGATCTTCCACCGCAACGTCCGCGCCTCCGGGGTGATCCCGCAGATCTCGGTGATCATGGGCCCCGCCGCCGGCGGACACGTCTACTCCCCGGCCCTGACCGACTTCGTGGTCATGGTCGATGGCACCAGTCAGATGTTCGTCACCGGCCCCGATGTCATCAAGACCGTCACCGGGGAGAACGTGACGATGGAAGAGCTCGGTGGCGCGCACACCCACATGGAGAAGTCCGGGGTCGCGCATTACGTCGCGTCCGGGGAGCAGGACGCCCTCGACTACGTCCGCGACCTCCTGTCCTACCTCCCGTCGAACAATCGGGCCGATGCCCCGCGGACGGCCGCGTCGGATCCTGTTCTCGGGGCGATCGAGGATTCGTTGACGGCGGAGGATCTCGAACTCGACACGTTGATTCCGGATTCGCCGAACACTCCGTACGACATGCACGAGGTGATCCGCCGGATCCTCGACGACGACGAATTCCTGGAAGTTCAGGAGGGGCGGGCCCGCAACATCATCGTCGGGTTCGGGCGGATCGACGGTCGGTCGGTGGGGATCGTGGCCAATCAGCCCACCCAGTTCGCGGGCACGTTGGATATCGATGCCTCGGAGAAAGCAGCCCGGTTCGTCCGCACGTGTGATTGTTTCAACGTTCCGATCATCACGTTGGTCGATGTGCCGGGGTTCCTGCCCGGGACGGGGCAGGAATACAACGGCATCATCCGGCGGGGGGCGAAGTTGTTGTACGCCTACGGGGAGGCGACGGTCGGGAAGATCACCGTCATCACCCGTAAGGCCTACGGCGGGGCGTACGACGTGATGGGTTCGAAGCACATGGGTGCCGATGTGAATTTGGCGTGGCCGACGGCGCAGATCGCGGTGATGGGGGCCTCGGGTGCGGTCGGGTTCGTCTACCGCAAGCAGTTGCTCGAGGCCGCGAAGAACGGTGAGGACGTCGATGCGTTGCGGCTGACGTTGCAGCAGCAGTACGAGGACACGTTGGTCAACCCGTACGTCGCTGCCGAGCGCGGGTATCTCGATGCGGTCATCCCGCCCAGTCACACCCGCGGGCAGATCGTGACCGCGTTGCGACTGCTCGAACGCAAACAAGTGACCCTGCCCCCGAAGAAACACGGAAACATCCCACTATGAGCGAAGCGAAGCATGACGCAGTGAGCGGCGAATCAAAGCATGACGTCGTGAACGACGGTCAGGCCGTTGCCGATTCAGGCATGTCCGCGGCAATTCGGGTCGTCAAGGGCAATCCGAACGACGAGGACGTGGCGGCTCTGGTGGCGGTGTTGACTGCGGCGCAGAACGATTCGGCATCGAGCGCGGATTCTCGGCCCCGGGAATTGTGGGGTGCACCGTCGTCGATGCACCGCGGCTTCGCGGCGCAGTCGGCGTATTCGTACGCCGCGTCGGGCCGATACTCGCGGTGACGGTGCCGCCCGTGACGACCCGGGCCGATTCGGTACGACTCGTTCTGGCGTCGGCGTCACCTGCTCGCCTCGGAGTTCTTCGTAGTGCCGGCGTGGAGCCGATCGTCCGGGTGTCGGGAGTCGACGAGGACGCGGTGACGGCCGAACTGGGGCCGTCCGCGTCCGCCGCCACCGTGGTCACCGAACTCGCGCGGGCCAAGGCCGCCGCAGTCGCCGAGACGTTCTCGGATTCTTCGGCGGATCTGGTGATCGTCGGGTGTGATTCGATGCTGTCGATTGCCGGTGAGCTGCACGGTAAACCGCACACCGTCGAGGTGGCCCGTGAGCGTTGGCGGACCACGGCCGGGTCGACCGGGGCGCTGTTGACCGGTCATGCCGTTCTGCGAGTCACCGCCGGAGTCGTGGTGGCGCAGGCTGCAGCGCACAGCTCGACGACGATTCGTTTCGCAACCCCGTCTGCAGTCGATCTCGACGCGTATCTGGCGTCCGGCGAACCTCTGCAGGTTGCGGGAGCTTTCACGCTCGACGGTCTCGGCGGCTGGTTCGTCGACAGCATCGAGGGTGATCCCTCGTCGGTGATCGGCATCGGCTTGCCGCTGGTTCGTACTCTTCTCGAGCGGGTGGGTACGTCGCTTGCCGACCTCTGGGACGGCTCGCCGGACGACCCGATCGGGATCTGACCGGCGAGACCTACCTCAGGGCAACAGATCGATCAGCTCGCGAGCCCAGTCCTCGGCCATTGCCTTGGGCTTGATGTTCGACGAGCTGTCGTGCCGAGCGTGGGTGCCGACCTGCTTCGCACCGAGCTCGGTGAGCTTTTCGGCGATGATCTCGCCGCCGCGGTTGAAGGTGTCCTCGTATACCTTGTCTCCCAGACCGAAGACTGCGAACTGCAGTCCTGCGAGGTCGGGGGCATCCTCGACGAGTGCCTCGTAGAACGGCTCCGCGCCGGTGGGGAGCTCTCCGTCACCGTAGGTGGAGCAGATGACGACGTGGAAGTCGTCCGTGTCGATGTCGGAGACCTCGTACTCGAGCATGTCTCGCACCTCGGCATCGTGATCACCGAGCACGTCCGCGATCTTGTCGGCGACCTCCTCGGCCGTACCGGTCTCGGACCCGAACAACACGACCACTGCCATGGATCGCTCCCCTTTCTCACATGCGCTCGAACACTCGAACAGTCGCAAAAGCATAGCCGTACCGGGGATCCCGCCGAAAATCCGCGTACGCCCGATGTTGTGATTTGTCTCGAGGTCACCAGAATTCGGGAGTCAGGCCCCAGTTCGTGTACTCGGCCTCGACCAGCCCACGCAGGTGCTCCTTGCTGGGGAACGCGTCCGGGTCGAGACCGGTGACGCACAGCGTCGCGCGGTCACCCGAGTCGTTCCACCAGGCACTGACCCCGCCGGCGGTGCGACGGAGCAACGCCACATCGGTGTTCTGGGTGATCGACCGCATCGCCACTGCCGCGGCGTCGACGCCTCCGATGGTGCGCAGTCGCGTGCCCCGATCGCCGAGGTTCGAGCACAGGCACAGCGGTGCCGAGCCCGATGCCGCCAGCTTGGCGACGACGACGTCGGGCAACACCTGCATCAGTGGTTTGAGCAGCTCGAACACCGATGTCATCGTACTGTCGGCCTGGTCGGTGAACGCCTGCTTGCTCGATGCGCGGATGGCCGTCAGATCGTCGCGGTAGCCCTGTCCCCCGTCGACGTGAATGGACACCCCGGACGTCGCGTTGGCGCGACTGTCTCCGGGTGTTCGGGTGCTGACAGGAAGGGCCACCCTTACCCGGTCCTGCGGACCGACGCGTCCACTCGCGGTGAGAATGCCGAGCACGACCGCGACAAGGAGACTGTTCGAGCTCCCGCCCCTGCTCGCTGCGGCCGCGGCCCAGTCCCCCGATGCGCAGTCGACGACCACCGTGCTCGGTACCCACTTGCCTTCTCGTGCCGCGGTGACGGCCAGGGCACGGCTCGGAGTCGGGCCGGGTGCCGTGGAGCACGTTGCTACCTCGTCGGACGAGGTTCGCGAACGTACCGCGTCCACTGCCGTACGTCCGAGCGCTCGCGCCACCCCGGACAATGCCGCACCGATCTGTCCGACGCCGTCCGCGATGTCGGCACGTACCGACGACCGCGGGGGAACGTGGTCGAGCCCGCCGCGAACGAAGTCGTCCGGTGTCGCCCGACCGGCGAGAGCTGCTGCCGCCGCAGAGGTCAGGGCACCGCCGTCACCGACCACGTGCGATCCGACGAGAGAGACCACTGTGCCGCCGCCGTCGACCGAGGTCGCCGACAAACGCCAGGCAGGTCCGTCGATGGGGTCCAGCGTCACCGCTGCCTCGTTCTCGATCCACAGATCGATGCCGTCCCGGGCGATCGCGTGTCCGATGACGACCGGGGCGGCGGGCGTGCGGGCCGTGATCCAGCCATCGCGGGCACCGGGCACCGCCGAGCGTCGTACGGAGCGATCCAACGGGCCGGTAGCAAGCAGCTGCCACATGGATTCGAGTGCGTCGAGCGGGACGGCCGAGTCGAACCGCCACACGATCTGATTGACCACCGGCACTCCGAGTACGCACTCCATGCGCAGGAACAGGTCGTCGTCGTACGTCAATCTCTCCACCACGAGAGACTATCCCTGCCCGCCCACGTAGGTGGAACGACCGCAAATGTGTTTCCCGCCATATGTTTTCGTATCGGCTCGGTTCGGACGGTGCTGATAGGTTGGGGCTCTTCCCCACGCCGACACGTCTGCGAGTGCGCCTGTGAAGTTCGTGATGCCGTTCAACGGAAGCCGAGGCGACGTGACCCCCGGTATCGCTCTCGGGCTCGAACTCGCAGAGCGCGGGCACGACGTGCTGTTCGGTGCCCCACCCAATCTCACCGATGTCGTGTCGGCTGCCACGGCATCCTCCGAACGCATCGAGGTTCAGCCGTTCGGGCCCGACACGCAGCAGCTGTTGGAGTCCGATCTGGTCAGAGTGCGTATCAAGTCTCGAAACCCGCGGACCCGCTTTGCTGCGCTGTCCGAGCTGGCTCATCACGGCTGGGACGACATGACGTCCGAGCTGAACCGAATGGCGGCAGGGTGCGACGGAATCGTCACCGGCTCGCTCGGTCAGGAGATGGCTCTGAACGTGGCCGAAGCGCACGGCACAGCGTTTGTGTCCCTGCACTACTGCCCCCTCAGGCGCAACGATGCAGTGTCGATCACACCGGGCGTGAACCCACCTGCCGTCGTCAATCGGTCGATGTGGGCGGCCCTCGAGGCACTGCGCTGGAAGTCGATGAAGAAGCGCGACAACGCGCAGAGGGCATCACTGGGTTTGCCTCCCACCACGGAGTCGACGCCCGTGAGGTCGGCGCACTACGGCGGTATCGAAATTCAGGCCTACGAATCGGCGCTGTTCCCCGGGCTTGCCCGACAGTGGGGCCCGCTACGCCCGTTCGTCGGCTTCATCGGCCTGGTCGACGGAGTCACCGAGACGGATCCCGCGTTGCGCCGATGGCTCGACGCAGGAACTGCGCCAGTGTATTTCGGCTTCGGCAGCATGCCGGTGCCCGAACCGGCTGCACTGATGCGCATGATCGACAACGTCACCGATCGATTGGGCGTGCGCGCCCTGGTCTGCGCGGGCTGGAGCGATCTGCTGGAGTCCGATTCAGCCGTCCATCGATCGAACCCGAACGTCTTCGTCGTGAAATCGGTCGATCACGCGACGGTCTTTCCGCGCTGTCTGGCCGCGGTTCATCACGGCGGCGCAGGGACGACTGCAGCCTCGGCACGAGCCGGGCTGCCGACCCTGGTGTGCTGGTTCAGCGCCGACCAACCGTTCTGGGGATCCGCGCTGCGGCGCCTAGGAGCCGGGTCGAGCACGAAGTTCTCGACGTTGACCGAATCCGTTCTACAGCAGGGCATTTCCGACCTCATGACCGAAGACGCCCGGCTGGCCGCGCGAGCGCTAGCCGATACGATGACGCCTGCTCGAACGGCGACGGCCGCTGCCGCCGACATCACCGAAGCAGCAGCGCGCGACCGCTGACCCACTCACCAGAAGCGTGCCGAGAGTCCCCATCTCCGAAGCGCCTCGGTCAGGTGTTCACGCAGTACATGCTCGTCCGGGCATCGGTCGGGGTCCATGGCGTGGACGGTCACGGTCACACTGGTGCCGGTCTCGCTCGACCATGCGGTCAGACCGCCGTCGAGCGAACGAGCGAAGTCGGCGTCGGCTCCGGCGAACGTCGCTCGACCGGACACCGCCCGGGCGGCGATCCCCGCCACCGTCGTGAAGTCGTCGGGAAGCGAACCGAGGTTCGACGCCAGCCCTTCGGCACCGTCGCGGGGCTGCGGCACTCGTGCGACCACCGCGTCGGGCAGCATTTGAACGAGTGCCTGGGACAGGCCGCCCGGAGCGGCACCGGCGGCCTGAGCAGCGGCGAAAGCCGTGAACGCCGATTTACTGGCGGCGCGGATCGGGCGGAGGTCCAGATCGGTCGGGTCGGCGATCGGCACGTCGATCTTGACGATCTTGGTGGCGTTGGACCGTGTGTCGGATGCGTCGCCGCGATCACTGACGGGCAGGGACCACTGCACCGTGTCTCCCACCGAAGCACGGCCGGCAAGTCCGGACGCAGCAGTCAGGACCGCCACGAACAGCGAATTGGATGTTCCTCCCCAGCGTTCCGCAGTCGATCGCCATGCATCGGCGTCCACCTCGGCAACCACGTGTGGGGATGTCCAGTCCGCCGCAGCCGCTCGCTCGGGAGCTGCCCGGTGTGGTTTCGGCCTCGACTGGGTGGCACCGGCAGGCTCGGAGCGTCCGGACAGAGGCAGAGCCTGCACCGCCGCGTTCACCAGCCATCCACCCGCGGACCGAATTTGCTCGACGGCGTCACCGACGTCGGAAGCGAGGGTCGCGAGGCCGCCCGAGGCGGAGGCGACACGGGACGCGACGGAGTCGGAGTTCGCCGCACGGAATGCAGCGATCAAGGCGCCACCGTCGGCGACCATGTGCGAGGCGACCAACGACAGCACCATGCCGCCGTCGCTCAGTCTCGTCGCCGCGAGTTGCCAACCCAATCCGGTCTCGGGATCGATATCGGGATCGATCCGGCCGTCCGCCCATCGCCGCACCATCGACGGGTCTATGAATTCTGGATGAAAATCCAGTGAATGAGAGGCGGCCGACGGCACCCACCGATCTCGGGCCGTCGGAATTGCCGATGCCACCACCCTGCGCGCAAGCAGACCGTCGGACAGGTTGTCACGCAGTCTTTCCAGGTCTTCTCGCTGCACGACGTCGTCGAACCACCACAGGAACTGGTTGTAGACGGGAAATCCGATGCCATGGTGCATTCGTAAGAAAAGGTGATCGGCAAATCCAATTCGAGTCACGCGCCGAACCTACTACATCGAAAGAAACGGGAAGGTGGTGCTGTTTCTCGTCGGTCGATTCATTCAATGTTTGCAATAGGTGCCATTCCACCGAGCGGACGCGCGAAGGTGACGCCGGTCTCGGGGTGCCGGTCCGGCCCGAGGTCTGGGTTCCGAACCCGTCACCCGGATCTGCTCTCTCGAATCATCGGGCCCTGACGTGCGGTTACGCTGGAATCACAATGCCGACGTGTGCGAGAATCAGTTTTCCGACCGATGTTCCACCCGTCGGTCAACCCCCTCGACAGTGACAAGAATTACTTTTACGCGTCGCGAAATAGTTTCGCTTTCGCCCTATTGTGAGTGCCGTACTCACGTCGACCGGACGGCGACTTCACGGTCCGTCGAATAGTTGTTCTTTCAATGTCGAAAGCAATGCGAGTGCACCCGATAAAAGCGAGCCGGACCGACGACTTCCGCCGTTACATCCACCACTCGACCGTAATCGAATGCCGATAGACACCACTACTGCCGAATACCGCTGGCCGAGCCCGGAACGGAAGAGGACACCATGGAATACACCGAACTCGCCGACTATCCACTTCCCGCCGGACGCTTGACCGAGTGGGTTCCCCGCGTCGACGACGCCCAGTGGGCTCTCGATCCCCGCGGGCTGTCGTTCACGCACGAGGACCATTGCGAGCGCAGCGCGCCGGGCTCCTGGATCGGCACGGTATTCGAGATCCATCGTCGCTACGACGTCGAGGCCGTACGCCGCACCATCGCCGCGTACATGGGTCGGCACGAGGCGTTCCGAACCAAGGTTCGTCGTGACGAGCAGTCCGGTTCGTGGCAGCGCTTCACCGCACCGGTCGACGCCGTGCAGGTGACAGATCGCCCACACGCGGAGTCGCGATCGGAAACTCAGGTGTTCGGCCATCTGCAGTCGTGGTTCGGCGACACCGTGTCTCCGACGGCATGGCCGCATTTCGTTCTCGCCACCATCGAACCCGACGACGCGTCCCGCACTCTCGCCGGTGGGCCCGAGGAATCGTTCCTGCTCGCCTTCGCGGCCGATCATTCGGTCATGGACGCATACAGCCAGATCTATGCGATCAACGAGATCGACCGGCTGTACGCGCAGGCCCTCGACGGCATCGACCCGGAATTGCCCGAGGTGGGTAGTTACGTCGACTTCAGTCAGTCCGAACGGGCACTCGGCGACACCCTGACGGCGGATCACGGTGCCGTGCGAACGTGGCAGGACTTCCTCGCTGTCGAGGACGGCCGCTTCCCTGCTTTCCCGCTTCCGTTGGCGGGCGACCGGCCCCGCGCCGACACCGGCCCTGCGCCCCAGAGCAGCATCTCGTCGTGGCTTCTGACCTCCGAACAGTCGGACGGCTTCAATGCGGCGTGCCGCGCTGCCGGATACAACATGCAGGCCGGAATTCTTGCGGCGCTCGCATTGACGAATGCTCGCCTGTCCGGCAGTCGGTCTCTGCGCACGGTGATGCCGATGCACACCCGCGACGAGCAGAAGTGGGCCGCGTCGGTGGGGTGGTACGTCGGCATTCTTCCGATGGAGATCCAGCTCGACAACGCCTGCACCTTCGTCGAGGCACTCGAGGCCGCGGCCACCGCGGGCGCTGCGAACAAGGGCCTGGCCCGTATGCCGTACTCGAAGATCGCCAAGATCCTCGACTCCACCGAAATCCCCCGGTTCGTGGTCTCGTACATCGACCTGCGGTTCCTGCCCGACGCCGCCCAGTGGCAGGGGCGCAAGGGGCGGGCGCTCAGGAGCAACTGCCACGCCGACGACGAGGTCTACTTCTGGGTCAATCGCACACTCGAAGGGCTCAACATCTCGGCCCGCTTCCCCAGTTCGGATGTCGCGTCGACCAACGTCCATCGGTTCATCACCGAGTTCGTCGCGGTTCTGACGGCGGTCATCGACTCCGACGGCGGTAGCGATACGGTGCTCGCGGCGGCCCCGCCGTCGGTCGTCGTCGCCGCAGAATGAGCATGGACGCAGAATAGGCGTGCACGCAGGAGAAGTGGATGCGGAGTGGACGGAGACGGCGGCGTAGGCAGCCGGTACGTTCCGTCCACTGCGCCCCGACCGGAAGAGTGAAGCGAACATGATCATCACCGCAATGGGCCGCTGGAACCCCGCGCCCGGCCGACTGCTCGAGTGGCATCCCACCGCGGCGGCACAGGCGAGCGCCGCTGCGGCACCGATCGATTCGACTCCACCGTCGTTTCTTCAGGAAGACCACCTGAAGGCAGCGTGGGCAGCGCGCGCACGTGGTGACGTGCACACGGCGTACACCGGGGTGGCCACCGAGATCGACGGCGACATCGACTCCGAGGCGATGAGCCGTGCGCTGACTGCGTATGTGCTGCGGCACGAGGGTCTGCGGTGCTGGTTCGATGTGGACGGCACCGACGTGGTTCGGCACCTCGGCGGCCAGGAAGTTGCTCGTTTCGATACCGTCGACGCAGGTGAGACATCCGACGACGAGCAGTTCCAACACTATGTGCGGCAGCGCTTCTCGACCGAGGCCACCGCCGACATCTGGCCGGGGTTCGTCGTCGGAGTGGTATCGAGGCCGGGCAGCTTCACGTTGTACTACGGTGCCGATCACGCGTTCACCGATGGTGGTTCACAGGCTCTGGTCATCAGCGAACTGGCCGATCTGTACGCGATCGAGATCGGGGCGGATGTTCCGCAACCGGCTTCGGCGGGAAGTCACCTCGAGTACGCCGCCGCCGAGCGCGCCCGCGCCGCGACGTTCGGTGCAGACTCCCCCGAGATCGCCGCCTGGCGTGACATCTTCACCAGGCACGAGGGCCGTATGCCTCGGTTCCCCCTCGATCTGGGGCTTGCCCCCGGCGAACGCGCCCCGGTCCGAATCGTCGAACGCCACCTGTTGGACCGAGAACTGACGGCAGCGTTCGATGCCGCGTGCAAGGCCGCCGGCGCACGGATGAGCAGTGGAATCTTCGCCGCCGTCGGCATCACCGACTTCGAGCTCGCGGGGAACGCGGAGTACTTCGGAATCACGGTGCTGAGCACTCGCCACCACGGTGACTACGGACAATCCCAGGGTTGGTTCGTCAACTTCGCGCCGGTCGCGTTCGACATCGCCGGTCACGAGCGTTTCTCCGACGTCGCGGGCCCGGCGCACGAGGGTTTCGAGCGGGCCAAGCAGATCGCCGAAGCACCGGTCCATGCGGTACTCGGCGCTCTCGCCGCAGACGGCACGCTCGGAAGCGAACTCGCCGTGAGCCCGAACATGCTCTCGTACATCGACTTTCGCTGGTTCCCCGGCGTCGGGCGAGATGCGGACACTCGTGCCAAGCATTTCACCGGCGAGGGCGCGACCTCCAACGCGTCGATGTGGATCAACCGCGACGGTGAGCATCTGTATCTGGTGGCGCAGACCCCCGACACGGCCGTCGCTGCCGAATCGGTCGAGCGGTACCACGCACACCTGGCATCGGTACTGGAAAAGATCGCGCGCACAGGCGATTACGTACTGACGCCCGGTTCGGTTCAGGAGCGGGTCGGTGCGGGTCACCTCGATCACTGAGTACCATCCCGCGGCCGGTGTCGTCGTCGAATTCACTGCCGACGTCACCGGGGATGCACAACGGTCCCCGATTCCACCGTCGTTCAATCAACGGTTTCATCTGGGCGATCTGGGCGAGGCTCGGCGAGTATGGATCGCGGGCACGTTCGACGTGCCCGGCCGCATCGATGTCGACGCTCTCGCGTGGGCGTTCACTCGACTGATCGACCGACACGACACTCTGCGCAGCTCGTTCGTCCAGGCGACCGACGGCCTGGACAGGATGCTCCATCGCCCCGGTTCGGTCGAGATCGCGGCGTCGAACCGGACCGAATTCGATTGCCCGACCGAGCTACGTGAGCATCTCCGCCGAATACTCGAGTTACGTTGCGACGCACGACGGTTCCCGTCGTACACGTGCGTCGCGATCGACCGGCCGGACGTCTCGACGGTGGTCTGCGCATTCGACCACTCGAACGTCGACGCGCTGTCGATCGCGGTGACCGTGGACGAGGTTCGTGCCTGGTACGACGCGTACCGGCGCTGCCCGTCGAGTCCGAACATCGAGCTGAGTCCGGTGGGAGGATTCGTCGACTACTGCCGTATCGAAGCAACCGAGCCGGCAGTGGATCGCCATGACGAGCGCATGGTGCGGTGGTCGGAATTCCTTGTTCGGTGCGGTGGTACGACGCCGATTTTTCCGTTCGACCTGGGACTGGCGGACGGTGAGACTGCTACGCAGGCAACCCTTGTCGCGCCGATCCTCGATGCCGACCGCACTGCCGAGTTCGAGCGCCTGTGCACTCGGTCGGGCGGCGGGATGTTCGCCGGGGTCGTGGCTGCGATCGGTCAGGCCTGCGCCGCCATCGGCGGACCGCGGCAGATACCGTTCCTGTTCCCTCTGCACACCCGTCACGAGGATCGGTTCCGGCGGGCACTGGGCTGGTTCACCACCAACGCCCCGATGACCGTGGACGTCGGCGACGTGCTCGTCGACACGATCGCCGCGGCCCAACGGGAGTTTCGTGCTGCGCTACCGTTGAGCACGGTGCCCATCCCCCAGGTATTGGCATCCCTCGGAGACACGTTCACCCTCTCGCGAAACGACGTGTTCATGGTGTCGTACATCGACTACACCAGAATCGAGGGCCACCGCCGACTCGAAGAATCCAACGCACACCACGTCAGCAACGCGACGGTGTCCGACGACGCGCAGTTCTGGGTGTCGCGGACAGCCTCGGGTCTGGCTCTGCGGGCACGTTTTCCCGACACCGTCCTCGCGCACTCGGTCATGACTGCGTTCAGCGGCGCGCTGGTCGCGCTGCTGGCCGAGGCGACCGACCAGGCCGCCACAACGGCCCTGACACGCTGAGACAGTACCGACGCAGCGCTCTGTGCCTGCGGCTCCCGCCACTCGGTGGCGGTACGGCATAGGATTGTCGACGGAGACCGTTCACCCCCGAGCGGGCCGCCAGCCGAATATCTTCCGTAGGAGCCGATACGTGCCTGTACCAACCGATTCCAACGCAATGTTCGCCGACTACGCGCATCCGGATCGTCTCGTATCCACCGAATGGCTGTCCGCTCATCTCGGTACGCCCGGGCTCCGCGTCGTCGAATCCGACGAGGACGTGTTGCTCTACGACGTTGGCCACATTCCCGGCGCGGTCAAGATCGACTGGCACCTCGACCTGAACGACCCGGTCACGCGCGACTACATCGACGGCGAACAGTTCTCGAAACTGATGAGCCGCAAGGGTATTTCGCGTGACGACACAATCGTCGTGTACGGCGACAAGAGCAACTGGTGGGCCGCCTACGCACTGTGGGTGTTCACCCTGTTCGGACACCAGGACGTGCGGCTGCTCGACGGCGGACGTGATGCCTGGCTGTCCGAGAACCGCGACACCACACTCGATGTCCCCGAGTTTCCGGCGACCGACTACCCCGTCGTCGAGCGGAACGATGCACCGATCCGCGCATTCGCCTCGGACGTGCTCGGAGCTCTCGGCTCGGTGCCTCTGATCGACGTACGCTCTCCCGCGGAGTACACCGGCGAACGCACCCACATGCCCGACTACCCGGAGGAAGGTGCGCTGCGCGGCGGCCACATCCCCACCGCCGTCAGCATCCCGTGGGCCAAGGCAGCAGCACCGGACGGTCGATTCCGCTCACGCGCAGAACTGGACGAGATCTACTCCGAGACCTCGGCAACCGACGAGGTCATCGCGTACTGCCGCATCGGCGAGCGGTCGAGCCATACCTGGTTCGTGCTGACGCATCTGCTCGGGTACGAGTCCGTCCGCAACTACGACGGCTCGTGGACCGAGTGGGGCAATGCTGTGCGCGTTCCGATCGCCAGGGGCGAGGAGCCCGGATCGGCACCGGCCGCTCGATGAGTTCCCTTCCAGAATCGTTGGCCGAGATCGTCGAGGATTTCGCCGCAGTCGAGGGCCAGGACAAACTGCAGCTCCTGCTCGAATTCAGCCGGGAACTACCCCCGTTGCCGGATCACCTGGCCCAGGATGCGATGGAGCCGGTCCCCGAATGTCAGTCGCCGTTGTTCCTGTCGGTCGATGCATCCGATCCCGCCCGGATCGAGCTGTACTTCAGCGCGCCGCCGGAGGCTCCGACGACTCGCGGGTTCGCCTCGATCCTGGCGCAGGGGCTCGACGGTCTCAGCGCACAGGAAATCCTCGACGTTCCGGACGATTTCTATTCGGCTCTCGGATTGAGCGATGCGGTGAGCCCCCTGCGCCTCCGAGGGATGTCGGCGATGCTTGCACGTATCAAGAGGCACCTGCGCTGACCTCGTGGTCGGCAGCGCCCGGCCTTCGTCTTGATCGATACACGCCGCCGTCGGTAGACTTCGGTAGTGGGCATCGTCGCCCGCTGTCCGAACAATCCCCCGAATGCGTCTGACGAAGGCTGGTTGCTGCCGATATGGAGTTCACCGAGTTGGCGGACTACGCGGTTCCCGCGGGCACGCTCACCGAATGGATTCCCAGTGTCGGCCCGCACGCCCACACTCCCGAAGCCGCCGGGTGGCAGCCCGACCCTCGCCCGACGTCCTACGTCCACGAGGCGCACCTGCGTACCAGCCTGAGCAGCCCTCGCCGCGGGCGCGAGTCGTGGCTCGGCGCGGCGTTCGAGATTGCCGGTCCCCTGGACAAGCACGCCTTCCGGCGGGCGGTGCTGAACTGGATCGACAGACACGAAGCCATGCGGTCGAGCGCATCGATCGACGAAGCCACCGGTGAGATGACCCGGGTGACCGCCGCGCAGGGAGCCGTCGACATCTGGCAGGTCGAGCAGGAACGGTGTACGCAATCGAGTGAGGTATTCGGGCATCTGCAGTATCTCTTCGACGAGTTCACCTCGCCCCTGATCTGGCCCGCCTACGCGTTCGTCACTCTCGAACCACTGGACGAGACGCGACCGATCACCGTCTTCTTCGCAGCAGATCACTCGATCATCGACGGCTTGTCCACTGTCCTGGTCGCCCACGAGATCGCGGCCCTGTACGGCGAGGAGCTGGGCGGGGCACCGGCCGCCCTGTTCGAGGCCGGCAGCTATCTCGACTTCGGGTCCTCCGAACGCGAGCGAAACGCCGAGTTGGAACATTCGCACGAGGCCGTCGCGATCTGGCGCGATCTGCTGATCGACGGGGAAGGCCAGCTGCCCGACTTCCCGCTCGATATCGGTGATCCCAGCCCGGACGACGTACCTCAGGGTGGGCTCTCTGCTTGGGTGCTCGACCCCGAGCAAGCCGATTCGTTCTCGGTCGCGTGCCGGAAGACCGGCAACAGTCTGTTCGCCGGATTACTGGGGGTCCTGGCCATCACCGGTGCCGAGCTGGGCGGGGGCACCCAATTTCGGACTGTCACCCCGGTACACACCCGGGACGAGCCGCAGTGGGCGTCGGCACTGGGGTGGTTCGTCGGACTGTGTCCCATCTCGTTCGACATCGCCGGCGCGGAGTCGTTCGGCTCGGTCGTGGCCGCAGCATCGGCCGAGGTGAAGAAGACCAAGCCGATTGCGCGGGTTCCGCTCGATCGGGTGTTCACCACCCTCGGCTACTCGGCCAGGCCACGTTTCGTCGTCTCGTTCATGGATGTGCGGTTCGCGCCGGCAGCAGAGCACTGGCCCGATTGGAACGCGCGTGCGCTGCGCAGCAAGCAGTACCAACACGACGTGTACATCTGGATCAACCGCACACCTCAGGGAATCAACATCGCGGCTCGCTATCCCAACACCGAGCTCGCAACTGCCCGGGTACACGAATACATAGGCACCTTTCGCACCCTGCTGACCGAGGTGGCCGACACCGGTACCGCCTCCTTCTCTGCCGCAACGTCCCAGTATCCCGATCCCGGGCACTCCGATACCGGGCGGATCGCTACCAGCCAGTAGTCCCATCCTGTCGCCCTGGACGCGCCGCAGCGGCCTGGACCGATTGCAGCGACGACCGAGTCGGTGCTTAGACTCCGACGTGACGTTCGTGACGATGGATGCGAAAAACACATCTGTAGGAGGCTCAGTGCCCAGCCATGCCAGTGCTCAGATCACCAAGGTTCTTGTTGCCAATCGTGGTGAGATCGCGGTTCGGGTGATCCGGGCGGCCGCTGATGCCGGGCTGGCCAGTGTCGCTGTGTACGCCGAACCCGACGCCGACGCACCGTTCGTCCGCCTGGCCGACGAAGCATTCGCACTCGGCGGACAAACCTCCGCGGAGTCGTACCTGGTGATCGACAAAATCTTGGACGCGGCCGCCAAATCCGGAGCCGACGCCATCCACCCCGGCTACGGATTCCTCTCCGAGAACGCCGACTTCGCCCAAGCCGTGATCGATGCAGGACTGATCTGGATCGGACCCTCCCCGCAGTCCATCCGCGACCTCGGCGACAAGGTCACCGCCCGCCACATCGCCGCCCGCGCCAAAGCC
>NZ_JABFAQ010000011.1:0-150830 GCF_017168275.1 Rhodococcus sp. KRD175
CAACACTCGTACGATGATTCTTCACTGGGGCCTCCCACATCTGTGGCTCTACCGGCCAGGACCCACTCCTGTCGGCAACCCACGCTTACATGCGGAGGGGCCCCAGCCAAGACCTCCATACCGTCTACTCGGGAACAGAGCTGACGGTGAACGGCTCGACCGGTTCTCCCCCACGCTTGTCGAACTGACTGTTGACCACCAGTAGTCGATCATCCACTGCTGCAACGGTTGTGGGGTAGGCAAACGATGGGTCCGTAATTTCGCCGGTGACGGATCCGCGCCGGCCATCATCGTTGAGGTCGACCTTCGAGATCAGACCGTCGCGATTGCGGACGACATACAGCGTGTCGTCGTCCATCTCCATCCCGTCGCCGTTCGTGAGCGTCGCTCCACCGAGGTCGACCTGGGTGACCTCTTTCGAGGTCTTGTCGATCCGGTACAGATTTCCGGTGCTGGACTGCACAACGATCAGCGCCGATTCGTCGTCGTTCTCGACGATGCCGTTGGCATTGAAGCCCTCCCCGTAGACGAACGGGCTGCCGTCGAAGTTCACGAACGTCTCCATCGGAGCGTCCTGCGTCCCAGCCACGATTTGGTCGAACGGAATGCGGTACAGCGCCGGGCTGCGTGAGTCCGTCACAAAGGCATCGCCATGGTCGGCAATCGCGACGTCGTTGAGGAACGTCGCGTCGGGGCCGAGACCGTTCGTGAACGTTGCCACCAGATCACCGGAATTGGCGTCGTACACCCAGACCTTGCCGGTCGCTCCACCGGCGATCACCAAGTAATCGGGCCGATCGTCGTCATCGGTGACATCGATCCCCGCAGCACCGGTGCGTCCGTCCGCACCGCCGGGCAGGAAGACCGATACATCCGGCGATCCGACGGTTCCGCGGAACACGGCACCGTCGGAAGTGGAGGTGACGTAGAACGTGTCGTCGGCGGCCGTGATGCCTTCGGGGAACACTCCTGTGCCCGGCAGGTTGTAGACGCCGGCGTTCGATGGGCCGGACGACGACGGAGCTGACGACGCCGGAGCTGACGATTCAGTGGGAGCGGAAGCGGGGGTCGGCTCCGGATCGGAGGACCCGCAGGCACCCAGCAGGAGTGTGGCGGCGGCAACAACGGGCAGTACCTGGAGGGCTCGTTTCACCCTCGCAAGTGTTCCATATGTCTCAATTTCTTGGCATTTCTCCTGGTGAGCAGATTTTCGGTCGAGACGTTTCGTACAGTCGTAGTCATGAGTGAGCTCTCCACCCTTGCCGCGACCAGCACTGAACTCGGCGGAATCGCCGGGTGGGCGGTGAGTCTGATGGAGGCGATCGGCGGTCCCGGTGCCGGTATTGCCGTCGCTGCGGAGAACTTTTTCCCGCCGCTTCCCAGCGAGATCATTCTGCCGTTGGCAGGCTTCACCGCATCTCAGGGCGGGATGACGCTCTTCGGTGCGTTGTTCTGGACGACTGCCGGATCGGTGCTCGGCGCTCTGGTTCTCTACTGGCTGGGCATCAAACTCGGACGTGACCGGATGTACGCCATTGTCGAGAAGATGCCGTTCGTCGGAACCGAGGATCTGACGAAGGCCGAGGACTGGTTCACCAGACACGGTCGGTCGGCGGTGTTCTTCGGCCGCATGATCCCGGTGGTTCGCTCGGGCATCTCGATTCCGGCCGGTGTGTCACGGATGCCGGTACTGCAATTCACGTTGTACACCACGCTCGGCAGCCTGATCTGGAACTCGATCTTCGTGCTGGCCGGATACTTCCTCGGCGAGAACTGGCACTATGTGGAGAACTACGCCTCCGTGTTCCAGTACATCGTCATCGGCATCGTTGTGGCGCTGATCGCGTGGTTCGTGGTGAAGAAAATGAAGTCGAGGCGCGTCGAGGTCGAGTGAACCTCACAGATCATCGATATCGATGAAGCCGTCCTGCAGAGCCCTCGCCAACAATGCCGCTTTGGTGGGTGCCGTGCGCCCCACCGCGGAGTACTTGGCTCGGATCCGGGACAAGTGGGTGTTCACAGTTCCCATCGACAGATAGAGCGCACGCGACGCCTCCGACTTGGAGTCGGACACCAGCCATGTGGTGAGCACTTCGATTTCACGAGCGCTGAGCCGCGGATCGGGACCTTCGTGGATGCGGATGTCGAGAACTGTCATGAAAATCCTTGATATCGGGCACCACCGCTGTCCCGGCGGCGCGAACACAGCACATAACACCGCACTCTTTCCGTTGGGTCACTCCGGTTGATGACCGAGGTCGCTCTCACCCGAGAGTGAGTACTGTCACCGGCACCGTCACGGTCGGTCTCACCTCGGTAAAGTCCGTCCCCATGAACGA
Source organism: Rhodococcus sp. KRD175 (assembly GCF_017168275.1). Classification (NCBI taxonomy): domain Bacteria; kingdom Bacillati; phylum Actinomycetota; class Actinomycetes; order Mycobacteriales; family Nocardiaceae; genus Rhodococcus; species Rhodococcus sp. KRD175. Next base: position 2,340 of record NZ_JABFAQ010000011.1, read on the forward strand.
GCTCGACGCGACTGCCACCCATTTCGTCGAGGCGGCCGTCACACTGTTGGTCGCGGATCCTCGACGAATTCTCGACCGCGGTATGCGCATCGAGGACGTCGTCCACGCATCCGACTCGTCGACAGCGACGTTCTTCCGCAAGTTCAGCACCAAGGCCGACTTTCTCGACAAGGTGGTCGAGCAGCTGGCCCGGACCTCGCTGCCCACCGACGTCCACGAAACAGTTCGCAGCCAGGTGACGAACGGCGGTGCATCGATTCGCTCGACGGTGACGGCGCTCGTTGCGCAGTACTTCCCGGCAATCGTCGACCGGAAGAGCATCACCGAGTCTCTTCTGGACCACGTTTTCAGTGGACCGTCGTCCCCGACCCTGTTAAGTGAGTACCGCGTCCGAGACGAAGCCGTACTGGGCGCGTTCGAGGCACTGTTCGACCCCGACGGCGGGGCCTTTCGCCGTCCCTTCACAGCCCGAACGTTCGCAGTGACGGTCAACGCAATCATCGATGGATTTCGCCTCCGCAGTCAGGCGGACGCCGCGTCCGTATCGGCCGAGGTGATGTCCGACGCGGTGCTTGCCTTTCTCGGGGCCGTCGTCGACACGTCCGGTCGTCATCAGCACCTCGACGACGTGGGAGAAGTCGGTTCACCGGTCGAGGAACGCCCGCTTCCTCGCGATCCTCGCGCTGCGATCGTCACAGCTGCGCGCGACGAGTTCGGAAAGCGTGGCTACTTCATGACGCGGATGGACGACGTCGCCGACATCGCAGGAGTGCCGAGGACGGCCTGCAAGACACTGTTTCCGACCAAGCCGTCCGTCATCGTTGCAGCCCTGCAGAATCGGGTCGATCATCTTCGCGAGTCGATAGCCGACGACCAGTTGCTGGGCCTCGATGAACTCACGATTCTACGAAATCACATGCTGCGGTGCGCGCAGCTCGCCGCCGACGAAGTCGAATTCATGGACGCTCTCCTCGTCGCCGTCGCACACGACACGTACGGCGAGCCGGAGGGGTTGATCTCGATCAAGGAGAAACTCAACCTGCCGGCAATCATCGGGCCGGTCATCGCGCGGGGTCAGGACAGCGGGGTGTTCCGAAAGAGCTCGAGCCCAGTCGATCTCGCAGCAGGCATCACCAATACGCTGCTGATGCGATGCTTCACACGAAGACAGAACAGCCCGCAGGACAACGCGAACTTCGTCGCTGAACTTCTCCTCGACGGTCTCGGTGTGCACTGAGCATCGACCGAGTGCGTGTTATCGGACCCGCCGGATGCCGTCCGCGAAGTCGTCGAGAGCGGCGAGTATCTCCTCGGCCTGCCACACCCTGTTTCGTCGCCCCTTCGACGTCTGGTGCACAATTCCCACCTCGGTCAGCTTGTCGATTGCCCGCTGAGCCGCAATCTCGCTGACGGCGAATGTGTTTCGTACGTAGGCGTTGTCGACGACCGGTTGCGCCACCAGAGCGTCGAGGAGTTTCCACACAACCGAGTCGCTTCGTGCGACGACGCGCTCGGTGTACTCGCTTCTGACATCGGCCAGCTCGTCTACCAATCGCCGCCCACCTTCGACGGCGTGGAACGTGGCAGTGGTGAGGCTCCGTACGATCGCCTCGACATCCCCGGCGCGGTAAGCATCCAAACTTCGGAAGTAGCCTGCGGTGTCCGTAAGGAGCCCAGCAGACAGTGGAACCGTCACTCGCTCCGTCACTTCCGCCGTGCGCAGCATCGCGTGGACTATGGCTCGGCCCGTTCGCCCGTTTCCGTCCGTGAACGGGTGAAGCGTTTCGAATTGCGCATGCGTGACGGCGATATGCGGGATGACGGGCAAGTCCGAACGAGCTGCGAACTCGAACAGGTCGGCAAGTGCACCCGGAAGCCGGTCGTGGTGCGGTGGAACGAAAGCGGCACGGTGCGGGCCTATGTCCGATCCCCCGATCCAGACTTGCTGAGTTCGCCATTGCCCCGGGAACGGATCGCCGTTGGACTCCATCAGCGATCGGTGCATCTGAAGCACGCTTGCTTCTCCGATCGATGATCCGACCTCGAGTGCTGCTTCCATCGCACGGACGTTTGCCGACACGATCGAGGCGTTCCGCGTTGTGGGCGCACCCAATTCGGCGAGTGCAAGTGCCCTGGCTCCCACGGTCAGATTCTCGATCTGAGAGGACGCCGAGCTTTCCGTCCGCAACAGAATCGAACTCATGGGTGCAAGTTCCACCGATGAACCGAGCCGCTCAGAGGCATAGTGGTCGAATCGAACGATCTCACGGAGGGCGTCCTCCGACTCCGCGATCAGCTGCGCAGGCAGGTTCAGCTCTACCTCTGCAATACGCGGCGGTACAGCTGCTCGATAGTCACCCTGATGCAGCCGCCTCTGGGCGCGCGACATGCACGAATCGGCGACACGCCACGGCCGGCTCTCGAACTCCACCGCAGGCCAGGATGCACCGGCCTCACCGTCTGCCATTATGTGACCATACCAAACCTTATTTGTATATGGTTTGGTATGGCCTGCTCAACCGTACGATCGGTGCGTTCGGACAATGTCGAGATGCAGGTCGACCTCGCCGATGGCAGCTACCTTTTACAGTCAGGCTCGAAATTGGCCATGTTGCAACCACTCCCCTGACTCAGTCCTTCGGAATACGGTATCGACTGCCGATGAACGCGAAGGCCGCATATCCCAGAATCACCACCACATAAAGCACAGTCGGCACCACGAACACCCACGCGCTCACCGACGCACCTGTAGTCGTGCCCGCAACGACGCAGATCCAGGCGAACAGCAGTGCGGAGGCGACTCCGATCCAGTCGAGGTCCTCGGAAATCTTGCGGTTCAGTTCGGGCCGATTCTCGGGGGCAGTCCAGTACTCGTGCAGTCGTCGACTCGGCAGGTTCACCAGCTGGGCCGGGACCTTCGGCAGCCACCACCCGACGCTGACGAACAACCCGATCATGACGAACCCGGTACCACCCATCGTGAGGAGGAAAGAGAGCTTCGAGTCCATCCGATCCACCTGACCGGATCCGTCGAAATGAGCGGGTATCTCGTCGCCCGCGGTGACGGCGACCCACACGAGGCTACCGACGAAGACGAGACTGGACAGCAGTAAGGCAGCGCGCGAAAGCTTCATCCCAGTCAACATTAGCGCCTGCGGCAGTGGTGCGGTGCTGAGCCTCTGGGTCGCTCCGCAGGCTATGCTCCTGTGCCACAGACGGCACCTATCCGCACCACTGCCGGAGGCATCGATGCCCAACAACGAGTTCGGAGACTTTCAGACTCCGATCGAGTTGGCGCGCGCCTTGGTCAACGCCCTGCCTGGTCGCGACTGGACCCGCGTCCTCGAACCCACCTGCGGTGTCGGGAACTTCCTGTCGGTGATGGCCCAGAGTCACCCCGAAGCAGAGCGCGTCGGGATCGAGGTGCAGCCCGAGTATGCTTCGTCAGCAGCACAATTCGGCAGGATCATCACAGCGTCGATCTTCGACTTCGATCTGGCCCGAGATATCGAGTGGAGTTCGGGGCCCGGCGCGACCCTCGTGATCGGCAACCCACCGTGGGTCACCAACTCGCAACTGTCGGTGCTCGATTCCGCCAATCGACCCGCCCGCACGAACACGAAGAACGCCCGCGGCATCGACGCCATCACCGGCAGCTCCAACTTCGATATCGCAGAGTTCATTTGGATCAAGTTGCTCACCGAATTCGCAGATCGACCCGCAACCATCGCGATGATCTGCAAGACCCAGGTAGCTCGAAACGTTCTGCTGCACTGTGCTCGGCATCAGCTTCCGGTGACCGGTTCGAGCCTACGAATGATCGATGCGAAAAAGTGGTTCGACGCAGGGGTCGATGCCTGCTGCTTCCTTGTCGAACTCGGGCCGGGCCAGACCGACTACACCGCAGAGACATTTCCGAGCATCGATGCGTCGCAGCCGGACAACAGAATCGGAGTCGTCGACGGCCGACTGGTCGCGAACGTCGATGCATATCAGCGCAGCAAGCACTTCGACGGCACCAGCCCTCTGGTGTGGCGGCAAGGCATCAAGCACGACGCCACCGCGGTGATGGAGTTGGCCGAGAATGGCGGCCCGCGAACCAAACTGGGAACCGGCGTGGACATCGAAGCCGACTACCTGTTCCCACTCTTCAAGTGCACCGATGTCTACCGCGACAAGCTGGACTCGGTGTCCAAGTGGATGATCGTGCCGCAGTCGCATACCGGCGACGACACCGAGCAGTTGACGCACACCGCACCGAAGTTGTGGGCATACCTCAACGCCAACGCCGCGGCACTCGACGGGCGGAAGTCGTCGATCTATCGCAACAGAGCCCGGTTCTGCATCTTCGGTGTAGGCCCGTACACGTTCGCGCCCTACAAGATTGCGATCTCCGGGTTCCACAAGATTCCACAATTCAGGATGGTCGGTCCCTACGACGGCAAACCAGCCGTGTTCGACGATGCCACCTATCTGCTCCCTTTCGAGGACCCCGCAACCTGCTCCGTCGCCCACGCGTTACTGACCGGGCCCGAAGCTACCGATCTCATTGCTGCTCTGGCATTCTGGGACAGCAAGCGGCCCGTGACGAAGAAGCTCTTGCAACGCATCGACCTCGCGGCGATCGCCCGGGCGACCGACCCCGTCGTACTGAGTGAGCGTTCCGCAGCGGCGGCAGCTGCGCACGGTCTGGTATTCGAGGCAGCATCGCTCACTCGTGCGGCCGATCTCGCGAGGGGACACCCACTGTGACTGCCGATCCGCCTCAGCGACAACCGGTTACGGAATTGATCCTCTTCTTAATCGGCGGTGCCATGTTCGTCGTGGCTACTGTAATGAAGCGGGACGCGTTACTCATCGCATCTATCTTCCTCTGCGTATTTGCCGGTTTCGCAGCCCTCACTTCGACATGGCTGGCCCGTCAGAGTCGGCGCATCATCGCACTGTCCGGCATCATCAATCTACTGTCGGGCCACATACAGAGGTCGCACCGACGCAGTGGAGACGTCACAGATCGGTCTTGATCGTTTCGGCCAATCGGTCCAGGTACTTGGCGTTGCGTTTGTAGTGCACCCACGGCCCAATTTTGGTGCTGGTCACCAGGTGGGCGCGTTGTAGCACCGCCATGTATTGCGAGGCAGTCGACTGCGAGACGCCCGCTCTGGATTGAATGTGTTTGAGGCACACCCCTACCTGTTCGGCCGGTTCGAGCTGCGGCGGAAAATCGCTCGGGTCCTTGAGCCATTGCATGATCGCCAATCGCGCCGGGTTGCTGAGAGCACCGAACACTGCCGCAAGCTCCGCAGGATTCAGTTCGTCAGCCACCCTCGAAGCGTACTCCAATATCGCAATATCGCGATCTGTGGTCTACTTACTCGGACATCGCAATATCGCGATATTCAGATAAGGAGAAGCTGATGAAGACAGCAGTAGTCGTGGGGGCCAACGGCGTGATCGGCGGAAATTTGGTCGAACACCTGCAGCGGACCGGGGATTGGAACATCATCGGCCTGTCCCGCCGCGGCGGTATCGACAGCGAACGCGTCCGGCACATTGCGGTGGACCTGCTCGACGGCGACGAGACTCGATGCCGACTCTCGCACCTGACGGACGTTACGCACATCTTCTACGCCGCATATCAGGAACGCCCGACGTGGGCCGAGCTGGTGCCTCCCAATCTGGCGATGCTCGTCAACGTGGTCACCGTGATCGAGGACAGTTCTTCGAATCTGGAACATGTCAGCCTGATGCAGGGATACAAGGTGTACGGCGCGCACCTGGGACCGTTCAAAACCCCTGCGCGCGAATCCGACCCACCGCACATGCCGCCCGAGTTCAACGTCGACCAACAGCAGTTCCTCGAAAGCCGTCAGGTCGGAAAGAGGTGGTCCTGGTCGGCGATTCGGCCATCCGTGGTGTGCGGTGTAGCGCTGGGGAATCCGATGAATCTGGCCACCGTGATCGCTGTCTACGCCACCATGTGCAAGAAGCTGGGCGTGCCCATGCGATTCCCGGGCAAGCCCGGTGCTTTCGGATCTCTGCTGGAAATGACCGATGCATCGTTGCTCGCCGAAGCGACCGTGTGGGCCGCAACCACTCCCGCGTGCGCGAATCAGGCGTTCAACATCACCAACGGAGACCTGTTCCGCTGGAACGACATGTGGCCGCGCATCGCGGACATCTTCGGGTTGGACACCGCCACCCCACTGCCGATGTCGCTGGCCGACGTCATGGCCGACAAAGAGCCACTGTGGAATTCGATTGTGTCCGAACACGAGCTGAAACCCACTCCGTACCGCGATGTGTCGTCCTGGGCGTTCGGTGACTTCGTGTTCTCCTGGGACTACGACGTCATATCCGACGGCTCCAAGGCCCGCCGTATGGGGTTTCATCGTTTCGTGGACACCGAGGCGATGTTCGCCGGCATCGTCACAGATCTCCGGCGGCAACGAATCATTCCCTGAGCGAATCGGGCTCGGTGGTTCCGCACCCCAGGAGATGTGGAGGCATAGGCTTTTCGACGCACGCCCCCGACAAGGAGATCGCCATGTCAGTGAAGTCCGAATCGACGTCCACTCGGCACGTGATGCCAAAGAAACAACTACTCGCAGTCAGTATCGGCAATGCCGTCGAGTGGTACGACTGGACGGTCTATGCGACATTCTCGATCTACTTCGCGACCCAGATCTTCTCCGGTGACAACCCGGCTGTGGCTCTGTTGAGCACCTTGGCGACGTACTCGGTGGCGTTCTTCTTCAGGCCGCTCGGGGGCTTGCTGATCGGACGTTTTTCCGATCTCAGAGGGCGACGTCAGGCAATGATCCTGACGATCGCGATGATGTCGGGTGGGTCGTTCGCGATCGCGGTCCTCCCCACGTTTTCCGTAGCAGGGTGGATCGCTCCGATTCTGCTGTTGCTGGCCCGGATCGTCCAGGGCATGTCGATGGGCGGCGAGGTCTCCAACGCGTCGGCCTACCTCGCCGAGATCGCCCCGAACGATCGGCGGGGGCGATACTCGTCCTTCTATTACATCTCCACCGGCACGGCCATTCTCCTTGCGTCCCTGCTCGGCGCGTACCTGACGTTCGTGCTCGACGACGACCAACTGAGCTCGTGGGGCTGGCGCGTACCGTTCGTCATCGGCGGGCGGCTCGGAGTAGTGGGACTCTGGATGCGACGCGGCATGGCCGAAGCCGACAACCAAGAACGCAACGCAGTGAAGGCGAAGGCCGTGCGAAACCCGTTGTGGATGACCATGAAGCACCATCCTCGTGCCGTCCTGCAAGTCGTGGGATTCGTTCTCCTCGCCACTCTCGCCTACTACACGTTCTTCTCCGCGATGACGCCCTACGCCGTCAAGCAGCGCGGAGCGGAGGCCAACGACGTGTTCGTGGCCTTGTCGATTGCGACAGCGATGTTCGTCGCGTTGCAGTACCCCATGGGCGCTCTCGCGGACCGCATCGGCCGCAAGCCGCAATTGCTCACCTACGCTGCACTGTTCGCGATTCTGATCATCCCGCTCTCCAAGCTGATCGGGCCGTCGTTCGTCAAACTGCTGATCGTCTTCTGCGTCGGCCTGCTGCTGTTCGCGATGTGCTCGGCCATCATTCCTGCCGTTCTGGCCGAAGCCTTCCCGGCAGAGCTTCGAGGTGTAGGTATCGGGGCCTGGTACAACCTCACGGTTGCGTTGTTCGGTGGCACCGCTCCCCTTCTGGTCAATGCCTTGTCCGACGCAGGCCACGCCGACTGGTTCTTCTATTATCTCTCTGCAGCAGCTGTGATCTCGTTCTTGACAATGGTGTGGATGCCGGAGAAGCGTGGCCAGGACCTGGACTGAATCTCGGCGACACTACGATCGGATGGCACACCGTCCGAGGCCGTAGGAGAGTCAATGCACCCGTTCGACGCAGCAGTCGCACTCGAGAGTGTCGGCGAGGGCACGTACGCCGGACGTACGTCGCCGTCGTACAACAACATGGTCGGCCCGTTCGGTGGCATCACCGCGGCCACGTTCATCCGGGCCGTCGAACTGCATCCAGAAGGCCAGGGAACGCCGGTCTCGCTGACTGTGAATTTCGCCGGGCCGGTTGCCGAGGGTGATTTCGAGATCTCGGCTCGCCCTGTGCGGACCAACCGAAGCAACCAGCACTGGTATCTCGAACTGACTCAGAACGGTGCGGTGGCGACGACCGCGACCGCGGTGTTCGGTTCGCGTCGTGAGACCTGGGACAACATCGAGGCGACGGCCCCTGACGTTCCCTCCCCCGCCGACACGAAGCAGGGCGGTCTTCCCGACGCCATCGCGTGGGCACAGAACTACGAGATGCGTTTCGTGCACGGCGCACTGAGCGATCAGGAGTCCGCTGACTCGACCGAAACTCTGTGGATCCGCGATACACCACCGCGGCCGATGGACTTCGCGGCCCTGACCTCGCTGAGCGATGTGTTCTATCCGCGGATCTTCCAGCGGCTCGGCACGTACGTTCCGGCTGGGACGATCTCCTTGACTACCCATTACTTCGCTACGCCCGAGGATCTCGAGCAGCATTCCGACGGATACGTCCTCGGCACCGCGCGGGCACGCCGATTTCACCAGGGCTACTTCGACCAGACTGCCGAATTGTGGACCGAGGGCGGGATTTTGCTGGCAACCAGTCACCAGATGGTCTACTACAAGGTGTGACTCACCGACGACTGTTCGAGCAGTCGTCGTACCGCGCCCCTGGCACCGTTGTCCTGCAGCGAACGCTTGGCTCGCTGGTACGCACCTCGTAGTCGCGGACTAACCGAGAGGTCCCCGAACACTGCGCGATTGGTCAGGAATGCTCCGGGATTGTCGTGGTCCTCCCACGACAGTCGCTGCAGACGCTCCGCATCGGCGTCGATCATGGGAACGTCCCCACGCTCGTACACCCCACACCATCCGGCGAGTATCAACGCGCAATGATCGACGGTCCGATCGTGCGCCAACCGATCTCGCAGTACCGGCAGCACGAACTTGGGAATCCGCGCGGAGGCATCGACGATCTGACGTTCGAGGGTGTCTCGAACGGCCAGGCTCGAAAATCGTAACAGCAGTTGCTCGATATAGGCGTCGAGGTCGATTCCCGGTACCGGCGCGAGCGTCGGGGCAGCCTCCGCACGCATGTACGACGCGACGAATTCGCGCATGTCCGGATCCGCCATCACCTCGTGGACGTGGGTGTACCCGGCCAGGATGCCGAGGTAGCTCATGGCCTGGTGGGATCCATTGAGCAGCCGAAGTTTCATGTGCTCGTACGGTGCGACATCGGTGACGAGTTGCACTCCTACTTCGTCGAACGGTGGCCGCCCGAACGAGAAGGTGTCTTCGAGTACCCACTGCGAGAACGATTCCGATTGAACCGGCCAGCGGTCGTCTATGCCGAAGTCACGTCGAGCATCCTCGATGACGGTGGGCGTCGTGGCCGGGGTGATGCGGTCGACCATCGAATTGGGGAACGCGGTCGTGGCATCGATCCAGTCGGCCAAGTCGCTGTCGTGGTGGCGCGCGAAGGACGTCAGCGCGGTGCGAGTGACCGCTCCGTTGTGGACGATGTTGTCGCACGACATCACGGTGAACGGCGGGACTCCGTGGAATCGACGGGTGGCGAGAGCCACGGTCAGAAAACCGAAGACGCTCGTCGGTGTGGAGAGATCCTCGAGATCCGCCAGCACCGACGGATCGGTGGGCTCGAACGCTCCCGTCAGATCGTCGACGCCGTAACCGCCTTCGGTGATGGTCAGGGACACGATCATCGTGGACGGTGAACTGAGCACATCGATGACGGCCTGCGGATCGTCGGGTGCGAAAACGAAATCGGCGACGGAGCCGACAATTCGGGCCTCACGTATGCCGTCGGGGTCGACGGTCACGAGTGTGTAGAGGTAGTCCTGGTCGTCGAGGACCTCTCCGATTCTCTTGTCCTGGGGCAGTACTCCCACCCCGCACAGCGCCCAGTCCAGGTGCCCGGCCGCGAGCAATCTGTCGAAGTAGACCGCCTGATGTGCGCGATGAAACGCACCGACACCGAAATGAACCACACCGCAGTGCAGTTCGTCCGCGTCGTACGCGGGCCTCGCGACGGTCGCCGGTAGGTGTTCCAACGTGGTGCGACGAAGCTCGGTCATGACTTCGGTCCTCGAGTCGGCTGAAGATGAAACGGACGTGGTGAGCGGTGGCACTCCCGGGCAGGTTCTGCCACCAGGAGCACCACCGCAGTTCAGGGGTGAATCAGCAGGACGACTTGTAGACGTACTGTGCGCCTTCGCCGTCGATGTTGTCGGCGGTGATGACGTGGAAACCGGTGGAGATCTCGGCGGTGACCGGCTTGTCGTCGATGGCCGCCATGGCCTGCTCGACGCCATCGGTGCCGATGGTGCCGGGCTGCTGAGCGATCAGGGCCTGCACCGTTCCCTCACGAAGCTGCTTGACCTGCGCCGGGCCCGCATCGAAGCCGACGATCTTGACCTGATCCTGCTTGCCTGCCTGCCGAACTCCGGTTGCGGTGCCTTCGGCCGCAAAGGTGTTGGCGGCGAAGATGCCGACGATGTCGGGGTCCTTGGCCAGTGCGGCCGAGACCAGACGGGCTGCTTCGGCCGGATCGTTGTGGCTGTACTGCACGCCCAGGTAATCGAAGGCCGAGTTCGCTCCGACGGCTTCCTCGAAGCCTTCCACTCGGGCGTCGGCGGTGGAGACTCCTGGATCGGTGGAGATCACCAGTACCTTGCCGCCTGCCGGGCTGAGCCGCTCGATGGCGCTGAATGCCTCTGCGCCACCGCCCTTGTTGTCGGACGAGATGGAGGAGACCGCGATGGACGGATCTTCGAGAGTGGTGTCGACCAGGACGACCTTGATACCGGCCTTGGAGGCTGCCTCGAGGGGGGCCTGCATGGCGGCGACGTCGGTGGGCGCAATGAGAATGGCCGACGGCCGTGATGCCACAACCGAATCCACGATCGGCTTCTGCAGCGTCGGGTCGAACTTCACCGGCCCCTGGGTGTCGACGGTGACGCCTGCATCCTTGGCTGCGGCCTCGATTCCGCACTGCATGCTGATATAGAATTCGTCGCCGCTGACGCCCTGGATGAAGGCGATCTTGCCGCTGCCGCCACCGCTTCCGGAGTCGGACGAACAACCCGCCAGGAACATGGCGGAGACCGAAGCGACACTCAGTGCAACGACGGCGGTGCGTGATGTGATCATGGTCGACTTTCTTGTAAGGGGTTGCGAGTGAGGGAGTTCAGGGCCGGTCCCAAGCTAGGGACTTCGAGACCAGAGTCTCTTGAGGGAGCTGGGCGATTGGCCTCGACTTGCAGCATCGCGTCGACGTTGGTCGAAGTACACCGCGGCGATGAGAACCGCACCGACGGCGACCTGCTGCCAGAAGGGCTGTACTCCGACGATGACGAAGCCGTTCTGCAGTACGGCCGGAATGAACAATCCGACGACGGTGCCGAACATGGTGCCGATGCCGCCGAAGAGACTGGTTCCACCGATGACCACTGCCGCAATGACATTGAGGTTGGTCTGGGACTGGCCGGCGATCGCGGTGGTGCCGTACTGAGACAGCGACAGTATGCCCGCCAATCCGGCGAGGGTGCCGGAGAGCGCGTAGATCTTGACCAGATGCATGTCCACCTTGATGCCGACGCGGCGAGCGGACTGCTCCTTGGAGCCGACGGCGAAGGTGTAGAGGCCGAACTTGGTGCGGTGCAGAACGATTCCGAAGATGACGACCAGCACCAAGGCGATGCTCGAGATCAACGGGATGGTGGTGGCAGGCAGGTTTCCGTAGCCGATCGTGTCGACGAGAACCGGTGGTACGTCGCGGATGTCGACGCCGCCGGTGATGACCTGCGACAGACCGAGCGCCCCGCCCAGTGTGCCGAGTGTGACGATCAGCGGAGGCACTTTTGCCTTACCGATCAGAAATCCGTTCAGCAGGCCCCAGCACAGGCCGCATCCCAGCGCCACCACGATGCCGATGGCCGCCACTCCCCAGCCGTCGCCGCCGATCGCGGCCATCGTCTTCGCCGACACCACGCCGGAGAAGACGAGCACCGAGCCGACCGAGAGGTCGATGCCGCTGGTGACGATCACGAACGTCATGCCGATACCGAGAACGGCCAGGATGGAGACGTTCTGAATGATCTGCCGAATGTTGCCCCATTCGGGGAAGCTGCCGGGGGCCATGATCGAGAACACCAGGCAGATCGCCGCCAGCACCAGCACGATCTGAAAGACCTGAACTCGCGCCAGCTTTCCGAGCGACTCGACGAGATCGAACGTGTGCCGTGACGGGCTGTCGCCGGGAGGCAACGGCTCGAGCGATGGGGAGATGGTCTGATTGCTCATCGTGTTGCTCCGGTGGTTGCGCCGGTCATCGCACCGACGAGTTCTTCCATGGTCGTGTTCTTGGCGTCGAGGGTTGCCACGCGCTTGCCCATCCGCAGCACCTGGACACGGTCGGCTACTTCCATCACGTGCGGCATGGAGTGGCTGATGAACACCACGGCCACTCCCCTGTCCGCGACCCGGCGGATGGTGTCGAGGACATTGCGCGTCTGCACCACACCGAGGGCGGCGGTCGGTTCGTCGAGAAAGACGACGCCCTTGGCCCAGGCGACGGCACGCGCGATGGCGATGGCCTGTTGCTGGCCGCCGGACATCGATCCCACCGGGACGGTGAGGCTGCGGACGGTGGCACCGAGTTCGTCGAGCGCATCCTGTGATTGCTTGCGCATCGTGGAGACGTCGAGGAAACCGAGGCGGCCGAGCGGCCCCTTGGCCGGCAGTTCGCGTCCGAGAAACATGTTCTGTTGCGCGTTGAGATGCGGAGCAAGCGCGAGATCCTGGAACACCGTTTCGATTCCGAGCTCTGCTGCCACCGTCGGACTGTCGAGATCGACCGCTGTGCCGTCGAACAGGATCTCTCCGGTGTCGACGGCCAGGCTGCCCGAAAGAGCCTTGACCATCGTGGACTTGCCTGCGCCGTTGTCGCCAATGAGGGCGACGACCTCACCCGGGTAGATGTCGAAATCTGCGTCGTCGAGGGCGCGCACGTTTCCGAAGCTCCTCGACAATCCCCTCGCTTCGAGGATCGGTGTCGCAGCAGGTGCAACGGTGGCCATGGGTACTCCTCGGTCGAATGGAAACGTTCGGGTGTGGGACAGGACGCCCCCCCCGCCGACGCCGGTGCAGCACGGTTCGAGAACTGGGCCTGCGCGGCATGTCGAGCTCCCTGCGGGGCTCGCTGTGTTAACGAGTGTGACCCACACAACTCGCATTGTCACGTGTTTCGCGAAAATTCATGTCACCGGTGACATGGCCTATCGGCCCGGCAGTCATTCCGCCGCAGTACGAGGCCGATATCCGACCACGGAGTACCGTCTCTGAACTGGACAAATGGACGATCTACACCGTTTTCGCGACGGGAACGACGCGCTGCGGTACCGTCCATGACACCGATGACATACGCGTCCACTCTGGGACGGATGACACCGATGACATGACCACTCGGAACAGTGAAGGTAGACCCCCATGGCGAAGTTCGACGGCCGCAAGATCTTGGTGACAGGTGCCAGCGGAGGCATCGGCTCGGCAACGGTTCGGCGCTTGGTGGCCGACGGTGCCGACGTCGTCGCGGCGGGCCAGTCGGTGGACGCGCTCGACAAGCTGGCCGACGAGACCGGGGCAACACCCCTGGCGTTCGATCTGACGTCCGAGAACAGTGTTCGCGACGCCGTCGCGGGCCTCGAGCTGTACGGCGTCGTCAACTGCGCCGGATTCGGCGGCGAGATCGCGACGCCTCAGGACACCGACATCTCGATCTTCGACAAGGTCATCGCCATCAATGCGCGCGGCGCACTGTTGGTCATCAAGTACACCGTCCCCGCCATGATCGCCGCGGGCACCGGAGCCATCGTCAACGTCTCGAGCCAGGCCAGTCTCGTCGCCCTGACCGGACACATCTCCTATGGATCCTCGAAAGCGGCCTTGGACAACATCACTCGGGTCTCCGCACTCGAACTCGGTCGCCACGGCATCCGCGTGAACGGTGTGAACCCGACGGTCGTCATGACGGAGATGTCTGCGTTCTACTGGGGTCGCCCGGAGATCGAGGAGCCGTTCCTGGCGCAGATGCCGCTGGGACGCTGGGCCACCGAAGACGAGATTGCCGCGCCGATTGCCTTCTTGCTGAGCGATGATGCTTCCATGGTGACCGGAGTGTCGTTGCCGGTGGACGGCGGCTACACCAGTCGCTGACGGGACGAGGACGAGCAGACGGGGTAGATCATGACCACCATGCAAGACGTCGCGGCGCTGGCCAAGGTCAGTGCCAAGACCGTCTCACGGGTGTACAACAACGACCCGCACGTCGATCCCGATACTCGTGCCCGCGTTGCCGAAGCGCTCGAGTCGCTCAACTATGTGCCGAACACGATGGCGACCTCCTTTCGCAACGGCCAGACGGCGGCCATCGGTGTCGCCGTCCCGGACATCGACGACCCCTTCTTCTCCTCCATCGCACGCGCAGTGGAGGAACGGGCCCGCCAGGACGACATGGCAGTTCTCGTCACCAGCCTCGGTCACGACGGAGATCAGGAACAGGCGTTGGTGGAGTCGCTGCTGCGTAGACAGTTGAGCGGCTTGATCATCGCGCCGACGGGTGCGGACCACGCATATCTGGAGCGCTGGATCGACAAGACTCCGACGGTGTTCGTCGACCGCGCACCCGACGGCCTCAAAGCCGACAGCTTCGTCGACGACGATCACGGCGGGGCGGTACTGGCCACCGATCATCTCCTCGATCTGGGTCATACCCGCATTGCCGTGATCGGCGACAGTGCGGGGATTCCGACCAGCCGCAATCGCTTGGCCGGATATCGAGAGTCATTACAGGGCCGGGGAATCGAGTTCGACGAGGCTCTCGTCGCTTTGGGTGTGCTGGACCGCGAGGACGCCCGTGCGGCACTGACCGACTTGACCGCACTCGACAGTCCCCCTACTGCACTGTTCCTGTCGAACGCGCGAGTGGCAATGGCCTGCGTGCCTGTTCTACAGCAGATGAACTTGCTGCATCTGGCGTTCGTCGGATTCGGCGACTTTCCCCTCGCCGATGCAGTGATGCCACCGGTGACGGTGATCGATCAGAACCCGGCTCGACTCGGCCATCTGGCCATCGAACGACTGTTGGGTCGAATCGAAAAACCCGGGCGCCGTTACAAACGGCGCAACATCCTCGGCGTCGAGTTGATCGAGCGTGAATCCTGCACTCCCGGAACCACTCACACCATCAGCTGAGCCCGAGTTCTCGGGCGACGAGATCGGCTTGCTGCGCGGTCGTCAGTTCGGCGTCGACGCGTAGGTGCGGAATGCGCGGCGTCCGAGCGGGCGGATCCACCGGCCGGTGGGCATCGCGATCCGCCCCACGAGCGGCCCGGCGTCGCGCCAGGAGTTCCGGCGATCCGTCGACGTGGATCACCTTCGTTGCAGCAGGGGACAATTCGTTCACCAGCAGCGTCCATTCGGGCGCGCCCGTCAACTCGCGGGTGAAGGGCGCAACGAGGACGGGCCGCTGACCGAGCTGTACGAGATCCCGGGCAGCGGCGCGCACCACGGCGTAGCGCCCGGCGCGAATCCGCTCCGAATGGGGACCGGCACTGTTCCAGTGCGGGCCTTCGATCATCGAATCCAGTTCGTCCAGTAGCGGATTGGTGAGGGTGTCAAGGTCGAGCAGAGCAGTACCGAGACGGCGCGCCAGCTCTCTACCCAGCGTCGTTTTGCCACTGCCCGCCGCGCCGGCAACCACCAGGACCGGCAGGGATTCCCGTTCGATTCCGAGGACGTCTTGACAGACATGAGGCATAGCGGGAATCATACAAGACAACGTTGTCTCGCATACGTGCTACAGCGAACACACTTCCTCCGATCGAGAGTTCACGTGACCGAGCGCGCCAGCATCAAAGACGTCGCCGCATTGGCGGGCGTCAGCTTCAAGACCGTCTCACGCGTCGTCAACGGCGTGGATACGGTCCTGCCGGAGCTGCGCGAGCGGGTCGAGGCTGCGGTGCAGACACTGAACTACGTTCCGAACTCCGCCGCCAGGTCGCTGAAATCGGGGTCGGGCAACACCATCGGGATCGTCGTCGACTCCATCGACGATGTCTTTTTCGCATCACTGGTCAGTGCCGTCGAAGATCGCGCACTCGAACACGGGCTCGCCGTCATCGTCGGCAGCACCGGCTTCGATGCCCAACGCGAACGGGATCAGCTGGCTCTCCTGGCCGGACAACACGTGCGGGGCATCATCCTCGCGCCGGTCGGCGACCACAGTGACTTCCTCGTACCTCGGCGTCGCACACTGCCCACGGTCACCATCGACCGCTCGATCACCGGTTTCGATTCCGTCATCGTGGACGATTACGGTGCCGCCAAGCGAGCCGTCGAGAAGTTGGTGGCAAGCGGGCACACGCGAATTGCCTTGCTCGGCTTCGACGATCGCCTGCAGACCGCGCAGTTGCGCAGGCAGGCGTACCTCGACGTTCTCGCCGATCTCGGCCAAGAGCCGGAGGCCGCGCTCGCCCCTCCGGTATCCCACGCCGCAGATTCGGTGCGGCCTGTAGTGAAGACGCTGCTGGCGCAGCGCAATCCACCGACTGCGTTCTTCGTCGCCAACGCACGACACGCGACCGCCGTGGTGTCGGTTCTGCACGAGATCGGTCGCACCGACGTAGCCATGGTGTCGTTCGGCAATTTCTCGCTCGCCGATGCCGTCAGCCCGTCGGTGACCTGCATCGACCAAGACCCGTATCGCATCGGCACCCTAGCATTCGACCGCCTGGTGCAGCGGTTCGACGATCCCTATCTCGAACCCGAGCAGCAGATAGCGCCGACCACTCTCGTGGAACGACTTTCACACGCACTCCCCCTACCCGTAGAGAAATGAGAACTACTCCGTGAACCCCAGACTTGTTGCGGGACTGGACCTCGGGAGCACCGGCGTCAAAGTACTCGTCACCGACGATGCAGGCACCGAGCTGCTCATCGAGCAGAGTCCCACACCGTGGCGGCACGGACCGGGCGGAACCACCGACCTGGCCGCCGAGGATCTGTTGTCCACCATCGGGCACCTACTCGATGCGGTCGCTCGCCGACTGCCCGAGGCAACCGGTGACCCAGCCGCCCGGATCGACGCCATCGCGGTGTCCGGGATGGGTGAGACGGGCTTTCTTCTCGATGAAGACAACGTTGTCCGGGCACCGGCCTTCGCGTGGTTCGATCCGCGTGGTCAGCAGCAGGTCGACAACCTGCCGGCCGAATTGCGCGATCAGTTCGCCGGCAAGACCGGACTTCCCGTCGGCGTTCAGGTCTCCGTCGTCAAGATTGCTCATTTACGTGACAACGGACTGAGCCTCGACGGGCTGCGATGGTTCAACCTGCCGGAGTTCGTCGTCCTGTCCCTCGGCGGTCGTGCCGTGGCCGATTACTCACTGAGTTCGCGCACAGGGCTACTCGATCAGGACAGCGGCGAACCCTGGTCGGAGATGCTGGCGCACTTGGGTGTCGGAACCGACTTCATACCGCCGCTGGTCGACGCCGGAACCGATCTCGGAACTGCCGACACACCAACACTTCCCGAGTCCATCGCCGGAGCTCGTCTGACTGTGGCCGGTCACGATCATCTCGTGTCCGCGGTGTCCGGCGGAGCGATCCCGCCCGACCGATACCACGTGTCGATGGGCACTGCCGAGGTGCTGCTGCGGGTGCTCGACACTCCGTTGACCACCGACGCACGGAGCAGGCTGGCCGAACACCTCATCAACTCGGTGCGCCACGTGGTTCCGGGCCAACATGTGCTCGTCGCGGGAGTGAAGACCGGCTTGCTGATGCGACGGGCGTTGCAGCTGTGCGACATCAGCGATCGCGCCGGTCGCGACCTACTGGACCAGCGAGTGTGCGCCCTGCCTGCAGGCGGACCGTTCACCGACGGCGGTATCGACATCGCCGGTGCCCGCAACGACGACGGCGTGCTGTCCATCACGGTCCGTACAGACGGGATCGATTCGGCCGAGCTGTTCCGCTCGATTCTGTTGCACGGCAACAACGAAGTGGCTCGCCTCATCGACGCACTCGACGCCGAGGTGCCGCCCGCCAGGACGACATTGCTCACCGGCGGCTGGGCCGGCATGGCCAGCGTACGAGATGCCCGGGCTCAGGTGCTGCCCGATGTCTCGGTCTCGACCAGATCCCAGGACACTGCCTACGGCGCAGCACTGTTCGCGGCCCGACTACTGACGCTCATAGAAATCTGAGCCCACATTTCTGCAGTGAGACAACGTTGTCTCTGCTGCTCTCGACCCCAACACCCCACCAGGAGAAGAAGATGAACGAACTCACCACCCTCGAACGTCGCGGAATGGCTGCTATCTCCACCGAAGGCGGCAACATGCTCATCGTCGCTGGCGATCAGCGCAACGGCATGAAGGCCGTCATGAAGGACGCCGTCGACGGGCCGGGCTCGATCACCGTCGAGCAGCTCGCCGAGGCCAAGGCCGATCTTGTTCGCTACCTCGGCAACCACGCGCCGGCGATCCTGCTGGACCCGGAGGTGGCACTGCCGAAGATCGTCGACGACGGTGTGCTCTCGCGGGGCACCGCGTTGGTGGTCGGCATGGATGCGTCGGGCTTCGAGGAGACCGACGGTCTGCGCTACACCCGTTTCGTCGACGGCGTGACCCCGCGCGTCGTGCGTGATCTCGGCGGCGACGTCGCCAAGATGCTGTTCTACATGCGCCCCGAGCAGCAGGGCGTCGACTCCCGTGTTGCCGAGGAGATCCGCGACCTCGTCAAGGCTTGCTCGGCCGAGGGTCTGCTGCTCATCGTCGAGATCTTGACGTACCAGCTCGAGGGCGAGTCGGACGAGGACTACAAGGCCGGCTTCGGCAAAATCATCGCTGATTCCACGCGCATTTCGGTCGAGTGCGGCGCCAAGGTACTCAAGCTCCCCTACCCCGGTTCCGCCGAGGCCTGCGCTGCCGTTACCGAAGCGGCACAGGGTGTTCCGTGGGCCGTGCTGTCGGCGGGCGTCGATCACGAGACGTTCATCGAGCAGGTCCGCATCGCCGTCGCCAACGGTGCACGTGGAGCGATGGCAGGCCGGTCACTGTGGAAGGACAGCATGGCTGTCTCTGCCGACACCCGCGAGGATCTGCTCACCAACCGCGCACTCCCCCGGCTGCGTGAGCTGAACGCGGCCGTCGACGCCTGATCCGCGTTCTTCGATCGAGCCCGTGGGCGAACACGGGCTCGGTCGACGCCGTCTGGGTAGCGTGAACCCATGACGGAAGACTCGAACCACATCGATATCGTTGCCGCGCCCGGAGTGTTCGCCGATCTGCAGACCGCACAGGAGCTGGTCGCACGGGCCCTGTCCGCCCGCGGTCTGTCGGGCGGAATTGTCGACGCTGCAACCGGTTCCGATGAGGTTGTCGTCGTTCCCGGCGATGGAGCGCAGGTCGATACGTCGTTGTACAGCAGCGTTGTTCGCGTCGACTTCGGTCAGTGCGCGCCGGATCGTTCCGAGGGGATTCGTGCAAACATCCGGGGCCGCGGTCTCGACGGCCTCAGGTTCGCGATCGACAGTGTCTACTTTCACCGCTTCCACCCCGGCACGATCGTGACGTACGGAGATCACCCCGAGCAACGCGTCGAACTGCGGGTGCCCGAAGGCGATGGCCCGTTCCCCGTCGCCGTACTGATTCACGGCGGATACTGGCGTTCGAGGTGGGAATTCGACCTGATGGATGCGATGGCGGTCGATCTGACCGCACGCGGCTACGCCACCTGGAATGTCGAATACCGCCGACCCGACGAACACGGGTGGGATGCGACTACCGAAGATGTCGCGGCTGCTCTCGCCGCGCTGGAGACGGCACCCGCCTCCATGGATCTGTCTCGAATCGTCCTGGTGGGCCATTCCGCGGGAGGCCAACTGGCCCTGCGGCTTGCGGCCGATTCTGTCGGCGAACGGGTGGCCCCTGCCCTGGCGGTGAGTCTGGCCGGGGTGCTCGACCTGAAAGTCGGCGACGAGCGGTGGCTCGGGGAAGGTGCGGTATCGAACGCAATCGGGGCCCGCTATGGCGAGGCCCAGCGCATCTACGAGGAGTCGTCACCGATGTCTCGACTGCCCCTCGACGTTCCACAGTTGGTGGTGTCCGCAGTGGCCGACGATCCCAATCTTCTCGAGATCAGCCGCGCGTACTACGCCGCCGCATCCGCGACTTCCGATTCCGTTGCTTCGGTCGAAGGACCGGGCGGGCACTTCGCCGTCGTCGACCCCACGTCGGAGATCTGGGTCGATATCGTTGCGGCGGTGGATGCTGCCCTGATGTGAACCGACCTCAGTCAGTGGTGATCGACAGAATCACCCGCGGCTTGCGGCGTCGAGCAATGATCAGTTCGACAAGCATGACGATGCGGTATTCGAAGCCGTACTTCTTCTTCAGTACCGATGTCGGTCTCGAGGCGGCGTCTCCGGTGACGATGGTTGCCGAGCCGGTCACCGCCACGGCGTCATCGGGCACCGCTCCGCGCCGACTGCACGGGCGGAGCTCCACGCGATCGGAGTTCCTGATGCGCTTGACCTTGCCGCTCTCCGCGGGAGTGATGACGACCAGGTTGTCGCCGTCTCGGGCGATCCACACCGGCGTCGATACCGGCGCACCGGATCGACGGAAGGTGGTGAGCGAAACGAATGCCTCGTCGCCGAGGGCACGAGCGTCATCCGAAGTAGTGGCCATGAGTACCAAGTTACGCACCCTCCTCGCGTCGAGTCCGTAGTGTGCATGTTGTGACGCGGAGCACAACGACGTGCAGCCGCGCCGGGACATCGAAAGCGAGATCGTCGTGAAGAGCACCATGCAGGACACCCCACTGTCCATCGGCCAGCTGGTTCGATTCGGGACGTCCATCCACTCCTCGGCCGAGATCACCACGTGGACCGACACCGGCCCCACCACGGTGACATTCGGGGAGTTGGGCAGGCGGGCAGCACAATTGGCTCACGGCCTGAGGTCGATAGGGATCGACGATGATCAGCGAGTCGCGACATTCATGTGGAACAACGCCCCGCATATGGAGGCCTACATGGCGATTCCGGCGATGGGCGCAGTGCTGCACACCCTGAACATCCGACTTTTCCCCGAGCAGCTCACTTATATCGTCAATCATGCCGAGGATCAGGTGATCATCGCCGACGCGAGTCTGCTCCCCCTGCTGACGCCGTTGCTGCCGACGTTCGAGACCGTGCGACACCTCGTGGTCGTTGGGGTCGATCCGGCGCAGGTCACTGCACCCGACGGTATCGAGGTGCTCGGCTACGAGGACCTGCTGGCGGGCAACCCGGAGGAGTTCGATTGGCCCGAACTCGACGAACGATCAGCTGCCGCAATGTGTTACACATCGGGCACCACCGGTGATCCCAAAGGGGTCGTGTACTCGCATCGCTCGATCTACCTGCATTCGATGCAGGCGTGCATGACCGACGCGATGGCAATTGCGCAGTCCGACAAGGTGTTGGCCATCGTGCCGATGTTCCACGCGATGTCGTGGGGGCTCCCGTATGCGGCGCTGATGGTCGGTGCGTCACTGATCATGCCCGACAGGTTTCTGCAGCCGGCTCCGTTGGCAGAGATGATGTCGACGCTTCGTCCGACGGCGGCGGCTGCTGTCCCGACGATCTGGCAGGCCCTGCTCGCTCATCTGGACGAGCATCCGGCGGATCTGTCGAGTCTGCGTGATGTGGTGGTCGGCGGTGCCGCGTGCCCGCCGAGTCTGATGAAGGCATTCCACGAGAAGTACGGCGTCCACATCTCCCAGGCGTGGGGCATGACCGAGACGTCACCGCTCGGCACGTCCGGTAGGCCCGA
This sequence comes from Rhodococcus sp. KRD175, assembly GCF_017168275.1. NCBI lineage: Bacteria > Bacillati > Actinomycetota > Actinomycetes > Mycobacteriales > Nocardiaceae > Rhodococcus > Rhodococcus sp. KRD175. Next base: position 24,291 of record NZ_JABFAQ010000011.1, read on the forward strand.
CGCGGGACTGTCGCCGGAGGACGAGTTCGACTTGCGTTGCACACAGGGCAGATTCGTTGCCGGAGTTCGGGCACGACTCGTCGACGACGCCGGAACGGTGTTGCCGTGGGACGGGAAGACCGTCGGCGAGCTCGAGGTCCGTGGCCCGTGGATCACCGGCAGCTACTACCGCGCCGACGCGGACGACAAGTTCGACGACGGCTGGCTGCGAACCGGTGACGTGGGCACCATCTCCGAGAACGGCTACCTCCGGCTCACCGATCGATCCAAGGACATCATCAAGTCCGGCGGTGAATGGATCTCGTCGGTGGAACTCGAGAACCAGGTGATGGGACATCCGGCTGTTCGTGAGGCTGCGGTCATCGGTGTGCCCGACCCGAAGTGGGACGAGCGTCCACTGGTCGCTGTCGTCGTCCGCGAGGGTGCGTCGGTGACGGCCGAAGAACTGAAAGAGTTCCTCGACAGCCGCGTCGCGCATTGGCAGTTGCCGGAACGATGGACCTTCATCGACGAGGTCCCGAAAACGAGCGTCGGCAAATACGACAAGAAAAGGCTGCGGAGTTCCCACGCCGACGGGGCGTTGGAGGTCATCGAGTTGGTCTAACTCCAGCCGATACGCCTCTCACGATTGGTGCCGTCAGTGCGTTGTCCGCGGGCCCATTCCCAACGAGGCGAGAGTCATGTCCGCAACTCGTTCGAGTTGATCCCGAGTCGACCCGTCTCGGGCACGTTGCGACATGCCCTGGATGACGACGCCGATGAATTCCGCTGTGTCGAGAGGTGCCGACGACTGCGGCAGGATTGCGTCGGCGGCGTTCTCCGAAATGCGTTGTGCCAACAGTGAGACGTTGGCATTGCGTATGTCGCACAGTCGATCTGCGATGCTCTGGTTGGCCTCGGTGACCCCGATGGCCGAACTGATGATCAGACAGCCCCCCGGACAGGACTCGTCGGTGTAGTGCGATGCTGCCTCGTACAGCAGTCTGGAAATGAGTTCGGCAGCGTTGGGCTCCTCGGCAAACGCGCGGCCCATAAAGTCACCGCGGGTCGCGAGGTAACGGTCGATGGCAGCGAAGAACAACTCTTCCTTGCCACCGAACGCGCTGTAGAGACTTGGCGGGTTGATGCCCATTGCACTGGTGAGCACGGAGACGGAAGTGCCCTCGTACCCGTGCCGCCAGAAGGCCAACATCGCTTTGTCGAGCGCGGCGTCGACATCGAACTTCCGGCCCTGCCCGCGAACCCCGGCCATTGTTCCCCCTCCCTCTCGCGCATTGCACTGCTCGGTGTGGCCGAGCTTACTCGTATAGCGATCGATACACGAATAGCCTAGCCTCGGACAGGTCGCGCTACCTGAACGAGAGGAAGTCGAATGAAAGCTGTTGTCATCAACGGCAAGGGTGGACCCGAGGTACTCACAGTCGCGGAGATCGACGAGCCCGACGCCGGCCCGGGCGACGTCACCGTGTCGGTGGCTGCGGCAGCCGTCAATCCGGTCGACATCAAGACCCGCTCGGGATTCCTGCCTATCGAACTGACGTACCCCGCGGTCCTCGGTTGGGATGTGTCCGGCACCGTCGTCGCCGTCGGACCATCGGTCACCCGATTTGCACCAGGCGACAACGTGATCGGAATGATCGCGCAACCAGCGCACCGCTTCGGCACCTATGCCGAGCGAGTCGTCGCCGACGAATCACTGTTCGCGCACGCACCTATCGGCATCAGCCTCCAGCACGCCGCAGCAATCCCACTCGCCGCCCTCACCGCCATGCAACTCATCGACAAGATCACCCTCCCTGCGCATTCGACGGTCTTGGTGACGGGTGCGGCCGGTGCGGTGGGCGGCATAGCGTCGGCGCTTCTGTCGATCCGCGGCCACACCGTCGACGCTGTCGCGCGGAAGTCCGATACCGAAAACCTCCTCGCACACGGTATGCGCAGGGTGTTCACGAGTCCCGTCGACCTGCCTGCGGGCGCTTACGACGCCGTGGTCGATACGGCCGGCATCGTCGACGCCATCGACAGCGTGCGCGACGGCGGAGCGTACGTCTCGATCGAGGACGGAAATCAGCCCGAGCCACAGCGCAACATCACGCCGAGTAAGAGCTACGTGAACGAGGACGGGCTGGGGCTCGAGAAATTCGTCTCGCTCGTCTCCGCGGGGACGATCACTGTTCCGGTCGCTCGCCAATGGGAATTCGACCAAGCCCCACAGGCACATTCGCTGCTGGCCGCCGGTGGAACACGAGGAAAGGTGTTGTTGATCCCATGATCGGTGTTGCTCGACCCGTCCCCGGTGCGCTATGAAATACGGAATCAATCTTCCCAACTTCGGGCCGCAGATCGACCCCGACGGAATTCTCGCGTGGGCGCGCACTGCCGAATCCGCTGGTTTCGACAACGTGCTGCTTTCCGATCACGTCGTACTGACCGAAGACGCTCACGGCCGCTCGCCGTCACCCTTCTACGAATGCCTGGCGACGCTGTCGTGGCTCGCCGGGTCAGACCGAGTCCATTCGCCTCGGCAGCGGGGTACTGATCGGAAGCCATCGCCATCCGGCGCATCTGGCTCACGCGACCGCCGCAATCGACCGGCTCAGCGGTGGACGACTCATCGTAGGAGTGGGCGTCGGTTGGACGACCCAGGCATTCGATGTGCTGGGTGTTCCCTTCGACCGGCGAGGTCGAATGACCGATTCGACGCTCGAAACTCTGCGTGCAGCATGGTCTTCCGAAACGTACGGGGCCACGGGAGCAAGCGGCACACCCCGCCGAGTTCACACTGGACCGCTACCGCTGCAGACACCGCATCCGCCACTGTGGATCGGTGGCAACGGTGCAGCCGCACTCGACCGGACGAATGCGTTGGGCACCGGCTGGCATCCCCTACACCCCACCCGGCAACGATGCATCGATGGCTCCCGCGCGCTGAACGATGGTAAGGAGTTCGTCCCGCGGATCTTCTTCCTACCCTCTGACGCTTCGGTGCAATCGCCGAACCGCCCGCTCGGCTACGGGTCCATCGAACAAATTCTCGACGACGTTCAGTTCCTCGCCGAACTAGGCACCGAGACAATCGTTCTCGACACCGACCCTGGAGACCAGAAGCTTCGACGTTCTACTGCCCACGATCTCGAACTGGTTCGATACGCAGGCGACGTGTTGGGGATGTAAGTCACACGCTCGACAGTGCGAACTACCCGCTCCAACCCCAGTTGTAGGGGTTCACCACAATTCGGTACCAGGTATCGGTGTTCTCGACGTTGGTGCACGGCACCACGATGTACGACTGCGATGCCTTCTCGAGTGACTGCGCCTTATTGCAGAAGTACTGTCCACCCTCACCGGACTGCTCGGCGCGATAAACGGGGCCGTAGTGCCATTCGTCGGCACTGGCGGTTGCAACTCCCATCGTGGCTCCGGCGGCGAGCGGAAGCGCCAGAAGTCCGGTCAATACGGCAATACGTCGGCTGATGCGGTTCATTCGAGGGCCTTTCGTGGCGGCACGTCCTGCACAACGTCGCCGGCCGTGGTCCGGCCACCGACTCGATCCGTTCATTGGTGACGTCGCTCGACGGCCGAGTCGCGTTACCGCTCGCGAGAGAACGACGGTCCCGCAGCCCTATCGAACTCGGTATACGGCTTGTCGGCGTCGTCGACGACCGGGACCGTCCTGGGCACACACAGCTATTCACATTGCGGGCCAGTGATGTACCCCTGCTCGCAGCCATACTGCGTTTGTATGTCACCGCTGGTGGGTTCTTCTCCGCAGAGGACGCCGCAGCGCTCATACCCGTTGACGACACCATCGCCGTTGCGGTCTTCGGATTCGTTGTACGGATAGCCGGATTCCGGTGACGGCACCGTAGCTGAACACCTCGGATCGTTCACCGCATAGGACCCATCGGTAAAGACCGCGGTACCGCCGTAATCGCAGTATCTGAACTCGGGAGGTGCAGGGGCGACGTAAGTGTCGCATTCGGCTTCGTACCCCGTCGTTCCGTCTGAATACAAGGCTGTGCCGGACTGGTACAGGCCCAAGTCTCCACATTGAAAGGTGACCGGTTGGGGCTGAGGAACGGGTGCCTGCGTGGGTGGTGGCGGCGGCTCGACGGTGAGGGTTGGCGGTGCGGATGCCGGACTGGACCCACTCGACACGGGGGAATTGTCGCTCGGAGGCTCGGTTGCGCCGTCGTTCGAGCAGCTCAGGCATGCTAGAGCGATTGCGATGACTGCAATGGACAATCTTCTCGACATAGCCACTCCGAACGAATCAGATAGCGTGGGCCCGTCCCCGACCACAGGCAATGTCGATCCAGTATGGCAATTGACTGGACGCTGAAGCGCTTGATTCGACACCCGAAATCTGGAGATACGCCTTTGATCCCGGACACAGGGGTGGCGACACGGGATGAATGCGGTGCCGCACCTCGGCTGTCCGAGCGCAGTCCGGATGCAACCGCCAAAGATCCTGGCTGCGAGTGCCTGCTCGGATTTACAGCGAGCTAGCTCAGGACACTACGAAGTGCGAGAGGATCGCTTGAACCTCGTAGATGTCGACCTGCTTGGTGAACTGCTTCTGGATAGGAACCGCGTTGCCCGAAATCCAGATTTTCAATTCGGCGTCCAGATCGAAAGTACCGGCAGTTTCGACAGCGAAGTGTGTGATCGAGCGGTAGGGCACGCTGTGGTATTCGACTTTCTTGCCGGTCAGACCTTGTTTGTCGATCATCAGTAGACGACGGTTGGTGAACAGGAAGGCGTCTCGGACCAACTGATACGCCGCGTGGATTTGCTCGCCACCGCCGAGTAGCCGGCTGTACTCCTGATGCGCTGCGACAGGATCGACCTTTCCTGCGTTGCCGATCAGACCGTCCATGAAGCCCATATGCTCACGCCTCTTCCGCCCAGTCCGCCGCGTGCGGACACCTGAAATCTAGTCGCTGACGAATCCACTCTCGTTACCGCACACTCACTTGACCAAGATCTGGATTGGTGCGATCACTCCGAAGTACAGACGCTCTCCGTGCCGATCTGTGCAGCTCGACAGCGTGGTCGCGGTCGCGGATGCTCGGGGGTGCGATATCGCACTGCTCACGCGCGCCGGATCGTTTGTGCCACTGCTGGATCCGACATGATTCAAGCATTCGAGCTACGAGAGGTCGATGCAGCCGATGCCTACCAGGGAAGACCCCTTCTTCGCGATCAACTCACCCGCTCGGGAAACGACATGGTGTTTCGATACGACAGCACTTACCTCGACGACTCCTCTGCGTCGGATCGTCACCGAGGCCCGAATTGACGGTCTCCCGCATCCCCCAGTCCGGGCACGATGATGCCCTGATCGTTGAGCTCATCGTCGACGGCGGCACAGACCACGCGGACGGGATGTCCTGACTTCTCCAGCGCAGCAAGGCCTTCAGGTGTCACGACGACGCACACGACGACCACGTCGGTTGCCCCGCGAGCGACGAGCAAGTCGATCGTCGCGGTCATGGACCCGCCTGTGGCCAACATCGGGTCGAGAACGAACACCGGCGTGCCGGCGAGATCTGCGGGGAGAGACTCGAGGTACGGCACCGGCTGCAGTGTCTCCTCGTCTCGCGCCATCCCGATGAATCCCACACCGGATCGCGGAATGAGCGCACTCGCCTGCTCCACCATGCCCAGCCCTGCCCGCAGAACCGGCACGAGCAGAGGTGGGTTCGCCAACCGAACACCCGTGGTGCGGGCAACCGGGGTGTCGACCTCGAAGGTGTCCACCGGGGCATCACGCAAAGCCTCGTACACCAACGTGTGTGTCAGCTGCCGCAGCGCCGAACGGAAGGTCGCGTTGTCACTGTGGACGTCGCGCATCGTCGTCAAAAGCGCTGCGGTCAAGGGATGGTCGACTACGTGGGTATCCATGGTCGCAGATTATGGGCCCCTCGTCAGCCATCCGTCCACACGGCTCGCACTCGCTCGAACTGTCCGAAAGCGACCCCTCAGCGTCGGCAACTTTTGCCCACGACGGGGCCGCGACCGGCACGTTGACTCGGACGCATGACGCTTCGCAACGATCGATTCGAGTTCGACACCGACATCGCTTCCCTGTCTCGGAACGCAATCCGATGACGGTCGGACCGCTCTCCGACTGCCTGGTCGTCGACCTGTCGCGGGCACTCGCCGGACCCCATGCCGCGATGATGCTCGGGGACCTCGGCGCGCGAGTGATCAAGGTCGAATCGCCCAGCGGCGGTGACGACACCCGAAGTTGGGGCCCACCCTTCGTTGCCGACGACGAGGGCGATCGGCACTCGACGTACTTCCTCTCGTGCAATCGCAACAAGGAATCCATCGCACTCGACCTCAAAGCTGTCGACGGTCGAGAAACGCTCACCGCATTGATCCGCCGCGCCGACGTGCTCGTCGAGAACTTCCGCCCCGGCGTTCTCGCTCGCCTCGGCTACAGCATGGAGGCATTGCACGAGCTGAATCCCCGTCTGGTGATCCTGTCCATCACCGGTTTCGGCCACGACGGCCCGGAAGGCACGCGTCCCGGGTACGACCAGATCGCCCAGGGTGAAGCAGGATTGATGTCCCTGACCGGGCCGTCGAAGGACGAACCCACTCGGGTCGGCGTCCCCATCGGTGATCTGCTCGCCGGAATGAACGGCGCGTACGGCGTCGTGGCCGCACTGCACGAGCGCAACACCACCGGCCGCGGCCGCGTCGTGCGTACCAGCCTGCTGGCCTCCATCGTCGGGGTGCACGCATTTCAAGGCACTCGCTACACCGTGGCCGGCGAAGTTCCCCGCCCCACCGGCGGACATCACCCGTCGATCTGCCCGTACGGTCTGTTCCACTCGTCCGAGGGGCTGGTTCAGATTGCCGTGGGCAGTGAAGGACTGTGGCAACGCTTTGCTCCCGCATTCGGATTGGACCGTCCGGAGTGGGCCACCAACCCCCAACGGGTCGACGACAGAGAGGCCGTCATCGCCGCTGTCGATGCCGTTTTCGCGGACTGGCCGACCGACAAGCTTCTCGGACTACTCGGCGAGCTGGGCATACCGGCCGGACGTGTCCGTGATCTGGCCGAGGTCTACACCTGGGAACAGACCCGGTCGCAGGGACTGATGATCGACGTCGACCATTCGGCCCTGGGCACCATCACGTTGCCCGGCCCACCGCTGCGCATGGACGAGGATTGCGAGGGTGCCGCGATGCGCACGACGCACGCAGCCCCGCCGACCCTCGACCAGCACGGCGACTTGATCCGCGCCTGGCTCGAGACGACGCCATGACCCGCACCGGCGCGCCGGCCCGGCTCGGCGCGCTCGAACTCGTCGAGATGGTCTTCGACGCCGGCAGTTTCGTCCGGTGGGACACCGACCCCCTTCCCCCGATCGGAGTGCACGGACCGGCGGAGCAGGGCTATCTCGACGAGCTCGCCGCGGCCCGCGAAACGAGCGGCTGCGACGAGTCGGTGTTGACCGGCGAAGCCACCCTCGCGGGGCGCCGAGTGGCACTCGTCCTGTGCGAGTTCGGGTTTCTCGCCGGCTCCATCGGAACGGCGGCTGCCGAACGACTGGTACAGGCCGTCGAAAAGGCCACGGCAGAACAGCTCCCGCTGCTGGCGTCGCCGACCTCCGGCGGAACACGGATGCAGGAGGGCACGGTCGCCTTCTTGCAGATGGTCAAGATCTCGGCGGCTATCGCTGCGCACAAGTCGGCGGGTCTCGCCTACGCGGTCTACCTTCGCCATCCCACGACCGGTGGAGCACTTGCCTCGTGGGGCTCTCTCGGCCACGTCACTGCGGCCGAACCTGGTGCGCTGCTGGGCTTTCTCGGTCCACGCGTGTACCAGGCGCTGTACGGCGAAAAGTTTCCCGAGGGAGTGCAGACAGCCGAAAACCTCGCCGCCCGTGGCCTGGTCGACGCGGTGGTCCCTCCCGAGCAACTCCGTGAGGTTGCGATTTCGGCGCTCGCCGTCCTGTGTGCGCCACACGAGCCACCTCCGCCGGTTCCGAACATCCCGTTGGAACACCTCGACGATGTGCCTGCATGGGAATCCATCCGTCGTTCTCGACGGCCGGAACGGCCGGGAGTACGCCACCTCGTGCGATCGGCAGCGAACACGGTGACGACGTTGCAGGGCACCGGAGCTGGTGAGATCGAGCCCGGATTGTTTCTGGCCCTTGCCAAGTTCGGGGCATCGGCGTGTGTACTTCTCGGCCAGGACCGCACTTTCGCCGATCAACCGTTGGGTCCCGCCGGCCTCCGGGAAGCACGACGCGGAATGCGGCTGGCGGAAGAGCTGCAACTCCCCCTCGTCACAGTGATCGACACTGCCGGTGCCGCCTTGAGCAAGGAGGCCGAAGAGGGTGGCCTCGCGGGCGAGATCGCCCGCTGCTTGGTCGAACTCACGACACTGAAGGCACCGACGATCTGCCTGCTGCTGGGCCAGGGTGCCGGCGGTGGCGCGCTCGCACTGCTCCCCGCCGATCGGGTGCTGTGTGCTCAGCACGGTTGGCTGTCGCCACTGCCGCCGGAGGGCGCATCGGCGATCAAGTTCCACACCACCGACCGCGCAGCCGAGATGGCAGAGGAGCAGGGCGTGCGCAGCCTGGACCTGCTCCGTAACGGCGTCATCGACCGGATCGTGGCCGAACGGCCGGATGCCTCCGACGAACCTGCGGCGTTCCTGTCTCGGCTCGGTACCGTGCTCGAACACGAGTTGGCCGTACTCCTTGCCGCCGACCCGGCCGTGCTGGTGACTTCCCGGCTGCAGCGCTACCGCTACCTGGGGATGTCCGATAACCAAAAAAGTGCGTTGATTGGGCAAAGCTTGCCAGTGCACCCCCGGTCCAACGGTCGATAACGTTCGTGGGGCGAGCCCCCGCCGCGAACGCCGGCCGACTCTGCAGTACTCACAGATCCCGATGAAGGAGATTTCAGTGCCCGACGCAATCGAGGTCCGCAAGGTCCCGCTCCACAACGTGTCCGATGCCAGCGAGCTGGCGAAGCTCATCGACGACGGGGTGCTCGACGCCGACCGGGTCATTGCAGTCATCGGTAAGACCGAAGGCAACGGAGGAGTCAACGACTACACCCGCATCATCGCCGACCGAGCCTTCCGCGAAGTGTTGTCTGCGAAAGGAACTCGCAGCGCACACGACGTCGGCGAGGTTCCGATCGTCTGGTCCGGTGGCACCGACGGAGTCATCAGCCCCCACGCCACCATTTTCGCCACCGTCCCGTCGGACAAGGCAGTGCAGACCGAGGAGCCGCGCCTGACGGTCGGCGTCGCGATGAGCGAGCAGTTGATGCCCGAGGATATCGGCCGCACCGCGATGATCACCAAAGTGGCTGCGGCAGTGAAGGATGCGATGGCCAACGCAGGCATCACCGATCCCGCAGACGTGCACTACGTGCAGACCAAGACCCCGCTGCTGACGATCCACACCATCCGTGACGCCAAGAGCCGCGGCAAGACCGTCTGGACCGAGCAGACCCACGAGTCGATGGATCTGTCCAACGGCGGCACCGCTCTCGGTATCGCTGTCGCACTCGGTGAGATCGATATGCCGACCGACGAGGACGTCATGCACAGTCGTGAGCTGTACTCCTCGGTGGCGTCGTGCTCCTCGGGCGTCGAGTTGGACCGTGCACAGATCGTCGTCGTGGGTAACACTCGCGGAATCGGCGGCCGGTACCGCATCGGACACAGCGTGATGAACGACGCGCTCGATCAGGACGGCATCTGGAACGCGATCAAGGATGCCGGTCTCGAACTTCCCGAGCGGCCGCACACGAAGGATCTGGGCGGCAAGCTCGTCAACGTCTTCCTCAAATGCGAAGCAAGCCAGGACGGTACGGTCCGTGGACGGCGCAACGCCATGCTCGACGATTCCGACGTCCATTGGCACCGCCAGATCAAGGCGTGCGTCGGCGGCGTCACCGCAGCAGTGACCGGCGACCCAGCGGTCTTCGTATCGGTCTCGGCAGCGCACCAGGGCCCCGAAGGTGGCGGCCCCGTCGCCGCGATCGTCGACCTCGGATAACGCCGGTTTCGATATCGAACAGCGCCGCGCGAACCCGACAGTCTGGGGTTCGCGCGGCGCTCCGGCCCTCCCTGCTTCTGCGTCTCTCTCGAACGAAGGAACCACCATGGCAACCACCGTCGGATCCGCCGCCGAACTTCTCATGTCCGACGCGGTCGAGCTCAGCGGCAAGATCAAGCGCCGCGAGGTCTCGTGCGTCGAGACCATGACGGCGTACCTCGACCACATCGAGGCACACAATCCGACGGTCAATGCCATTGTCGCCCTGCGTGATCGCGACGACCTGCTGGCCGAGGCACGCGAGCGAGATCGGCAGCTCTCGGACGGGCAGTATCTCGGCTGGATGCACGGATTTCCCCATGCGGTCAAGGATCTGTCGGCAGCCCGAGGGCTACCGTTCACATCGGGGTCACCGATCTTCGCCGATCGCATCGCCGACGCGGACGATCTGTTCGTCGCCCGCGTGAAAGCGGCCGGTGCCATCGTGATCGGCAAGACCAACACACCGGAATTCGGGTTCGGATCTCAGACGTACAACCCGGTGTACGGAACCACCGTCTCGCCCTACGACACCTCGCGCACTGCAGGCGGAAGCAGCGGAGGTGCGGCGGCAGCATTGGCCCTGCGCATGCTGCCCGTCGCCGACGGCACCGACTACATGGGATCACTGCGCAACCCCGCAGCCTTCAACAATGTGGTCGGTTTTCGCCCGTCGTGGGGACGCATTCCCGAGCCGGGCTTCATCGCTCAGGGCGCGGTCGCCGGACCGATGGGCCGATCGGTCACCGATGTCGCACATCTGCTGTCGACGATGGCGGGCCCGGATGCCAACGCGCCCCTCGGAATCGACGAGGATCCGGAGATCTTCACCCGCACTCTCGAACGCAGCTTCCGCGGTGCCCGCATCGCGTGGGTCGGAGACTGGAACGGTCACCTGGCTACCGAACCCGGTGTCCTCGATCTGTGTGAGTCGTCGTTCACCGTCTTCGAGGACCTCGGCTGCGCAGTGGAGAGCACCGTGCCGTCGTACGACCCGGCGAAGATCTGGGACTCGTTCCTGACGTGGCGGTGGTGGGCGCAGCTCGGGATGGCCGATCTGTACGAGAACCCGCGCACGAGGGAGCTGATGAAGCCCGAAATGCTGTGGGAGATGGAGCATGCCGTCGCATTGACCGCACTCGACGTCACCAAGGCAGCGCAGGCTCGCAACGACTGGCAGAGCGCACTGACGACATTGTTCGAGACCTACGACTTCGTTCTCGCGCCCACCGCTCAGGTGTTCCCGTTCGACAAGGACCAACACTGGCCGCAGTCCATCGCGGGTCGACCCATGGACACCTATCACCGGTGGATGGAAACGGTGGTGCCCTGGACGATGACCGGCGTTCCTGCCGCCGCCGTCCCGGTCGGGTTCGACGATCGCGGTCTGCCGATGGGGGTCCAGATCATCGGCAGGCACGGTGCCGACCGGGCGGTTCTGCAGCTCGCCTACGCCTACGAGCAGGCCTCGCGGTGGGTCGAACGCGTACTCCCGCCGGCACTGCACGTCGGCTGATCCCCCGCCGTCGCGACATGCGCAACACAGTATTGTTGAACAATGGATGACATGGTCGGTGCGCTTCGGCCACGAGTACGAGACTTCCCGGCGTCGGCGAGTTACGCGCTCACCGTCGCAGAATTGCTTGCACTCCCCAGCCTCTCCGGGTCCACTCTTGTTGCGGGCGAGCAGGGACTCGAGAATGTGGTTCGACGCGTCAACGTCATCGAAGTACCCGACATCCTGCCGTGGGTGAAACCGAACGAACTGCTGCTGACAACGGGTTTCCCACTGCGGCATGCAGATTCGGGCCGCCCGTTCGGTGCCGGTGCCCTGGTGGAGCTGGTCGAGGGACTCGCCGAACGCGGCGCGGCAGCGCTAGGAGTCAAAGAAGGACGCTACTTCGGAGACGTGCCCGCTGCGATGATCGAGGCAGCGGATCGACTCGGCCTGCCGCTCTTCCTCATTCGCCGGGATGTCGGCTTCGACGAGGTCATCTCCGAGGTGTTCACACACCTCGTCGACCGGCAGGCGTGGGCGTTGGATATCGCCGATCGCATGCATCGAGCACTGACCTCGATCGTGCTCGAAGGCGGCGATCTACCTCAGATCGCCGATGAGGTCGCCACGCTCTTCGAGGCCTCGGTGCTCATCTGCACTCCGGACGGTCGAGTCCAGGCCACAGCAGGAGCAGACGCAGATCTTGCGGCCCTGGAAGAGATGCCCCTGTTCGACCCGTCCGGTCGTCTGCTCACCGAACGACTCAACGAAGGCCTGCAACCGGTACCGGGCGACAGCGGGCACCGCATTGCCGTCGCACCGATCATCGCGGGCGGCACCGACCACGGACTGATCGTGGCCGTGGCGGCCGCCGAGCGACTCGGTCCCGTCACGATGCAGTCCCTCGAACGCGCGGCCACCGTCGTGGCGTTGGCGGTCATCAAGAAGCTCGCGGTCTCTGCAGTCGAGTCCAAGTTTCGCGGCGACTTCCTGCGGGACGTCCTCAACGGCGCAACCGAATCCCCCGAACAGATCATCGAGTACTGCGCCCAGCTCGACTGGGACGTGGACCGGAGCATGGTCGTCATCGTTGCCCAATTGGACGAAATCGCCGAGGTTGCCGTGAGCAACTCGGTGAAGCCGGCCGTGTCCGGCCGCCTGCCACAGGAGCGGCTGACCGCGGCGTGGCAGCAGGTGGTGCGCAGGCGCGATCGACGGGCTCCCGTCGTCGGGTTCAGCAACGAGGTCGTCACGCTGATGCCGGCCGAACCCGGCACCGAACGGGACGTCGTCGAGGATCTGATCGCCTCCGTCGCCGGAGACAAGGGCGGCGGACGAAACTCGTTCGGCGCGGGCGTGAGCCGCGTCATCGACTCCGTTGCCGACATTCCGCGCGCCTACGATCAAGCCCGCAAAGCAGTCGTCGTAGGACGCCGTATGCGCGGAAACGGATCGGTAGCGCATTTCGACGGCCTCGGCGTGCATCGACTGCTGTCATTGGTCACCGACGGAGCCGAGCTGCAGGCCTTCGCTACCGAGGTGTTGGGCTCACTCGCCGGCGACGACGCCGATGCCGTCGACCTGCGCCAGACGTTGCAGGCGCTGCTGGACACCAACTGCAACGTGGCAGAGACCGCCCGCGTCTTGCATTTCCACTACAACACGCTCCGCTACCGCATCGGCAAGCTGGAGTCCATCGTCGGCCCGTTCACCACCGATCCGATTCTGCGCCTGGATGTAGCGCTGGCGCTGCGGGTCGCGGAGATGAAGGGGCTGTGACACCACCCGAGGAGACACTCAGTGCCTGAGGGCAATTCGATCGGAACCGACGCCGTCGCACTCGCGGCAGCAGTGCAGGCCGGCACCGTGTCCGCACGCGAGGTGATCGAGCAGCACCTCGAACACATCGGCCGAATCAATCCCGAGCTGAATGCGATCGTCACCGTCGCTGCCGAATCGGCACTGCTGGCAGCCGACGGAATCGATGCCCGCATCGCCCGCGGCGAGCGGGTCGGCGACCTCGCCGGAGTGCCTTTCACGGTCAAGGACCTGATCGCCACCGCCGGAGTTCGCACCACGGCGGGTTCACATGCGCTCGCGGACAACGTCCCTCGCGTCGACGCTCCCGCCGTTGCCCGAATGCGCGCCGAGGGCGCAATCCTGATCGGTAAGACCAACACACCCGAGTTCGGTGCCAGCGGACTGACGCACAACGACCTGTTCGGCTACACCGTCAACCCGCTCTCCCCCGCCGGCACGAAGCTGTCACCGGGCGGGAGCAGCGGCGGTGAGTCGGCGGCCATCGCGTCGGGCATGAGCGTGGTGGGACTGGGCACCGATTTCGGTGGCTCGGTGCGGTGGCCCGCGCACTGCACCGGTCTGTGCTCGATCAGGCCGACACCGGGCCGAATCGACTCCGAGGGGCAGTATCCCGGTGTCATGAGCGACAACCGAGTGCTGACGAATCCGGCGACCATGCACGGCACCGTGCAGACCATCGGACCCATGGCCCGCACTCTCGACGACGTGATCCTGTTGCTGCGCGTGCTGTCGCAGCCGCAGTACAGGTGGCTCGACCCGGCGGACGTCGACACTCGCAAGCTCGATATCCGTTGGGCGACAGGTGAAGGCACGATTCCGGTCGATGCGGAGATCCGCGCTGCCGTCGAGGCCGCAGCTCTGCGCACAGAGCCGTTCGTCGGATCGGTGACGCCGTACGAGGGCACCGCATTACACGGCGCTCATGACCTGTTCACTCGGATGCGGGCCTGCGAAACCCAAACGGACATCGAGCAATACGGCCCCGCCGAGTTCAGCGCCAACATCCGGGCCATCCTTGCTGCCGTCCGAACCACCACAGCCGCAGACGTCGAGGCACTGTGGGCTCGACGCGCCGAGATGCAGCACCAGCTGGTGTCCACGATGGGCGATGTCCTGATACTTCCCGTTGCATCGATCCTCGCCCCTCCTCTCGGTGAGACGAGCTTCGAGGTCGACGGTGCAGCTCTGTCGTGGTCGCAGGCGTTGGCGAGCAGCCGAGCGATCAGCATCCTCGGGGTGCCCTCGGTGGTGATTCCCGTTGCCACCTCCAGTAGCGGTCTGCCGATCGGAGTGCAGATCATCGCCAAGCCGTGGCACGAGCATCACGCTCTCGCCGTCGCCGCTGCTCTGACGTAGTCCGCTCGGTCCGTCCATCCGTACCGCGACGGCAGGTTCTTACAACGACCCGCTGTCGATTTGGTCGAAATGTGTTTCATGGTCGGCGCGCGCCAGCAACTAGCGTGATGGGCATCACTCATCCGATCGAAAGGCGGCGGCATGCGCGACATTCTCGACGACGTGGCCCCGTGGCTGCGCGAACGTGAGCCGTTCGCCCTGGCCACGGTGGTACGTACGTGGCAGTCGTCGCCGCGCCCCCCGGGTGCGGCAATGGCGGTCGCCGCGTCCGGTCAGGTCGTCGGCAGCGTTTCCGGCGGCTGCATCGAAGGTGCCCTGTACGAGCTGGCGAACGACGTCCTCGCCGACGGTATGGCCAGGAGCGAGACCTACCGGGTAGCGGACGACGACGCGATCGGCGTGGGTCTCACGTGCGGCGGCACCATCGAGGTGTTCGTTCGTCTCATCGACAGCGACGCGTGCGCGGCACTCGAAGACGTCGCTCGTCTGGTCTCGAGCGGCGAGCCGGTGGCCGTGCTCACCGACCTCACCACCGGGGCCCCGACGCGGCTGGCGGTTCTGGGAACGGAGGCAACCGTCGATTCCGACGGTCTCACCGACATCGAGTCCGACGGTTCGAGCGTGGGTCTCGCCGTTCTCGACCGACTGCACCGCGGCGAGTCCGGCTTGGACATTCGCATCGCCGACGACGGCGCGCGGTCCGTCATGGTCGAGTTGTTCGGACCACCGCCTCGGATGTATGTGTTCGGTGCCATCGATTTCGCCGCTGCGATGTGTCGCCTTGGCACGTTCGCCGGCTTCACCGTCACCGTCGTCGACGCCCGCCCGGTGTTCGCCACCCGGGCCCGATTCCCCGACGCTCACGACGTCGTGGTGACGTGGCCGCACACGTTCCTCGCTACTGCGCCGGTGGACGAGCGCACCGTCATCACCGTTCTCACCCACGACGAGAAGTTCGACATCCCTTTGCTCGAGGTTGCGCTGCGCAGTGGTGCCGCATACGTGGGCGCGCTGGGCAGTCGATCTACCCACCGCCGCCGGGTGGAACTGCTCGGCGAGCGCGGGGTGACCGAGAGCGAGCTGGCTCGGTTGCACTCCCCCATCGGGCTCGATCTGGGGGCCTCCACTCCACCGGAAACGGCGATCTCCATCGTGGCCGAGATCCTCAAGGTCTCACGGCAGACGACCGGGCTCGAATTGCGAAGTCTCAGTGGGCCGATCCACCGCGATGCCGCTGCCGAGATCGACGCGACATCACCCGTTCGATCGGCCGTCAGGTGCTGACACTGCACGACGAGCGACGCTCGCCCACCACGGAGGTACCGCATACCGTCGAGACCGTGCTGGGCTCGAACCTGCTGGCGCACGCCACGGTGCTCGCCGGTCGCGCCGGCCTCGGCCGGCCGGTACGCAGAATCAATCATGTCGACGACCCCGCCGGCATTCGGTTCTGGATTCGGCCGGGTGACCTGTTGTCCACGACGAGCGAGGCCCTCACGCACCTGACGGAGCCGACGGCCGCGCTGCTGTCCCGAGCCCATTCCCTCGGCGTTGCCGGGATTCTGGTGCGGGTGGACGACGACATCGCCGTTCCGGACAGCGTCGGCGTGAGTGCCGAGACACTGGGCCTGCCGCTGGTTCAGGTCTGCGGCGAACTCGACCCCGGGCACGATCTCACCGCGGGCCTACGCGACAACGCAAAGACGCAGGCACGAGCGATGTTTCGGTCCGAACGTCTGCGCCGGGCATTGACCGACATCACGCTCGCCGGCGGCGGGGTGGCACAACTGGCATTCGCAACCTCGGTCGAATGCGATGTGGCAGTGTCGATCACCACGGTGGACGGACGCGAACTTGCCTCGGCAGGCAGTGACGACGAACTGTCCGCCCTCCGCACCAGCACCGCCCTCGATCCCACCGGAAGACTGCGCACCGACTCCGTCGACGGCGGCCTCGGTCTTCGTTCGCAACAGGGCAATTCGATCGCGGTATGCGCCATTACTGCCAACGGAGTCGACCACGGACGCATCGTCCTGTTCTCCTCACGTCGGCCTTTGACGGAATCGGACCTGCACACTGCCGACGCGGCCGCAGGCGTGTTGGCGATGGTCGTCACTCGCGATCTCGCGCTGTCGGCAGTCGAGGAGAAACACCGATCGAATTTTCTGCGCGATCTTCTCCTGGGCCGAGGCGGCGAGCACGCACACGCGGTGGCGCATGCTCGACGCTTCGGCTGGGATCTCGGCAGGCCGGTGGTGATCGTTGCGATCGAACCGATCCCACACCTCGACGACGAACCGACGCCCGGCCGCAGGCCACTCGTCGATCGGCAGATGTCGGCTTTCGCAGGGGCTCTGGCACAACGAGATCCGCAGGCCGCCATCGCCGCCCTCGGCACCGAGACCGTCATCATCATGGGCGAACGTCCGACGACGGTCGCGGACGTGCACGAGATCGTCGAACGAGTGCACGGAGACGGCGGCGGTGGTCGGCAACCGTTCACGGTCGGGATTTCGCGTCCGTGCACCACGGTGGCCGACATCCCCAGCAGGTACGGCCAGGCGCGTACCGCGTTGAAGGTCGGCCGGCAGGTATCCGGGGACTGGGCCGTCACCACGTTCGACGAACTCGGCGTGTTCCGACTACTGAGCCTGGTGGACAACGTCGACGAGCTCGAATCGTTCACTCGGGAAACCCTGCACGACCTCGCCGGACACGACGACGAGGCACGCGACATGCGCAGAACGCTGGAGACGTTGCTGGCCACCAACATCAACATCGCCGAAACCGCTCGGGCACTGCACTTTCACTACAACACCTTGCGATACCGAATAACGAAACTCGAAAAGATACTGGGCCCCTTCACCGATCGCGCCGATCTACGCCTGGATCTTTCCCTTGCGCTGAAAATCATGGCCATGCGCGGAACCGACCACCACATGTGACGGACCCACCATCGAGCGCTTGGCAGATTGCGCTCGTAGCGATTTGGAAATGCGTCAGTAACGTTGCAGGACAATGCTTTACCCATCCCGCGAACCACCCCGGTTCGATACGTTGGAGAAAGGCTCGACATGCCTATCTGGAAGATTCACGGAGACGGAAAGAATGTTCGACCGGGTGACGTCGTCGCGCCGAACGAACGGTTGAACTGGGGCCGCACCATCAGTCTCGGCGGCCAGCATGTGGTGTCGATGTTCGGGGCCACATTCGTCTTCCCCATCATCATGGGACTCAATCCTCAACTCGCCATTCTGATGTCGGGCTTCTGCACCATCTTCTTCCTACTCATGGTCAAGGGCCGCATCCCCAGCTACCTCGGCACGTCCGCGGTGTTCGTCGGCGGTGTCGCGGCCATCCGAGCGCAGGGTGGAACGTCGGCCGAGGTCACCGGTGCCATCCTCGTATCGGGCCTCGTCCTGGCTCTCGCCGGGCTCGCCATCCACTTCATGGGCGGCGGCGTCGTGGTGCGGGTGCTGCCCCCGGTCGTCACCGGTGCGGTAGTCATGTTGATCGGCTTCAATCTCGCGCCCGTCGTAGCCAGCACCTACTGGCCGCAGGACCAATGGGTAGCTCTCGCAGTGATGTTCGTGCTCATCGTCATGAGCGTGGCGTTGCGCGGGTTCCTCGGTCGAATCGCAATTCTGCTGTCGCTGGTCTTCGGGTACGCGCTGTCCTGGATCCTCGACCTCGTATCCGGGCCCATCACGTCCTACGACGCCACGGCCGGCGAGGTCACCGAGCACTTCCGCGTCAACTGGTCGGGTGTCGAGGCGTCGCAATGGTTCGGACTCCCGCCGTTCAGCGACGAGGCCAACGGCATCGTCGGCATTCACGCACCGTCGTTCAGTCTCGCCTTCATCGTTCTCGTCCTCCCGGGTGTCATCGCTCTGATCGCCGAGAATGCGGGCCACGTCAAGGCTGTCGCGGAGATGACCGGTGACGATCTCGACCCGATGATGGGCCGGGCACTCGCTGCCGACGGCATCGCAACGGTCATGGCCAGCTCGGTCGGTGGCTCACCGACGACGACCTACGCCGAGAACATCGGCGTCATGGCGGCGACCAAGGTCTATTCGACGGCGGCATACACGGCGGCCGGAATCATCGCCATGATCCTCGGATTCTCGCCGAAGTTCGGCGCGCTGATCTCGGCCACCCCCGGCGGCGTACTCGGCGGTATCACCGTCGTCCTCTACGGCATGATCGGTCTGCTGGGTGCCAAGATCTGGCGCGAGAACGGTGTCGACTTCGGCAACCCGCTCAACATGATGCCGGTTGCCGCGGGTCTGATCATCGCGATCGGCGACACCTCGCTCGTGTTCAGCGATTCGTTCTCGTTGAGCGGTATCTCCCTCGGCACGATCGTCGTCATAGGGCTCTACCACCTGTGCGCTCGCATTGCCCCGGCCCACATGAAGACACCGGTCGACGCGTCGCCTCGGCATCGATCCTCCTCTACCACAGCACGTTCCGACGGTAACGACGGAGACGGGGTTGCCGGCGAGGTCGACACCCTGAAGCCGTTGCGGTAACGAGCGATTGCAACACTGGGGCGTGACGTTTGTCACCTCTTGACGAAACACTTCCAGGCACAGGCAGGCAGGATCGGGATATGAAACCTTCTCCATTGAAATACCATCGGCCGCGGTCGATCGAGGAGGCGTGCCGGATTCTGGCCGAGGTGGACGGCAAGGTACTCGCCGGCGGGCAATCCCTGATTCCGATGCTGTCGATGCGCCTGGCCGCTCCTGGGAACCTGATCGACATCACCGGTATCGACGGTCTCGACGACATCACCGGGTCGACCGACTCGGGCGTCACGTTCGCGGCTCTGGCCACGCACGCGTCGCTCGCGTCGAACCGGGCTGCCGCCCGGACGCAGCCGTTGCTCGGACGGGCACTGCAGCTGGTGGCCCACGCGACCATCCGGAACCGTGGGACCACCGTCGGATCGATCGTCCATGCAGACCCGTCGGCCGAGATGCCTGCCGTCATCCGGTTGCTCGACGGTTCGGTGACGGTGCAGTCCGTCCGCGGCCGCCGGGAGATCGCGGCGAAGGATCTGTTCCTCGGGCCGTTGGAGTCCTCGCTCGACACCGACGAGATCGCGATCGCCGCAACGGTTCCCGCCGCCAGATCCGGCGAGGGCACGGCCATCGACGAGGTTGCGCGACGCCACGGTGACTACGCGCTCGTCGGGGTCGCGGCCCGCGTCACCGTTGCCGAGAACGCGGTGCGCACCGCGCACGTCACCTACGTATCCGCCGGAGAATTCGGCGAGGTCGTCGACTACTCCGATGTCATCGGTGGGGCCGCTGTGTCCGACGCACGTGATCCGAAGTGGAACGCGTTGTCGGAGGACGCACGTCGACGCGTCGAGACCGAGTCCGATATTCATGCCACCGCGGCGTACCGATCCCAACTCGTCGCAGCACTGACCGCACGGGTGGTGATGGCCGCCGCAGTCGACGGCGCGTCGTCGAAGTCCGCTCACCCGCAGCACGCCGATTCCGGAGTGAACCACTGATGAAGACAACAGATATCGAACAGCAGTTGGACGATCTGATGGCGGAGACCGGTGAACAACACGTACAGGTGACGTTCACCCTCAACGCAACCAAGCAGACGATCGTCGTCCCGGCCCGCACCCTCGCGTCGGACGCCATCCGCCACGACCTTCGCCAGACCGGCACCCACGTCGGATGTGAGCACGGCGTGTGCGGCGCGTGCACCGTGCTTCTCGACGGCAAGCCCGTCCGGGCCTGCCTGATGCTCGCCGCCAGCCTAGAAGGCCAGACCGTCACCACGGTCGAAGGCCTCGTCGAGCCGGACGGCACTCTGCATCCCGTGCAGCAGGCCTTCAAGGACTGCCACGGTCTGCAGTGCGGTTTCTGCACACCGGGATTCGTCACGACGATCGCCGCGTTCCTCGAAGAGAACGACTCGCCGACGCAGGCGGAAGCCACCGAGGCCATCGCCGGCAACATCTGTCGGTGTACCGGCTATCAGAACATCAAGGCCTCGGTGCTGCGCGCCGCCGAGATCAAACGCGAACGGGCGGGAGAGTTTCCGCTCGGTCCCGACGACGAGTCGAGTCGTGCCGCACTCGACCGCAAGGTACGCGGATCCACCAGTCCCGTCGGCGGACGGATGGGCCGAGCATGAGCACCACGCGCACCGCACCGCCGCACACTCCCACCAACACCGCTCCCCTGTTCGGCCAGCCGCTGTCACGGTCGGAGGACGAGCGCCTGCTCAGCGGCAAGGGCAAGTATCTCGACGACCTCGGTCACGGCGCGCTGATCGCCGCCTTCGTGCGCTCCCCACACGCACATGCACGCATCACCGCCATCGATATCGACGACGCGCTGGCCATGCCGGGCGTGCACGCGGTGTACACCTACGACGATCTCGAAGCGGACTCGGCCGAGATGGCCGAAGGGCTGCCGCTGCTGATCCCCCATCCGGCAATCGTGGCTCCGCGCAACGGATTCCCGCTCGCCAAGGACGAGGTCAATCACGTCGGTGAGGCCATCGTCATGGTCATCGCAACGAACCGCTACGTGGCCGAAGACGCCTGCGCCGTCATCGACGTCCGCTACGACATCCTCGAACCCGTGGTCGGCATCGACACCGCGCGCGTCGCGGCTCGGCGAGTACACGACGACGTTCCGGACAACGTGGCCGCGCACCTGCAGCACGGTTTCGGAGACATCGACGCCGAACTGGCCGCCGCACCACACCGCATCACCCTCGACCTGAACATCGAGCGTTCGGCGGCGATGCCGATGGAGGGCAAAGGCGTCTACGCGCGCTGGGACAGCGACGAGGAGACGCTGACCTTCTGGTCGTCGACACAGACCTCCACGTCGGTGCGCGCGGCCGTCGCGGCGCGACTCGGCATGGCGATGAACAAGATTCACTGCATCGCCCCGGATGTCGGTGGCGGCTTCGGCGTCAAGATCATGCACCCGTGGCCGGAGGAGGTCATGGTGACGTGGGCAGCCAGGCAGCTCGGCCGCGCCGGCATCTCCAACGAGGTCAAGTGGGTCGAGGACCGCCGCGAGCACTTCATCTCGAGCGCCCACGAACGCGCACAGGTCCAAGAGGTCACCCTCGGTTTCGACGACGAGGGACGGCTGCTGGCGTTCGACTTCACCGTCTGGCACGACAACGGCGCGTACCTGCCGTACGGCATCATCGTGCTGATCAACACCGCGACGCAGGTGCTCGGGCCCTACAAGCCGGTCTCGTTCCGCTGCAACGGTTATTCGCTGTACACCAACACCGTCATCGTCATTCCCTATCGAGGAGCGGGCCGCCCGCAGGGTGTGTTCGCGATGGAACGGTCGATGGACGCCATTGCCCAGTACCTCGGCAAGGACCGACTCGAGGTACGCGAGAAGAACCTCATCAGGCCCGAGGAGATGCCCTACGACTTCGGATTGATGTTCCAGGACGGTCGACCGTTGATCTACGACACCGGCGATTACCAGGCCGGCATCGACAAGCTCAAGGCGCTGATCGACTGGGACGGCTTCCCCGAATACAAGAAGCAGGCTGCAGCGCAAGGCCGCACCGTCGGTATCGGTGTCGGTGCCTACGTCGAGGGCACCGGCCCGGGGCCGTACGAGGGCGCGCACGTGCTCATCGAGAACTCGGGAAAGGTCAAGGGCGCAACGGGCTTGACGACGCAGGGCCAGGGCCATCAGACGACGTTCGCGCAGATCGTCGCCGATGACCTGGGTGTCTCCATCGCCGACGTCGAGATCACCACCGGCGATACTCGTCGATTCGGTTATGCAGTCGGCACATTCGCCTCTCGCGGTGCGGTGATGTCCGGTTCGGCGTTCCACGTGGCCGCGCAGATGGTCGCCGATAAAGCGAAGGTCATCGCCGGTCGTGCGCTCGATCTCGACCCCGTCGAGCTCGAATTGCGCGGGGGCTACGTCTGCAAGATCGGCACCGAACCCGCGGCAGAGGGCACGTCCATCTCCCTCGGTGTTGTTGCCGTACTGTCCAATCCGCTGCGCTATGCCTTCGACAAAGAGTCGAGGCAGGCCACCGGGTTCGCCAAGATGGACACCGACATGACGATCCCGCCGGTGCCGGAGGGCGAACAGCCGGGCCTGGAAGCCACCGGTTACTACTCGCCCCCGCGCTCGACGTTCGCGTCGGGCATCCACGCGGCGATCGTCGAGACCGATCCGGTGACGGCCGAGATCCACGTCGAGCGCTACGCGGTGGTGCACGACTGCGGCAACGTCATCAACCCTCGGATCGTCGAGGGCCAGATTCACGGCGGCGTCGCCCAGGGAATCGGCGGCGCGTTGTACGAGAAGATTGCCTACGACGAGCACGGGCAATTACTGAACGCCTCGTTCATGGACTTCCTCATGCCGTTCGTCACCGAAGTTCCCGAGACCATCGAGATGGACCACACCGTCACCCCGTCCGGGCTCAATCCGTTGGGCATGAAGGGTGCCGGCGAAGCCGGCGTCATCCCCACCAGCGCCGTCATCGCGGCCGCTGTCGAAGATGCCGAAGGCTTTTCGATCACCTCGATGCCCATTTCACCGTCCGACCTGTACGAGCTGCGGCTGACCCATGCGGTCGCTCAGACAACCGAGGAGATTTCATGAGAATCGCAGGAACCGCCACGCTGGCCGCACCTCCCGCCGAGGTGTACGACAGCATGCAGGACGGCCGGGTACTGGCCGCGACCATCCCCGGAGTGCAGTCGCTCGAGCAGTTGAGCGACGATCACTACAAGCTCTCGATCACCGCAGGCGTCGCAGCCATCAAGGGCACCTACGACGGTGAAGTGGTGCTTTCGCAACAGAATCGGCCCGAGTCGTTCGTCATGACCGCCTCCGGTGCCGGCGCACCGGGCACGGTGCGCGCCGACGTCACCATCAAGCTCGAGCCCACCGAAGGCGGCGGCACGATGCTCAGCTACGACGCCGACGCCGTGGTCGGCGGCATGGTCGGCGGTGTCGGTCAGCGCATGATCACCGGTGTCGCCAAGAAGATGGCCGGGGTGTTCTTCAACGGTCTCGACGGCGTCATCGCCAACGGGGTGCCGGAGGCCGCTGCTGCGCCCGCGGAGGTAACAGCCAGCGATTCCGGCACCACCCCCACTGCTCTGCCTGTCGCGGCCGGACGCGCTGTGAGTGCCGGCGCACCCGTCGCTGCGCAGTCCGTCCGCGGCACACTGCTGGCCGCGGCAGCCGGCGCAGGCTTCGCACTGGCCGGAGTCGTGTTGGGCGGACTGCTCACGCGCTCGTCCTGTCACCGGTAACTTCGCACCGTCACGGCTCACGACAAAGGCCGCTCATCCCCAGCGATCGGGGGTGAGCGGCCTTTGTCGTTGCAAGTACTGCCAATTCGACGCCGATGCAGGGCGCGCGAAGCTCAAATGCTCGGCCGGAGTTTGGCACCTTGTGCCAAAGATACTGAGACGCAGAACGGGTCGAATGTGAGTACACGTCAGGTACCCGCCGATCCGATCAACGGACGCGTGGCCTACGAACCATATCGAGGAGGAACCGTGGAACCACGAAAGATTCGGGTCGGTATCGACACCGGTGGCACATTCACCGACGTCGTGGCAGTGGACGAGGAGTCGGGAGCCATGGTGACCACCAAGACTCCGTCGACGCCGAGTGATCCGGCCGAGGGATTCCTGACCGGCATCGACAAGGTACTCCGCCAGCTCGGGGTATCCGGCGATTCGCTCAGCGCCGTCAGCCACGGCACCACCGTCGCTACCAACAAGCTGCTCGAAGGCAAGGTGGAGAACCTGGGGTTCATCACCACCGAGGGCTACGAGCACGTACTCGAGATCGCGCGCCAGTCGGTACCCGACGGCTACGGCAACTCCTACTTCTGGGTCAAGCCCGATCGCATCGTGCCCGCGCACCGCGTCCGCACCATCCGCGGCCGGCTCTCGTTCGACGGCAACGAGATTCGCCCTCTCAACGACGACGATGTGCGCGCGGCAGCAGCATTCTTCAAGGCGGAGGGGGTCAAGACCCTCGGCGTCTGCCTGGTGCACTCCTACGCCAACCCGGACCACGAACAGCGTGTCCGCGACATCCTGCTCGAGGAATACCCCGAGGCCACGGTCTCCATCTCCACCGAGGTGCTGCGCGAGTACCGCGAATTCGAGCGCGCCATCACCACATTGGTCGACGCGGCCGTGAAGCCGAACATTCGCAGCTACGTCAACAACATCGCGAACCGGTTGCGGGAGTTCGCCACCGAATCCGGTGATGCACGCGACGTGCCGTTCTACGTCATGAAGTCCAACGGCGGCGTCCTGTCCGCCAAAGAGGTTGTGCACCAGCCCATCACCACCGTGCTCTCCGGGCCGGCCGCCGGTGCGCTGGGTGCGGCCCTGGTGGCCAGCGCTGCAGGCGTCGAACAGGTGTTGACGTGCGACGGCGGCGGCACTTCCACCGACGTGACCGTCGTGGTCCGCGGCGAGCCCGCGCTGACCACCGAGGGACGCGTCGGCAACTACCCGTCGAAGATCCCGATGATCGACGTCGTCACCGTCGGCGCAGGCGGCGGCTCGATCGCCTGGATGACACCCGAGGGCACGCTGCGCGTCGGGCCGCATTCTGCCGGTGCCGATCCCGGGCCCATGTGTTACGGAAACGGCGGCTCCGCGCCCACCATCACCGATGCCCACGTCCTGCTCGGCCGCATTCCTCCCCACCTGCTCGGCGGCGAGATCCCCCTCGATACCGACCTGGCACGCAAGGGCATCGAAGACCTCGCGCAACAGCTCTCGCTCGAGGTCGAAGCCTGCGGCACCGGCATCCTCGAGGTCTCGGCCTGGAACCAGGCCAATGCGCTGCGGCAGATCTCGGTCAAGCGTGGCCTCGACGTCCGCGACTTCACCCTCGTCACGTTCGGCGGCTCCGGGTCGCTGCTCGCCTGCCGCCTGGTGGACATCCTGGGTCTGAAAGACGTTCTGGTACCGCTGAACCCGGGCAACGTCTCGGCGTTCGGTTTGCTGACCGTCGATGTGCGCAACGACTACGTGCAGACGCACGTCAGCCGGCACGACCGTCTGCGCGCCGAGGATCTGGAATCGGAGCTGGCAGTGCTGGCATCTCGGGCCGACGAGGCGCTCGCCGGTGAGGGCTTCGCGGCCGAGGATCGTCGCTACGCACGCTCGGCCGACCTGCGCTACTTCGGTCAGGCCTTCGAGGTGCGCGTACCGATCGCCGACGGTGAAATCACCCAGACCACGATCGATCAGGCTGCCGAGGCCTTCCACGAAGCTCACCGCGAGCTGTACGGGTACGACTTCCGCGGCGATCAGAGTCAGTTCGTCGAGTGGGTCAACCTGCGCGTCAGCGGTATCGGCCCCATCAAGCGCCCCGTGCTGTCGGAGATCGCCGCCGGCACCGGAGCCGAAAGTGCCCGCACCGGAACGCGTCAGGCGTACTTCGACGGCTGGCACGAGACCGCGATCTACAGCCGTGCGGATCTCGGAGCCGGCGACACGATCACCGGACCGGCCGTCATCGAAGAATTCAGCTCCACCGTGCCGATCGATCCGGGCTTCTCCGCCCGCATCGACACGTTCGGCAACGTCCGCATCACCCGCACTCTCGACTCGAACGGAGCGAACTGATGACCGTCATCGACATGGTGAACAACAAGCCCTACCGGCTCTCTCCGGTCGACGCGCCTGCGCCTGACCCCGTTCTCGTCGAGATCGTGGCCGGCTACCTCGCGAGCGTCGAAATGGAAGTGGAGACGGCCATTTCACGGACGTCGCGGTCACCGATGATTCGTGACGCCCACGATTTCCGCGCCGGAATTCACGACCGCAATCTGCGCAAGCTGACGGGGCGTTCCTACTCCGCGCTGGTGCATCCGGTGGCTCGCGACTTCCCGCTCGAGACCATGAAGCCGGGTGACGTCTACTTCCACAACGACGTCTACCTCTCCGAAGGTGGCATCGGCCATCTGCCCGATCTCTGCGTCACCGTGCCGGTGTTCGCTACCAAGCCCGGTGACACCGAGCCGTCCGTCGTTGCTTTCGTGCAGGCCTTCGGCCATCACGACGACATCGGCGGCTGCTGCCCCGGCTCCATGCCGTCCGGTGCGACCACCGTGTACGAAGAGGGCCTGATGGTTCCGCCCATCAAGCTGTGGGATCAGGGTGTACCCAACCAGGCTGCGTTGACCATCATGACGCGCAACTCGCGCATGCCCGACGCGTTGGCCGCCGATCTCGACGCCGAATGCTCCGCGTGCCTGATGGGTGCGCGGCGGATGACGGAGCTGTACGAGCGCTACGGCATCGACACCGTCGAGGCGTGCTTCGACTCCATGATGGATGCCACCACCGAGATCTACCGTCGCGAGATCCTGAGCAAGATCCCCAAAGGTGAATACACCTGGGAGGACTACGCCGAGCACGACGGCGTCGACGAGCCCATGTTGCACGTTCAGCGCATCACACTCACCAAGACCGGTCCCGAGGACGAGCGCGGCGAGCGACTCATCCTCGACTTCACCGGCACCGGACCGCAGGCCAAGGGCCCGATCAACCACTGTGGTGATTACGCCGACGGCAACTTCCTGGCCAAATGGCTTGCGCCGGTGCTCCGCAACCTCGCGGACTCCCCCGAGCGCATGGCCGAGCTCGACGTCAACGAGGGCGTCATCCCGCTGATCGAGATGAAGTTCCCCGAGAAGGGCACGCTCATCACCCCGATCTTCCCGGCTCCGACCAACGCTCGTACATTCGTCATCCTGCGTCTGCTCGGTGTGCTCGCCGGCGTCGTGGCAAAAGCTGTGGACGGCAACATGCCTGCCGATCAGGAGACCATCCGCTACACGGGTGTGTACGGCGACGACTTCGACGGCAACTCGTACCTCATGCGTGAGGTGCTCGGCGGCGGCTCCGGTGGACGGCATTACGCGGACGGTGAAGACACCATCCACGTCGTGCCCGATTCGCGGAACCTGCCGACCGAATTCACCGAGAGCCGCTTCCCGTTCATCGTCGAAAAGCTCGGTCTGGCCACGGATTCCGGCGGTGCCGGACGCTACCGCGGCGGCCTCGGTTACGAGAAGCACATCCGGATGCTCAAGGATGCGCACTTCATGTCCATCGCCGACCGTTCGATTCTCGCGTGCTGGGGCGTCAAGGGCGGCAAGGCCGGCGGATCGTTCTCGGTGACGCTCAATCCGGGTCAGCCCAACGAGCGTGAGTTCGACGCGTTGACCGATGCCGAGCCGATCCTGGCGGGCGACACCATCCGTATCCGCACGACGGGTGGCGGCGGCTGGGGCGATCCGCTCGAGCGTCCCATCGAGTCGGTGGAGCAGGACGTGCTGTGGGGCAAAGTCTCTCGCGAGTTCGCGGCCAAGGACTACGGCGTCGTCATTGCCGAGGCCACGGCGACCGCGGATGTGGAGGCTTCGGAGAAGCTGCGTGCAGAGATGCGCAATGCGCGCGGCCTCGATGAGCCGTTCTTCGATCGTGGACCGGGATACGAGCAGCTTTCCGGTGGTGCGAAGTTCGCCGAGTACGACTTCATCGATCGCTGAGATCACCTGATGACTCTCGACGTTTCCCGTGGCACCGACATCGCGATCGTCGGTGCCACGGGTAAGACCGGACGAGCCGTCGCAGCTGCACTCGACGGTGTGGCGGTGGTACGGCGGCTGAGTCGTTCTGCTCCGGACTTTCCGGTGGACCTGGAGACCGGTAATGGATTGGTCGAGGCTTTCACCGGGTGCCGCGGGGCGTACTTCATTGCGCCCAATGTGCATCCGGACGAGCCGGCTCTACTCGTGCGGGCGCTGGACGCGGCGGCGTCGGCAGGGGTCGACCACGTCGTGTATCACTCGGTGGCCTGGCCCTACAGCCCGAGGATGCCGCATCACATGGACAAGGCCCGCTGCGAGGAAGCGCTACGTGCTTTCAGTTCGGAGCGGGGCTTGCACTGGACCATCCTGCAGCCGTGCGCCTATGCGCAGAACTTCGAGGCGGTTCTGACCGGCACCAGTACCGATCTTGCTGTGCCCTACAGCCTGGACACCACGTTCTCGTTCATCAGCCTCGACGATGTGGCCGAGGTGGCAGCCCGGATTCTGGTCGAGGGTGCGGACATTCACCACGGATCGACGTACGAGCTCGGTGGGCCGGAAGCGCTCAGTGTCCGAGACGTGGTTCGTCTGGTCGAGGTGGCCACCGGCCGTGTGGTCGCTTCCAGGTCCTCGAGTGTCGATGAATGGATGAGGCTGCACAGCGACTCGATGTCCGCCGATGAGCAACATCGACTCGGGGCAATGTTCGAGTTCTACGACGACCGAGACTTTCTGGCCGGGAGTGCCGTCACCGCAGCCCTGTTGGGCCGGGAGCCGACGCCGGTGCGTGCGCTGATCAGCTAGTCGTTTCTCGACGAGCAGGCCACTGCAACACCCTCACGGCCAGGTGATGCCCAGGATTGTCACTGTGCTTTCGGCACCGGAGGGGAGCGAGTACGTGCGTATGTCACGCACTCGACTCCCGTCCAAGGCAGCGCCCAAAGGTGAAGCGGTCGAGCAGGTTCGGCCGCTGCTCTCCATCGCGTGTTCGACCAGCACAAAGGTGTCCACGTCCTTCTCGTCACCATCGAACATGACGGTGACAGCAGATCCTGGGCCGGCGATATCGCGGTCGATGGTCTTCGATGCGTCCGATTCTGCGATGCGGCTCTTCACTTCTGCGATCGTGCGATCGATGCGCTGCAGCTCGGCGCGAGCGCGGTGGTACGCGTCGTTGTTGTCCAGGTCACCCGAAGCACGTTGCACCAGAACGTTGTTGAAAGCCATCACTCGGCTCTCCAGTAGCTCCGGCAGTTGTTGCTCACGGGGTGCGGGTGTGTCGAACGGCAGGTGATCGATAGTGGTCACGGTTTCTCCTGTGTGACTGGGGTTGTGAGAGTGCTCGAGCAGCACGTCATTGCGCGATGCACGGACGCAGAACTGCGCCCGCCGATTCGAGATGACTATTCGATGACCGCTGTTTCTCGATGCGCCGACGGAGGGGCTTTACCGAGCGCGATCAGAACGGCCGGTGGTCGAAAGAGGTGGCGCTGCAATCGGGTCCAGGACGGAGTCGAGGGACCGAGGATCGAACGAGGTGACGAAAGCGCGAACGCTACCGCACCTCTGCTCCATCGGGGATCACAGCGACACACCTTCTTTCGGTTCGAGCTCGTGCAGCCGACTGTAGCCGAAAGAAAATAAAAAGCCAGTCGGTGATGAGGCCGGTGCTTCAGACGATGCCGAGAGCGATCATCGCGTCGGCGACTTTGATGAAACCGGCGATATTCGCGCCGTGGACGTAGTCGCCCGGCTTGCCGTACTCCTCGGCGGTCGCGATGGTTCGGTGATGGATTCCGTGCATGATCGCGGCGAGGCGTTCGTCGGTGTACTCGAAACTCCACGAGTCACGAGATGCGTTCTGCTGCATCTCGAGAGCGGAGGTAGCCACTCCTCCGGCATTGGCCGCCTTGCCAGGTGCGAACGCGACTGAGGCGTCGCGGAAGATCTGGACGGCCTCCGGTGTGGTCGGCATGTTGGCCCCTTCGGCCACCACCTTCACGCCGTTGGAGACGAGGACTTTCGCCGCGTCGGCATCGAGTTCGTTCTGCGTGGCCGAGGGCATTGCTACCTGGCACGGCACATCCCAGATCGAGCCGTTCTCGATGAACGATGCTCCGTCGACGGTCTCGCAATACGCGCTGATGCGTTCGCGTCGCACCTCTTTGATGTCTTTGAGCAGTTCGAGGTCGATGCCGTTGGGGTCGACGATGTAGCCCGAGGAATCCGAGCATGCGATCACCGTGCCGCCGAGTTGATGCACCTTCTCGATCGCGTAGATGGCGACGTTTCCGGACCCGGATACGACGACGGTCTTGCCATCCAGTGAGGTGCCGAGCGTCTCGAGCATGTCTGCGACGAAATAGGCGACGCCGTAGCCGGTGGCTTCCCGGCGTACCTGCGAACCACCCCACGAGGTGCCTTTGCCGGTCAGCACGCCGGATTCGTAGGAGTTGGTCAGACGCTTGTATTGCCCGAAGAGATAACCGATTTCGCGGCCACCGACGCCGATGTCGCCGGCGGGCACATCGGTGTACTCGCCGATGTGGCGGTGCAGCTCGGTCATGAAGGACTGGCAGAACCGCATGACCTCGGCTTCGGATCGGCCCTTGGGGTCGAAGTCGGAGCCGCCCTTGCCGCCGCCGATGGGGAGCCCGGTCAGTGCGTTCTTGAAGATCTGCTCGAAACCCAGGAACTTGACGATGCCCAGGTTGACGCTGGAGTGGAACCGCAATCCACCCTTGTACGGCCCCAGGGCGCTGTTGTACTGCACTCGGAAGCCACGGTTGACGTGCACTGCGCCGGCGTCGTCCATCCACGGAACACGGAAGATGATCTGACGCTCCGGCTCACACAAACGCTCGATCAACCCGGCGTCGGCGTAACCCGGACTGCGATCGACCACCACTCGAAGCGAGTCGAACACCTCGGTCACCGCTTGATGGAACTCGGGCTCCCCCGCGTTCCGCGCGCGAACTTGCTGGTAGATCGTCTCGATCTGGTCTCGCGTCGACACTCGTGCGTCTCCTATGTGAGGAATGTGAAATAAGACCGTAACAATGACGGACGCGAGATGGGCACACAGGTTGGGGACTCACAGGACCGGATCCACGACGTTCCCGATCGAGTGGGGTCAGCTTCCGCAGCGCGATGTACGCGCGAATGCGGCCTGCGGGTCAACACCTGTCTGCATACGCCACGCCGTCAGAGCGAGTCCCAGACCGGCCAGGTGCGTCGGATCATCGAGCGAGGTGCCCAGGAGCGTGTCGAGTCGCGACAACCGGGCGTAGAGAGACTGTCGCCTGATGCCCAGTCCGATCGCGGTCTGGGCTTTACTACCGCCGTTCGCCACGAAGGCATCGAGGGTTCGCACGAGATCGGCAGAGTGTTCGGTGTCGAAAGCGATCACGTCACCGAGCTGTTCGGTGACGAACTCCGTGATCATGGCCGGTACGCACGCGCCCAGCAACCGTTGAACACCGACATCGCGAGCGCACAGAACACCGGTGCGAGTTCCGAAGCGCCGCGCGATCTGGACCACCTCACGCGCTCGGCCGATCGCATCGGAGATGTGAGACAACCCGAGGACCGGAGCCGACGCACCGATCGTGCGCAATGCTGAACCATGAGATCCGCCGCGGAGCAGAGCCTCGATCTCGTTGAACGCGAAGCGAACTCGCGCAGGCGACGGCTGCACCCAGCCCTGCGCGAGCACGACGACGTGGTTCGCAGCCACCCCGACCAAACACCGCCCGAGGACGGACTCGACCGCCTCTCGAACCGGAATCAACAGCTCGCGCGCCGGGGTTCGTTGATCGACGTCGACGGCGGCCACCAGAACATGGTGGCCTTCGGTGGGTGCCCAACCGGCTGCGCCGAGGCGCTCGACCAGGTCACCGTGTGAGGTCGACGTGCCTCCCACGAGATCGGTGATCACGGCCTGTGCACGGGACTGCCGGGGACCGAGGCCGGGATGTCGACCGAGTTCCAGAGCTACCGCCACGGCCGCGCAGTGACCGATGGCCGAGCGCCGTGCGGTGGTCCGTCCGGCCAGCACGAGCCGACCGAGCGAGCCCGCGGGTCCGCGCACGTCGAGGACCGTTTTTTCATCGGCCGATCGCGGCGCAGCGGTAGCGTTGTGTTCGACGACGCGGCCCTCCGCGTCGAGCAGATCGACGCCACAGCCGGCCAGGCGTGCGATCGCGTCGAGTAGGGCAATCATGCCCTGCCCCGCCACGACGAGGTCCATGAGCTGATGCCAGACCGGCTCTCCGGTGCGCTGCATTCCGAGCCGGCGCCTCATTACGAGGTCGTGGAAGTCCTCGACCATCCGCTCGAAGGGCACGATCGTGTGCAGCGTCAGGAATGC
The DNA here is from genome assembly GCF_017168275.1 of Rhodococcus sp. KRD175. Classification (NCBI taxonomy): domain Bacteria; kingdom Bacillati; phylum Actinomycetota; class Actinomycetes; order Mycobacteriales; family Nocardiaceae; genus Rhodococcus; species Rhodococcus sp. KRD175. Next base: position 57,043 of record NZ_JABFAQ010000011.1, read on the forward strand.
CACCCCTCGGCGACGCGCGGCCTCGACCAATTCCGGCGGTGCCACGAGAAATGAGCGCCCGACTTCCATTGCGAGAGCCGCACATCCCGCGTCGGCCAGTTGGTCGACGTAGGCGGTCAGCTGCTGGGCCGATCGTCCCTGGAGGCCGAGTCCGGTGGTCAACAACAGTTCTCCGCCCGACAGCAAGCCGCCCATCTCGTAGACCTCGGACGAATGCACCCAGCGGACGACCACGGTGTCGGGTGAGCCCGTGAGTACCTCGACAGCAGCCGCTTCGAAAGACGGCAGCGCCAGAACGTTTCGCAGAGTCGGCAGCATTCGTTCATGCTCCGCCGACGGGACACAGTGCTCCAGATCGACTATTGCTCGAGTGACACGTTGTCCCTTTGGCAATCTGCGCGAGGCCTGGTCGACTGATGGCACGCATCACCCTCACCGTTCGTAGACGCTTCAGGAGGACCCCTTGACCGATCCCGCGCACACCGACGAGTACTTCCTCGGACTTGCAATCGAACAGGCACAGATCGGCTGGGAGGAGGGCGGCGTTCCCATCGGCGCGGCACTCGTGCACGACGGCGAAGTACTGGCGGTGGGACGGAACCGACGCGTGCAGATGGACAGCGCAATTCGTCATGGCGAAACCGACTGCATCGAGCGAGCGGGGCGACTACCGGCTTCGGTGTACCGCAAATCCGTTCTCTACACCACCCTGTCTCCTTGCTTCATGTGCGCGGGAACCGCATTGCTGTACGAAATTCCGCGAATCGTGATCGGCGAGAACCGCTCCTTCGAGATGTCGGAGAGTCTGTTGCGCGAGCATGGGGTACAGCTCGACGTCGTCGACGACCCCGCCTGTCTGCAGCTCATGGAACGCATGTTGGCGGAGCGCCCGGGCCTGTGGCTCGAAGACATCGGCGAGGAGGCATGAGCAACCGAGCCGATCACGAGTCCACCGCACAGAAGGCCGACGAACCGGTCGACCTGGACTACCCCGTCACGCCCGTGCCCCGCACTGCCCGCAAGCCGTTCTTCTCGTTGGCCATTGTGCTGCTGGGCTTTACCATCTTCACGCCGACAATGCTGGCCGGTGCTGCGCTCGGCACGGCGTTCAGTTTCTGGACCCTCATCCTGGTGATCGTCGCCGGCTCGGCGATTCTGGGCGCGTACGTGGCCGTGATGGGATTTGCCGGTGCACGTACAGGTTTGACGACCGTGCTCATGGCGCGTTACAGCTTCGGCACCCGCGGATCCAAGCTCGCGTCGTTGCTCCTCGGTGGTACGCAGATTGGTTGGTATGGCGTCATCATCGGCACCATCGGTGAGCTCACCTCGCAGGCATTGGGCTGGGAGTCCTATGCCGCGCGGGCGGCGGTCATGATCGGTGCGAGCATCCTCATGTGCATCACCGCCTGCTACGGATACCGCGGGATGTACTGGGTCTCGGTCGTGTCGACGCCATTGATTATTGCCTTGGCGTGTTGGGTGGTCTCCCGCTCTCTCGACGAGGTCGGTGGGTTCTCCGGTCTGACGTCGATCGCACCCACGACGACCATGACGGTCACGCTCGCCATCACGACGGTCGTCGGCACTTTCGTCTCCGCGGGGACACAGGCACCCAATTGGACTCGATTCGCACGATCCGGGTCGCAAGCGGCGTGGGCGTGCATCATCGGGTTCCTTCTCGGCAACGGAATGATGATTCTGTTCGGAGCGATCGGAGCAATCACCTTCGGTGAGGGCGATTTCGTTCTGGTTCTCTACAACCTGGGACTCGTCGGCTGGGGCCTGATTCTGCTCTTCGGTAACCTGTGGAAGAGCAACGCGGACACCGCATATGCCTTCGGCGTCGCCGGCGCGGAAATGTTCCGGCATCCCCGGAAGGCACCGTTCATCATCGGCGGCTGCGTCATCGGGACCGTGCTCGCACTCGTCGGTGTGCACAATCATCTGGTCGACTACCTGAGCTTGCTCGGCACCTTCATTCCTCCGTTGGGCGGTGTTCTCATCGGAGACTTCCTGTGCCGCTGGCGTCAGGGCATACCCGAGGGGCACACTCCCCCGCTCGTGCATTGGCGACATCTCGCGGTCTACGCCTTTGCCGCATTCCTCGCATGGTTGTCCGGGGAACTCGAATTCGGAATTCCGCCCTTGATCGGCATCATCGTCGCCATCGCACTGACGATGGTTCTGCATCGACGCGGCGCTGCGTCAGCAGATGGCTCCCTGGCCGCTTAGGGTTGTCGACACGACTGTCAACCCCGACGCCAGTGTTGGTCGAAAGAGGTGGCCGAAGCCGATGATCATCACCGGGCTGTTCTTCGCCGAGTACGCGCGAGTCAGCGAAGACATGCTCGACATTCTCGGCGGTGTCTGGGATACCTGCACGGTTCCTCGCGACACCCGCATGCTCGAATGCCGTCTGGTCGCGCTGTTGCAGACGGGACCCGACGACATCGGCAAGGACTTCCCCGCGACACTCGAGGTGCTCGATGCGAACGGCGAACACATCGTCAATCAACGAGGCTTGCAAATCCCCGGCGCCGGCTTCACCGGCGAGAATCGATTCTGGTTCCTGCCGATGCAGATGGTCTTCCGGGACGAAGGACGGCACAACTTCATCCTCAGCGCCGGCGGGGCCACAGCGAGTGTCGGGCTTCGCATCGCCTTCGGCTGACGTCAGTTGTTGATCGTCTCCCGCGCGGCACCGCGCTCCACCACTCGACGAGCAGTTCGGGCCACAGCCTCGTCGATCAGAAATCCCTTGCTGTCGACGGCCACTCCTGAGGTGGCACGTTCCAAGTCGGCCAACAGTTGCTCTGCCTCGAGAACTTCCGACTCCGACGGCACGAACACCGTTCGCACAGGCCCGAGTTGAGCCGGATGAATACACGCACGCCCGACAAAACCGAGACCGGCCAAAGTGCGGGTATCGGCCTCGAACGCTTCGGCATCGCGGAAATTCCGCGACACCGCAGCAGGCGGTGGATCGATCCCCGCCGCGACGCTGGCCGCCACCACCTGAGCACGCACGAACGACAATGACTCCGCCGAGCCGTCGACGCCGAGATCGGCGGCCAGGTCCACCTCACCGATCTGTAAAAACTTGACCCGAGGGGCACGGGCAATCTCGAGAGCGGCAAACACTCCGGCGGCCGTCTCGATCAGTGGCGAGACCACGACGCCGCTCGCACCGAGAAGTGCGTCGGCCTGCTCTATCTCCCGAGCAGACGACACCTTCGGCAACCAGATACCGGTCAGATTGGGGTGCAACACCGCGCGAATATCGCTCTCCTGCAACGCCCCAGGATTGACACGCACCCAGATCTGCACGTCACCCGGCTCGCAGGAGGCAACCCACGCGGCCACCGTCGCACGCGCATGGTCCTTGTTCGCCGCAGTGACGGCGTCCTCGAGATCCAACACCACCGCGTCGGTACCCGAATTCAGCGCCTTGTCGAACCGCTCCGGCACATCCCCCGGGACGTAGAGGTACGTCAGAGCGGTCCTCATCCGATGACGCCCGTGCCCGCGACGAGGGACTTGGCAATGACGGTGCGCATGATGTCGTTGGTGCCCTCACCGATCGCCATCAGCGGGGCGTCCCGGTAGAGGCGTTCGACGACGAACTCGGTGGAGTATCCGTAGCCACCGTGGATGCGCATCGCTTCGAGGCTGGCGGTAATGGCGGCCTCGGAGGCGAAGTACTTCGCCATACCGGCTTCCATATCCACTCGCTTACCCGAATCTGCCTGCGATGCAGCCCAGTACGTCATCAAGCGTGCGGCCTGCAGCTGGGTCGCGATGTCGGCAATCTTGAGCTGGATGGCCTGGAACTCGGCAATGGGCTGACCGAATGCGGTGCGCTGCTTGGCGTATTCGAGCGCAGCGTCGTAGGCAGCCTGCGCGATGCCGACGCTGCGGCCGGCGATGTTGAGACGGCCGATCTCGAGACCCGACAGTGCCTGCTGCAGACCGCGACCCTCGACGCCACCGAGCACTGCGTCGACGGGAACGCGCACATCGGTGAACGTGATCTCACACGATTCGGTTCCCTTGTAGCCGAGCTTGCCCATGTCGCGCTGGACCTCGAACCCGTCGGTCGTGGTGTCGATCAGTAGCAGCGACATGCCCTTGTGCGCGGGAGTCGTGGTGGTGTCGGTTTTGACCAGTACCGGAAGCACATTCGCGTGTCGGGCATTGGTGATCCAGGTCTTCGCACCGTTGACGACGTAGTGGTCGCCGTCGCGCTTGGCGGTGGTCTTGATGCCCTGCAGGTCGGTTCCGGCACCGGGCTCGGTCAGGCCGACTCCAGTACGCCATTCACCGGTCGCAAGCTTGGGCAGCAGTGTCTTCTTCTGCTCGTCGGTACCGTGCTTGCCGATCATCCAGCACGAGAGGTTGTGGCTGCCGAGAATTCCGGCGACACCCATCCATCCGCGGGCGAGCTCCTCGTACACCAAAGTGAACGAGACCTTGTCGAGGTCGAGGCCGCCGTACTCCTCCGGTGTCGTGATGCCGAACAGGCCCATGGCCTTCATGTGCTCGACGATCTCGGTGGGGTATCGGCCCGTCTTCTCCCACTCGTTCGCGACCGGGATGATTTCCTTGTCGACGAAGGTGCGCAATGCTTTACGGAAGGCCGTCTGCTGCTCGTCGTACGTGAAGTCCATGGTGATGTCCTGTCGATTGAAGTGTCAGGGTGTCGGCGCGATGGCTGCGGCGAGGTCGAGAATGGCGGTCAAGTCGGTTTCGTCGACCAACCCGAGGACGCGGTCGGCCAGCTCGGTGGCACGAGAGTCGTTGCCGCAGTTGGCGAGAAACTTCTCCAGCAGACGGTCGTCGCTCAGCGGGAAACCGGCGGATCCCTGACTGCCGCCGACGGAGGCGTCGAGCACGCGTCCGTCGGTGAGGGTGAGAACCGCCCTGCCCGACGCGGCCGCCGCGGGAACCTCGGACGGCAGGTTCGTCACCCGCACCTTGCGGGCGGTGCCGAGGACGTCCTCGCGTGCGATGGATTCGTCGGTGTAGGTCGAGACGGTGATGGCTCCGTCGTGCAGTAGTGCCGCCACACTCCACGGCAGATCGAACTTGCCGTCGTAGGTACTGCGCGGTGACGCGACGCCGGTGTTGGGTCCGCAGACGAACGGACTCGAATCGGGATGAACGAACACCTCGATGTCGTCGACATCACTGGCCTGAACCGCGCTGTCACCGAGGGCCTTCGACACCGCATCGAGCGTCACGTGCATCAGTTGGCAACTGGGGTACGGCTTGATGCCGATCCGGGTGGCTTCCCACCGCGTGCCGAGTCCCTCCGTCAGTGCCGCGAAGTTCGTCGGCCGATCGGTCAGCGCAGCGTAGATTCCGCGTCGACCTTCCAGGACAGACGATGGGCCGGTCGCACCGGCGGCCGCGAGCCGAGCGGCCAGCACACCGTTCATGCTCGCCGATCCGGGATGCAGCGCCTTGGTGTCGGCGTCGGTATCGAGAAACTCGAGCAGTCCCGAACTCGACGATCCAGCGATCCCCAGGGCGTTGACCAACGTCTCGGTGTCGAACTTCGACAGGTGTCCGGCAACGAGTGCGGCCGTCAACGGTCCCACCGCTGCCGTGGCATGCACACCCCGAGCATGGAATCCGTGCGGGCTGACTTCACCGAGGCGACAGGCGGTTTCGAGCCCGAGAGCTGCGGCGGTCAGCACATCTGCACCAGAGGCCGATACCTGCTGCCCGACGGCGAATGCCGCAGGAAGAGATACGGCCGTCGCGTGCACCAGAGCGCCCGCGTGCGTGTCGTCGAAGTCCAGCGAGTGCAGCATCACCCCGGTCGCGAAGGCGGCTGCCGGCGCCGACAGTCCTCGGGTTCCAGTGAGAGGCCGCGCCTCCGGTGGGCCGCCGAGGGCGTCGGCTACTGTCCAGCCCGGTCGGCCGTAGCCGAGCCGTTGGGCCGCAACGGTGTTACCGACGCCATCGAGCAGGTGCCGGGCGGCCGCATGCCGGACGTCCTCGGACAGATCGGCGACAGTGACACTCGATGCCCACTCCGCCAAGATCGTCGAGGTCACGCCCGTACCTCGTCCTTCGCCGTACCGAAGGCTCCCTCCGCCTTCAGTGTCGCGATGCGTTCGTCGTCGTAACCCAGTTGGTCGCGCACGATGTCGTCGAAGTGCTCGTTGCGCTGCGGCGCCCGGCGGTACTGCTTGGCCTCGGCACCGAAGTTCACCGGTGAGGCGACCTGGCGCACGGTGTTGTACACCGGGTGCTCGGTCTCGACCACGAGATTGCGTGCGAGCGTGTGCGGTTCGGTCAGTGCGTGCTCGACGTCGTTGATCGGTCCGGTAGGCACCCCGGCCGGGCCGAGCTTCGAGAGCCAGTGCTCGACGGTATTGCTGGCAAATACCTCTTCCAGGATCGGCAGCAGTACGTTCTGGTTCTTGCCACGCAGCGAGAAGTTGGTGAACCGCGGATCGGCACCGAGGTCCGGGCGGTCGATGGCGACGACGAGCCGGTCCCAGAACTTCTCCTTCGCGCAGCCGACGATGAGCCAACCGTCCGTTGCCTCGAAGGCCTGGAACGGAACCAGAGACGGGTGAGCGGAGTTCTTCGTGCGGATCGGCTCGAAGCCGGCGTTGAGATGCCAGGTCGCGGGATAGGTGAGCAGAGACATCGCCGTGTCGTACAGCGAGACGTCGCAGTCACCGCCGATGCCGTCGCGTCGGGCAGCGTGCAGTCCCGACAGCAGCGAGATCGCGGCGACGAATCCACCGGAGTAATCGACCAGCGACAGACCGGATTTGGTGGGCGGGCCGTCCGGGTCGCCGGTGACGCTCATCCAGCCGGCGAGGCCCTGCAGAATGTAGTCGTAGCCAGGCTCTTTCGCGCGGGGGCCGGTCATACCGAAGCCGGTGAGGCTGCAGCACACGATTGCGGGATTGAGATGCTTGAGCTGGTCGTAGGTGATGCCAATCTTCTCCGGCACGTCACCGCGCAGGTTGGAGTAGACGGCGTCGCTGGTACGAACGAGATCCTCGAACACCGCTCGCCCACTCGGGGTCGAGAGGTCAAGGGACAGGGAACGTTTGTTGCGGTTGAAGCTCTCGAAAAACAGCGAGTCCTCGCCCTCGTTGTAGGGCGGGACGTACCGTCCGACGTCGCCGCCGACGCTGGGGTCCTCGATCTTGATGACGTCCGCGCCGAGGTCGGCCAGGTGCAAGCTACCGAACGGGCCTGCGCCGTACTGCTCGAGGGAAATGATGCGTACGTCTTCGAGTGGCCTCATGCGTCGGAATCCTTAGTCTGGGGAAGTTCGAGCGGTCCGTTCTGCGCTTCGGGAAAGTAGTTCTGCCCGATGCCACTGTCGCGGGTTGCGACCATGACCGAGCGCTTCCACGAAATGACCTCGACGCCATCCTGATTGAGGCCGCGGGTGATCATCGAGACGATGCCGGCGTAGGGGCGTGACTCGGACTTGCGCAGCCCGGTACAGATGCTTTCGGCGTACAGGGTGTCGCCTGCATAGACCGGGTGGGACATCTTGATGTCGGTGAAGGCGAGGTTGGAGATCGCGTTCTGGCTCATGTCGATCACCGAAAGTCCCAGCACCACAGAGACTGTGAAGCCGGAGTTGACGATGACCTTCCCATCGGTGATGGGGTTCTGCGACGCCAGATGCGCGTTGAAGTGGTTCTGGTTGGTGTTGAGCGACAGCAGCGTGATCCACGTGTTGTCGGTCTCCGTGATCGTCCGCCCGAAGGGATGTTGGTAGACGTCCCCCACGGTGTAGTCGTCGAAGAAGCGCCCCAGAACGGCCGGATGGATTGCCACCGTGTCTCCTCGTGTCGGTTTGGCGAGTGCCTTACCTAGACCATAAACATCAGATGTTTACGGCGTCAAGGGTTCGAGAAAACCGGTAATCGGCAGACTTCACCTGAATCGACTCGGTAAAGAGCAGATGTTTACGGATTACGAAGTCGATCCATCTGTCGGTACGAGTCACCGAGGTGGTCGAGATGCTTACGCATCAGATCCATGGCGGCCATCGAGTCACCGGCCTCCACCACGTCGAGCAGTCCCCGGTGGTCGCTGTCGACGCACTGCCAGAAGCCCTCGGGCGCATGGTCACGACCGAATCGACCGGACAGGACACGGAAGACGGGTGCAGTGATGAGCTCGAGCAGCGGATTGTGGGCCGCGCGCAGCAAGACGAGGTGGAATTCCTGGTTCTTGGCGAACGTCTCGGGTCCCTGCACTTGATTGGGATCGAAGATGGTCGCGTTGAGCTGCTCGAGATGCTCGTCGGTGCGGCGGAACGCGGCAATGCCCGCCGCCGGAACCTCCATCAGGTTGCGCACTTCCATGAGCTGGTCGACGGTGACAGTCTCCGCGGCAGCCATCAGAGCGACACCGGTTTCCAGGTGCTCACTGATGTGTCCAACACTGGGGACGGCGACGAAGCTTCCCCCGGTCACTCCCCTGGTCGTCTCGATCAGGTTCTGGCTGGCCAGGGACCGGAGCGCTTCACGAATAGTGCTACGCCCGACGCCGAATTCGGCGGTGAGCTCGGCTTCGCCGGGTAGCCGCTCTCCCGGCTGCAGCTCACCGGAGAGAATGCGGCTCCGAAGATGGCCGGCGAGAACCGCATACGCGGGGACACTCTTGGCGGTCGCCTTGAGCGGAGCCGATTGGGCCACGTCTTCCCCCTGATGTCGCTCGACTGCTTCTGCTGACCGGTCGGCTCGAGCTTAGCGTGACCGATGCCCCGAGATGCGGAGATCGCAACCCTCGATACATCCGCTTTTTAGCAAGAAACCACGCATACCGACGCGAATCTAGGCCGATATCTGGACAAAACCGACGCAATACATCAGAGGTATTGCTTTTCCCGTCGATCATCAGCACTATGACTCATGTCACCTCAGCAGTGACCCCACGACTTCGTAGGACACGCGGAGCACGCCTTCCCGCTCCCCTCGGGCACCGACAGAACGGACGCAGCATGAAACGCATTGGAGTCGACGTCGGCGGCACGTTCACCGACCTCGTCCTGTGGGACGACGACGGCACGGTCGTCGTGCACAAGACCCCGTCCACCAATCACGATCCCTCGATCGGCACGATGGACGGCATCAAGGTCCTCGCCGAACGCGCAGGGATCGACCCGTCCGAGATCGACATGTTCTTCCACGGCACCACCGTGGCCACCAACATCGTGCTCGAGCACAACGGCTGCGACGTCGGCATGATCACCACCGAGGGTTTCCGCGACCTGCTGCACATCGCGCGCAAGAAGCGTCCTCTCAATTACTCGAACTACCAGGATCTTCCGTGGCAGAAGTGGCAGCTCGTGCCACGGCGCAACCGGCGGGTGGTCCCGGAACGCATCGATGCCGCAGGAAACATTCTGACCCCACTCGACGAAGATGCTGTGCGCGAACAGGTTCGCCTGCTGCGTGAGCGAGGCGTGCAGGCCATCGCCGTCGCATTCCTGCACGCGTACCGCAACCCCACCCACGAGCAGCGCGTGCGAGCCATCATCGAAGAAGAGTTCCCGGGCGTCTTCATCTCCCTCTCCAGCGAGGTGGCCCCGCAATACCGCGAGTACGAACGCTTTTCGACCGCAGCACTCAACGCGTTCATCGGACCGAAGACCTCGAAGTACATCGAGAACCTGGCCGGTAAGGCGAAGGCAGCGCAGGTCGGCGAGGACGTACACCTCATGACCTCGGCCGGCGGGCTCGTCACCTCCCGCAGCGCCAGCGAAATCCCGGTCTCACTTCTGACCAGCGGGGTGGTCGCCGGCCTGCTCGGCGGCTGCGCCATCGGTAAGGCATCCGGGTTCCCCAGTGTCATCACCCTCGATGTCGGCGGTACCTCCGCGGATGTCGGCGTGGCACCGGACGGTGCCCTGCGGATGAAGCATCTGCTCGACACCCGAATCGGCGACTATCACGCGATGGTGCCCATGGCCGAGGTCGACACCATCGGTGCCGGCGGCGGATCCATCGCCGTGGTCGACGACGGCGGCATGTTCCGCGTCGGACCACGCAGCGCGGGTGCCGTTCCCGGTCCCGCCTGCTACGGACACGGCGGCACCGAACCGACGTCCACCGACGCCATGGTGATGATGGGATGGCTGCGCGAGAAGAGCTTCCTGTCCGGAACAATGGAGGTCAAGCCCGAGCTGGCGCGCGAAGCGATTCAGACTCACATCGCCGACAAGCTCGACACCCCACTCGACGACGCCGCGATGGGCATCTTCAAGATCCTCGCCCATTCCATGACCGAGGCGATCAGCCTGCACTCGGTGCGTAAAGGCTATGACCCGCGCGACTTCTCACTGATCGCCGAGGGTGGAGCCGGTCCGCTGTTCGCGTGGCAGATCGCCGACCAGCTCGGTATTCCGCGGGTCATCGTGCCCGGTCACCCCGGCATCACCTCCGCTGTCGGCCTGCTCACCACCGACATCCGCTACGAGGAGCCGACGACGGTGTGGACGTCGTCCGCCGACCCGAACATCGAACTGCTGCAGGAGCAGGTCGAGCGTCTGTCCGCACTGGCCGTCGCACAGCTCGAGAAGGACGGTGTTGCGGCCGAGAACATTTCGCTCGAGCGCAGCGTCGACTGCCGATACGTCGGCCAGGGCTACGAACTCCGCGTCGCTGCACCGGACGGCGACATCGACGACGTGTGGGTCAAGACCGTCGCCGAGGCATTCCACGACGTGCACGGACGCACCTACTCTCAGCGGTTCGACGACAAGCCCGTGCAGCTGATCAACGTCCGCGTCACCGGCGTGGGTGCGGTTCCCCACGTACAGATCGCCGATATCGCCGTGGGCTCCGCCGACTCCTCGGCCGCGATCAAGACGACCACCCAGGCACTGTTCTGGCAGGACGAGACGTCCGCGCCGCAGTGGGTGGACACCCCGGTCTACGAGCGGTCACTCCTGCTGGCGAACAACGAGATCGACGGTCCTGCGATCGTCGAGCAGTTCGATTCCACCACGATCATCGGCATGAATCAGCACGCCACCGTCGACGCCGTCGGCCACATCATCATCGAGAGGAACCCCGCATGAGCAAGGCGCTGATGCCCACCACCGGAGTGTCACTGGCGGGCGAATCCACTCGAACCTGGAACGACGTCGAGGTCGATCCCATCACGCTGCGCGTCATCGGCGGAGCCCTGCAGTCGATGGCCAAAGAGATGGCTCAGGTGCTCTACCGCATGGCGTACTCGTCGCTCATTCGAGAGTCCGAGGACCTCGGCGCGGGCATCTTCGACATCAACGGACGCGAACTCTGTGAATCGGATTCGACTCCGATGCACTGCGGTTCGATTCCCGCCTACATCAAGGGCGTCAACCGTCGCCTCGCCGGAACGTACAAGCCCGGAGATGTGGTGCTGCACAATCATCCGTACCACGGAGCGGCTCACTCCCCCGACTACGGCGTGATCATTCCGATCTTCTGGCAGGGCGAGCACATCGGCTTCGCCGGGTGTACCGGTCACGTGTCCGACGTCGGCGGCAACTTCCCCGGCCTGTGCATGGACGTCGTCGATGTGTGGGCCGAGGGCAAGCTGATGGACTCGATGAAGATCTACGAGGCCGGGGTCCGCAACGACTACCTGATTCAGCACATCCTCGACAACGTCCGTACGCCCGAGCAGAACCGCGGCGACCTCGAAGCACTGATCGCGTGCTCTCGCATCGGCGAGAAGCGATTCACCGAGCTGCTCGAGAAGTACGGCCTCGACACCGTGATGAGCGCGGGCGAACGCTGGATGGACTACTCCGAGTCCATGCTGCGCAAAAAGATTCGTGAGATTCCCGACGGCAGCTACACCGCGCCCATCGGATACCTCGACGACGACGGTAAGAACCGCGACGAACCGCTCAAGGTGGCTGTGCGGGTGCAGGTCGAGGGCGAGGACATTCTCATCGACCTCACCGGCTCCAACAGCCAGGTGCCCACCGCGTTCAACGTCCCGTTTGAGGGTTCGGTTCTGCCGGTGGCTGTCTCGGCCATTCGTACGATTCTGCTCGACGAGGATCTGACGGAGGAATTCGTTCCTCAGAACGACGGGTGCTTCCGACCCGTCAAGGCCTATGCCCCCGAGGGGACGATCTTCAACCCGGACTTTCCCGCGTCGTGCTTCGCGCGGTTCTCGCAGGTGAACCGGGTGTTCGACTCGATCAATCTCGCTCTGGCCCCGGTGCTTCCGGATCACGCGATCGCGGGATCGTCCGCCGCCCTGTGCGCCATCGCCTACTCCGGTATCGCTCCGGACGGCGAATCGTATTGGGTCTACATCGAAATTAACGAGGGCTCCTACGGTGGCCGCAATGGCAAGGACGGCATGGACGCCGTCGACGCCCTGATGGCCAACACTCGCAACAACCCCATCGAGGAGCTCGAGCTCAACCACGCTATGCGCGCGTTGCGGTACGAGCTGCGCGACGAGGCACCCGCGCCAGGGAAGTGGCGCGGCGGTATCGGCAGTGTGCGCAAGTGGTTGATGGAGACCGATACGTTCCTCGGTTCCGAGGCCGACAACCGATCGGATCCTCCGGCCGGAGCTCTGGGTGGACACAACGGTGTGTCCGGCTCGTTCACCAGGAACGCCGGGACTGACCGCGAGGAAGTGTTGTACTCCAAGGTCACTCAAGAGACGATTCGTTCCGGTGAGACGCTGGAGATCAAGCTCCCCTCAGGCGGTGGCTTCGGAAACCCGTTCGAGCGTGATCCGTTCCAGGTGCTCAGCGACGTCTGGGACGAGTACCTCACCGAGGACGATGCTCGACGCGACTACGGTGTGGTCGTGAACACCGATTCGTGGACGGTCGACGAGGACGCGACGGCCGAGCTGCGCGCCCGGAGCGCGGCCTGATCGAGGACGGGACCTTCGGCGGTGTCGTCCGGTGGATCGACGACCGGAACGACACCCCGGGGCCCCTGTCCGGCCTGAGCATCGGAGTCAAGGACAACATCGACGTGGCCGGCGTCGAGACCACCTGCGCGTCGGAGTTCTTCGAGCACAACGTCGCCGACGCTGATGCCGAGGTCGTCACCCGCCTACGTGACGCAGGCGGGTCGGTGGTCGCGAAGCTGAACATGGCCGAGTTCGCCGTTGGTGTCACCTCGCAGAACTCGGCTGCGGGCCCGTCGTACAACCCGTGGAATACCGCTCGGGTGCCCGGCGGATCGAGCGGCGGTTCGGGGATTGCCGTCGCCGCCGGACTGGTCGACGCAACCCTGGGCACCGATACCGGCGGGTCGGTGCGCCTCCCCGCCGCGGCGTGCGGGATCACCGGTCTACGCCCCAGTTGGGGATCGATCAGCAACGACGGCGTGTTCCCGGTAAGCGAGCAATTCGACACCGTCGGCCCGATGGCGCGGTCGGTGGCCGAGGTGAAGGCTCTGTTCGACGTCTTGTCCCCCACTCCATCCGAACCATCAGCCGTGACACGCATCGGTGTGCCCAGCGTCTTCCTCACCGCGGACGTGGATCCGGGCGTCGCGCAGACCGTCGCGGCCGCGGTGCGCACGTTCGCCGAACTGGGGTACGAGATCGTCCCCATCGAGCTAGGGCGTGCCGCCGATGCCCAGGACATCGTCTACACGATCGTCTACAGCGACCTCGCTCGCTGCCATCGGCACCGGCTCGACACCGAGCCTTCTCGCTTTCAAGCCGCGACTTACGAGCGAATAAGGTTGGGCCTGAGCATCTCCGAGTCCGACCGTGCCCGTGCATTCACCGGCCGCGATCGGTTCCGTCAGGCCATGACCGCCACGTTCGAGAGTGTCGACGCGGTGCTGACCCCGGCCATGCCCGTCGATGTTCCCCCGAGGGACGGGGGCGACGACGTTGTCGCGCTCTCACGCCGGATGGGACAATTTACGTACCCGTGGTCGTTGCACGACGGTCCGACGCTGGCTCTGCCGGTCGGGTTCCACCCGTCCTCGGGCATGCCGGTGGGAGCGCAACTGACCGCTGCTGCGCACTGTGAGGGCGCGTTGTTCGGCGTGGGTGAGCGCTATCAGTCGGTGACCGGCTGGCATCGGGCGATACCTTCGCATACATCTGATCTTTAGCCCGTCCCGTGCGGATAATCTACGGGCATTGTCCGGATTTACCTTACCTTGACGCCTAAAACATCTTATGTTTAGGTAGAAGACAGCTGTTACGTACGTCTCACTACGGGTGGGCCTGCGACAGCAGACACTCCCCTTCGGCATCGTCACGCCGATCATCCAGCGAGGACGCAGATGCATTTACGCCGAGCCACGTCCATCATGGCAGCACTGACGCTGTCCACCGCATTGGTGGCCTGTGGATCCGATCCCGGTCCCGACGCGGACCCCGCCAATCCGGTCACGATCGATGTCACCGTCTCGGCAGCGGCCGAAATCTACAGCATCCCTTGGCTTGTCGCGCAGAAGCAGGGACTGTTCGAGAAGCACGGCGTGATCGTGGAGAACATCGTTCCGGGCAAGGGCGGCAGTGCCACCATGCGCACGCTGCTCGACGGCAACATCCCCATCGGTGAGGTCAGCTACCCGTCGATCGTGCAGGCGGACGCAGCCGGCTCCGAACTGCGCATCGTCGGCGGCGGCACGCAGGGGCCGTACCCGATGAACTTCTACGCGCTCGCCTCCAACACCGACATCAACTCCATCGAGGACGTCCGCCGGTGGGCCTATACCCGGCCCAACTCGGCGTCCGATGCTCTGACGCGTCTGCTTCCCTCCGTTGCAGGCGTCGACCCGAGCCGGATCGAGCGGGTTGCCTCCGGCGGAATCGGTGAGGGTTTCGCACTACTCGAAGCCGGCAACGTCGATATCGCGCTCGTTCCCTCTATCGTCGCCGAACAGCGGCCGGAGGATTTCAAGCTGATCGTCAGCAGCCCCGACTATATGTCGCGGTTCCTGCAGTCGACGATCACGACCACCAAGGATTACGCCGCGAGTAATCCCGGTGTCGTACGGGCCATCAACGCCGGTTACACCGAGGCGGTCGCATCCATCAAGGCCGATCCTGTTGCGGCCGCCCAGATCTACGCGGACTACACCGGCTTCGATGTGGAGTCGGCGACCGCGGTGGTCGAGCGTGCGTCCTCGGTCGACACCTGGGGCGGCGGCTTCGACACCGCGTCGGTCGAATCCGCCCAGGACGGCGTCGAAGCGTCCGGGAGCGATCGAGTACCCAATTTCTGCACCCTGTTCGACCCGGACTTCCTCGCCGCGGGAGTAGAGAACGATGTTCCCGGCGACTGCGACTCCTGACCGCAATTTCCCACCACCAGAAGGTAGCGACGTGACTCACGCAGCGACTCGACCCCGCCCCGACACCACATCCGCCATCGCCGTCGCCTCGTCGGTGTCGCGGCACTTCGGTGATGTCACCGCCCTGCACGAGATCGACTTGTCCATCGGCCGAGGAGAATTCGTCTCCGTCGTCGGGCCCAGTGGCTGCGGCAAGTCCACCCTGCTCGAGGTGTTCGCCGGACTGCAGGATCACGATGGCGGCACCGTGCAGGTCGACGGGCAACCGCTCACCGGCCCTCGATCCAAGACTGCGGTCATCTTCCAGGAATCGGCGACGCTGCCCTGGCGGACTGTCCGCGACAACGTCGCGTTCGCTCTCGAAGTCCGAGGTGTCGGCAAGAAGGAAAGACGCGCCCGCGCCGACGAGCTGCTGAACACTGTGGGGCTGAGCAAGTTCGGCGACCACTACCCCACGCAGTTGTCCGGCGGTATGCGTCAGCGTGTGGCGATCGCGCGCTGCCTGTCCATGGAGCCCGACCTCATTCTCGCGGATGAGCCGTTCGGTGCCCTCGACGAGCAGACGCGATTGGTGATGTCCTACGAGCTGCTCAAGATCGTCGAAAAGCTCACCTGCGGGGTCCTGTTCATCACCCACAGCATTCAGGAGGCAGTTCTGCTCTCCGATCGGGTGCTGGTGATGAGCGCGCGGCCCGGTCGGTTCATCGACGAGATGGACATCGACCTGCCTCATCCTCGCTCCGAGGACGTTCTCGCAAGCCCGGCGGCTACTGCTCTGCACGAACGTATTTGGTCGAGTCTGCGCGATGAGGCCAAGAAGACGATGAGCGTCGAACCATGAGTGCGCCGACGCGCGAGAGCAACCGCGCCTCTGTGGTCCCCGGATACATCCGGCCTGCCCCGTCGACCCAACTCGGTCTCCCCGCATGGGGTTGGACCGTACTCATCCTCGTCGCGGCACTGGTGGCCATCGACATCTCGGCACGGTTCTTCGCTTCTCCGCTCGACATCGTTCCGGTGACCGACATGATCACGACGTCACTGAGCCTGCTGACCGACCCGGACTTCCTCGTCGACGAGTTGGGCCGGACGCTCGGCATCATCGTTCTGGCCTTCGTGCTCAGCTCCGTACTCGGTGTCGCCGCTGCGTATGTGCTGTGGCGGTACGAGCTGTGGGACAGAGCGTTTCAGCCGTACCTCAACGTCTACTACGCCGTCCCGACATTCGCGCTCTACCCCATCATGGTGGTGCTGTTCGGTGCCGGCGTGGCTCCGATCGCCATCCTGTCCACCATCTTCGCCTTCGGTGTGGTTGCGTTGAACGCACACACCGGATTCAACGCGGTGTCGCCGATCGTCACCAAGCTCGGCACAACGCTGATGTTGACGCGGTGGCAGTACTTCCGATCCGTGCTTCTGCCGTATGCGCTGCCGAGCATCGTGACCGGCCTCAAGCTCGGGCTCTCGTACGCCGTCATCTCGGTGTTGGCCAGTGAGTTCATCCTGTCGACGCAAGGGCTAGGCCACTTCATCTCCATTGCCTACGACGGGTTCGACATAGCCGACATGTACGCCGGGATCCTCATCGTGGCGCTGATCGCTCTGCTCTCAACCTCGCTGATCTCGCTCGCGCTCAACCGATTCGATTGGAGGCGCCGCTGATGAGCAGCACCTTGGACAGAGTAGCCACCGCCCCGACCACTCCCCCGAAAGCCGCCTCGTCCGCTAGCCGCACCAACGCCCGACGGTTCCTGCCACCCGTGGTCGTCGCCGTCGTCGCGGTGTTGATCTGGTGGGTCTCGGCCGTTCTGGTCGACAGTCTCATCTTCCCGACGCCTGCCGAGGCCATGAGTTCGCTTGCTGAGGATCTGGGCAGCGCAGACTTCCGAGCCAACGTCTACGACTCACTGCGCATCCTCGTGCTCGCGTTTCTGGCCAGTACCGTCGTAGGTTCGTTGCTGGGCCTGACACTGGGCCTGAGTCCGTTCTGGACCCGAACCATCGCCCCGATCGTGTACTCGATCAACAGCATTCCCAAGATCGTGCTGTATCCGATCTTCCTGTCGTTCCTCGGCATCGGCGCATTGAGCCGATTCGGATTCTCCTTCTACGCCGCCTTCATTCCGATGTTCCTCGTCGCTGTCGAAGCCACGGCATCTGTCCAGCGAATCCATCTCAAGATGGCGGCGTCATTGCAGGTGAGCTGGCCCAGGTTGATCCGTCAGATCGTCATTCCCGCCGTGCTCCCGGCGCTGGCGACGGGTATGCGGATGACCTTCGGTTTGGCGTTCCTGGGTCTGCTTCTCGCCGAAATGTTCTCATCGTCCAGCGGCATCGGATACGAACTCTTGCGCAATGTCAGCCTGGTGCGGATGGAGAACATCATGGGCACGGTTGTGTTGATTCTGGTGATGGCGCTGCCACCCACGATTGCGCTGCAGTGGTTGGAGAGTCGCATCACCTCGAAGTACGGCGGTCGGTGACGACGACAGCTCAGGTTCTTGGCTCCTATTGCTGAACTGAGACGAGACGCCGACAGTAGTGCGGTGATTACCCAAATCTCGCTAGCTGACTACGGCGAATGGCCGGGCACCGTCTCGGTGCCCGGCCAACGAAAACATCTAAGCTATCGCAGGGAGATCTCAGCCCCACCGGAGAAGACGGAATCGTGTACCTCGAGTGTCGCGGGGACCGCATCCGCTGGGATGTCGAACACGATCGTTATGTTCTGCGACAGACCGGGGTTGATATCTCCCCCGATTGCAGTTTCTGCCTCTAGATTGATCGCTGCCATCGCGTCGTTCTCGAACTCGCGACCTTGGACATCGATCAGCTTCTGGTTAGAGCCGAAGTAGCTTTGCGCCTTATCGGAAACATTGGTCACCGTGACACTGACCAGCACGAACTGCCCGAGTGCGTCTTTCTGAAGGTACGGGTTGTCGCCCAGGGTCGTAACACCTGTCTCGACACCAGTCACGACGAAACCGAACTTGCCATCGCGGACTTCCTGGCCGATACCCGGTGCCGCCTGCTCAGATTCGGGTGCGGGTGCGGGGGAAACCGATTCGACAGGAGCAACGACCGCAGCAGAAGGAGCATTGCCGGCTGCGACAGGTGCAGCCGTGGACGAGGTTGTGGCTTGTGCAGTTGTGGACTTCTCATCATCACCTCCGCCCAACATTCCGCCCACAACAAGAACCAGCACGACGCCACCCACAACCCACGGCCACTTCCGCTTCTTCTTCGCGGGCGGCTGCGGCTGTCCATACGGCTGCTGAGCGTAATGCTGCTGCGCGTAAGGCTGTCCCTGCGCAGGTTGTTGGGCACCGTAAGAGCCATGTGGCTGCCCGTAGGGGGCCTGCCCTGAAGACTGCGGCTGATTCGGATCGTGCGGAAATGTCATGAAGTCCTGGTCTCTGGTCGAAGTGGTGCTGAGTAGGTTAAGGAC
The DNA here is from genome assembly GCF_017168275.1 of Rhodococcus sp. KRD175. Lineage (NCBI taxonomy): Bacteria > Bacillati > Actinomycetota > Actinomycetes > Mycobacteriales > Nocardiaceae > Rhodococcus > Rhodococcus sp. KRD175. The sequence goes on from NZ_JABFAQ010000011.1 coordinate 75,778, forward strand.
CGGCGGGTCCAAATGTTTCAGTGCAGCGTAAAAGTTCATTCGACCGAATGAACTAAGAGCCTTTTCGCTTCGCCATAGGCAATCTCTGGTATCCCCCTCGCGCGCGTCTGCGGTCCTCGGAAGTGAAGGGCGACGCCGAATACGCATCGACGCCGGCCGATCGCTTCCGATGCTGGTAGTCCGCAACCGAATCGAAGGCCGACGTCACCCGGCCGACGTCGAGACGTACGTCATCGACTTGCCGCGCTGAAAGCCCTGCCATCGCCCAAATTTGCGGTCCGTTAGTCGAACGCAATCTCGACGGCCGACCGGACCAAGGCCGATACCGCTGGCGATCGGACTCCGGCCGGCCATGCAATAACCGTCGTGATCATGGGCGCATCAACGACAGGTACGGCCACATGCTCGGGCCACTGCCACGCGCGACTCGACGCTGGAATCACCAGCAGCGCCTGGCCCAGCGCGACCAGTTGGGCGATCTGCGATTGACCGCGCACCTCAGGCCCGGGCCCCTTCGGATACGTTCCGTCAAGCTGCAGCCACCGGGCCATCGGCAGGTCCGCAACGTCGCGGATATCGTCCATGCTCAGTTCGTCTTTCGAGGCCAAGGGGTGATCACGCGGAACGATCGCGACCTGCCCCTCGGTAGCTCGCCACCCTGCCCGACGACGGCCCGCGGGGCGGGTTCTTCGACGACGCCGGATCGGTGGCCTGGTGAGACTCTCGGTACCGAGATGACCACCGCCCACGGTGTCGAGGGGAACGCACTAATCCCTCCTAATCCCCTCGCGCTCGTCTGCGATCTTCCGGGGTGAAGGCCGATGCCGAACACGCATCGACACCGGCCATTCGCTTCCGATGCTGGTAGTTCGCTACCGAATCGAAGGGCTGCCGTCACACCCACCGACGTCGAGATGTATGTCGTCGACTTGCCGCGCTGGAAGCCCAAGTCAGCACCCACCTCGACAGCGTCGATGTTCGATCCCAAGAACACGAAGTCCCCGTTGTAATCGGTCTCCTGTCGCTGGATCAGTCTCCGCACAGCAGCGACCGAAGCGTGCATCCTGATGTGCATCACTGCGTATTGCGGATACCGCGGCATGTGCTGGGTCTCGGTAACTTCCACGCCGTTAATCATCGCCCTGGCATGTTGAGTGGTCTCCCAATCACTCGACGAAGTCGGCGGGTTCTCCGATCTGACGTCGATCGCACCCACGACAACCATGACGGTCACGTTCGCCATCACCATGGTCGTCGGCACCTTTGTCTCCGTGGGAACACAGGCAACCAACTGGACTCGGTTCGCGCGATCCGGTTTGCAAGCAGCGTGAGCGTGCATCATCGGGCGACTCGTCGGCAACGGAATAATAATTCCCTTCGATGCAATCGGAGCAATCACTTTCGGTGAGGGCAACTTCGTTCTGGTCCTCTACAACCTGGGACTCGTCGGCTGGGGCTTGATCCTCCTGTTCAGCAACCTCTGGAAAAGCAACGCCAACTACGCATATGCCTACGGAGTCGCCGGCGCAGAAGTGTTTCGACACCCACGCAAAGCCCCGTTCATCATCGGCGGCTGCGCAATCGGGACCCTGCTCGCGCTCGACGGCATGCACAACCATCTGGTCGACTACCTGAGCCTGCTCGGCACCTTCATTCCCCCGTTGGGCGGCGTTCTCAACGGAGACTTCCTGTGCCGTTGGCATCAGGGCATCCCTGAAGGACACACACCCCCCGCTCGTGCACTGGCGACACCTCGCGGCCTACGCCTTCGCTGCATTCCTCGCGTAGTCGTCCGGCGAGTTCGAGATCGGAATCCCGCCCTTGATCAGCATCGTCTCTACCCTTGCACTGACCGTGGTCTTGCAACGACGTGCGCAGCGTCATCAGATAGCTCCCTAACAGATGGATGTCGACACGAATGTCAACCCCGAAGCCAGTGTTGGTCGAAAGAGGTGGCCGAAGCCGATGATCATCACCGGGCTGTTCTTCGCGGAGTACGCGCGAGTTAGCGAAGACATTCTCGGCGGCGTCTGGGAAACTTGCACCGTCCCCCGCGACACCCGTCTACTCGGATGCCTTCTGGTCGCACTGTTAAAGACCGGACCCGACGACATCGGTAAGGACTTCCCGGCGACGCTTGAAGTGCCCGACGCCGAGGGCGAACACATCGTCAATCAGCGGGGCCTGCAGATCCCCGGTGCCGGCTTCACCAGCGAGAATCGATTCTGATTCCTGCCGATGCAGATGGTGTTCCGCAACGAAGGGCGGCACAGCTTCATCCACGGCGCCGGTGAGGCCACAGCGAGCGTGGGGCTTCGCATCGCCCTCGGGTGACACCCAGCCACCGGATACATACCCGCCGACAACGGTTGATGTACTCGATGGCGTTGACCGTCCGTTCTCCCATTTCGGAATCGACACTGTTTCGGTTGCCGGGTCGCCGCATGTCCACGCTTTCGCCTGAAAGCACTCTACTTAATTGACTTTCACCCAGGCAAGTTCTGAGTATTGGAAAAGTAAGCACCCCTTCCAACATCGAGCGGTAAGCTTCAACGGCTGACTGAGCCCCACACGGCCCGCACTAGACCTACGTACCAACGAGAGATTTGCACTTACATAGATGGAGCACAGACTTTGACTCTAATTGCGATATGGATCAGACGCAATTCGACATTGGAAGAATTAGTGATTGCGGCCGATTCACGCATTAGCGGCGGCGAAAGCTGGGACAGCTGCCCGAAAATCGTTCCACTGCCGCATCCGGGAACCGCAATGATCATGTCAGGAGACGCGGAGGAGGCCTATGCTTTTTTGATCCACGCCATAAATACGTGCCACTTGCTTGATGGACACATCGCCGGGCGGACAGACATACGATATTTAGCGAGGGAACTGAAGCGGGTCTATAACGACAATAGGGAACATGTGACCGATCTTCCGATCGGCGACAGAAAACACACTCCCAAAATTAAGGTAGCGCTTGCCGGCTGGTCCTGGCGTAGAAGCAGGTTTGAGCTCTACACTTTTCAATATAGTCCAGAGGGATCCCTGTCCATGACAGAAGTAAAGACTATTTCGACTGAACTTGGATTCCGCTGCACCTTCATGGGTGACGCTGAGAAAGAAGCCAACGCAGAGCTCAGAATTCTTCTGAGCCGCGGGCAAAGCGCGGGGCTGCTGCCGCTACCGATGCGAGGACACCCTTTCGAAGAATCTATGCAGCGTCGGATGTACTTCGATTGGGAACCCCTTGAAGTTCTACTCAAACTAATTGCGTCGAAGACCGCAAGGACGGTCGGAGGTGCGCCGCAAGTTGCACGAATATATCAGAATATCCAAGTCGAACAGTTTATATGGAGAGACGACGCCGGCCGGCTATCCTTCGGCGGCCGGCCACTACTTAGTGACGAGAGGTCCGAGAGACGCATTCTATCTGCCACAAAAAAGGCCGATGGACTGAGAGTATCGCCTGAATTTACAGATCTAAGCATACAAGCAACCCACGCGGCAGCCCAAAATGCGAAAAATTAAAATCTAGCTAACGCAAAATATAGAGAGTTTCTTCCGAGATGTTGCCGAAAAGTAGACAGTGCACTCTACTCAGCACCACCAAGAATGCAGAAATGGCGAATTCGGTTTAGAGCTACCCCCAAGCGTCAAGATCTCCTGCCCCTTACCGCGGCACCGCCGGCACGTGGAAGCTGTTCAACACCGAGATCGTGCGTCACGCCCCAAGGCCATGAGGCCGTCACCCAAGTCCATTCCGCAATCGCAGAGCCTCAATAACTCTAGAGCTATCTCAGCATGCGGATGCCAAGTTGCATTGAGGGTCTACGAACGATGACACTGCCGCCTCCTCACCTTCATCTTCACAGAGACGCCGCGGGCGCTGATGGCCACGGTCCGGACCCGTAACAGAGATCGGTCGAGTGGCCGTCCGACAGGTGCAGGTGGCCCCCGTAGCTTGGAGAGAACCATGCGACGCTGGTGGTGTCCGCGGCTAGGTCCATCGGAGTCGTACAGACGTTGTAGGCTCGTCAGGTGCCGGAAGCGGTGGTGCAGGTATAGAACGGTTGCGAGCCACCCGGTTGGGGCTACCGAGTCGTGAACAGTGCCGGGCGGTCAGGAAGATACGAGGAGCGGCGTGAGGAAATCCCTGAGGGTTGTATCGTTGTTCACTGGCGCAGGTGGGCTTGACCTTGGCTTTGAGAGAGCAGGTTGTGAGACTCTGGTAGCGGTCGACAATGACTACGAATCCTGCAAGACACTCCGATATAACCGGCCACAATGGGATGTATTCGAGGGCGATATCCGCGACTACAAGCCGAAGCACTCTAACGTTGATATTGTTATTGGAGGCCCGCCCTGCCAAGGGTTTAGCAGTGCAGGCAAGGGCGACCCAACCGATCCAAGAAACTTTCTATGGCGAGAATATTTCCGTGTTGTTGCTGCCGTAAAGCCCCGGGCAATCGTAATCGAGAACGTCTCAGGACTTCAGCACAGGCGCAATGGCGATCATTTATCCGGAATACTGTCCGCCCTTGAGGACCACGGTTATAACTTCGCGATGGGTGTATTGAACGCGGCTGACTACGGTGTACCACAGGCCAGACGCCGCCTGTTTGTTATTGGGCTTAAAGACGGCCATCCATCGCTGCCAGTTCCGTCCACAAAGGACAACCGGAAGACAGTCAGGGACGCAATCGCCGACCTGGAAGGTTTGGAAGACCAAGAATTTAACCATGTACCCCCATCACACGCCCGCCACGTTGCTGAGCGGTGGGACAATCTAGCACCCGGCGAGACAGACCCCAACTATCGTCGAGCACGACTCGACTACGACAAACCGTCACATACCATCCGGGCAGGAGGGGGATACGGCCCAAGCGGTAATCATTTGGCTGGGTTTCATCCACCCATTCACCCAACCCTACCGCGACAGCTAACGGTACGCGAAGCTGCACGGATTCAGTCCTTCCCTGACGACTGGATACTGCAGGGATCTAAAACGGCCCAGGGTCGGCAAATTGGAAATGCTGTGCCAGTACTTCTCGCCGAAGCGGTGGCAAGACACGTTGTTTCTTTACTCAAGCCAGCGCCCAAAAATTCCACCCGGGCGAGAAAAAGGCCGGTCATACCCGCTCTGTAAGAGGACATGTCGCCTCGCCAATCAGCTAAATTTTCTTCAATATTTCTTGCTCGAACGCGCCACCAGGCGGAAGATTTTGCGGAGTGATAAATGCGAGGCTCATGTCACTGGTAGAGATTGTAGTGTCAGGGAGCCGCTTCAGCGGGACGACCGCGCCGGGTAATGAAGCTGCCTCGATGTCGTGACGGTAGCGCATAAATGTGATGCTGCCGGGCTGTTTCGGTATCTGCCGGAGTCGATCTTCTCCGCCTAAGCGGAGAACGAGGCGTCGGTAGACAGATTCCGGTGTGGCGAAGTAGATCCCTGTCTTACAAAATCGTTCCGCTTGCAGCATTAAACCCTTAATGATGAGCTGGGGAAGTATTCTCTTGTTAACGTTCTCCCAGTTCATTCCAATGTTTGAGGAAACAATCTCACGGTCATCATTTAGGGCATCCAGGCTCACTTTATAACTACCCGTGGTATCGATCGTCTGAACCTCGACTGGAACAAATGAAACTAATTCACTAGTTTCATCAACTGCGACGACAGTGAAATCCACCGAATATCGGGCACCTCCTTTTATCGCCGCAGGTAGGCGTATTTCAGCAGCCCAGCCTTGGCCAAACGCGCCCGCTCGAAACTTTCCGTGCTCAGATCTAGCAGTCTTGAGGTCGCTCCCCGGAAGTAGGTTGGGTAATCCATCAGGCGCAAGAATGAGATCAAGACCAGAGAACGCCTCCTGCGCAATTTCGCGCAAAAACTCGTGGCCACGAAAGTACAAACGTTTTGGGCATACCGGCACGATTTCTTGGCTCTGATGGAGCTTTACGGAGCATACCCCTCCTGTTTTCGTGCAAGGACCATCAACAAACGGGCACCGTTTCGCATCGGCAGACTCCCGCGCAAGAACTGAGCGGTCCGCCGCGCGAAACCCAAACCATTCGTAAATTTCTCCAGCCATGCAGCTAGCCTAGTTCATCCGGTTGTTACACCCTGGCATTGGAGTTGCATACCTTGTAGGCCTTTTGGCACACGGTTCTGACGACGGCCAATGGGGGATTCGTGTTCATCGGCGGCATCGTAGCGTCCGATCGTGAGTCGCGTGCGGTCGATCGCCAAGCCTGTAGCTCACACGGTTTGCCGTGACGAAGGTATCGACATCTGCAGCTTAGGGCTTCCGCGGGGCAGCTCTCACCCTCACCCCCGTCGAAAATCGGCCAGCCTCGACGAAGCTCAGCTTGCCTGACCACACCGACCGCCGACAACGGTAATGCCTTGGGTGCAGGTCACAGTTCGCTGCCGGTCGCGGATAATTTCTGCGCACGGAACAGGACGCGTAAAATGGACGACGCCCAATCTCATCATCGAACCGACCATTTAAAACGGGAAGATAAGCTCGGCATAGTCGCGCGGCTGACTCCACAGCCTTTGGTAAAATCCTAGCAATTCGTCGACCAGCGGGTCGATGTTCGGTGATCGATAGACCATCCGACCTGGCTTCCAGCTCCACGACTTCTCGTTAATGGAATCATAGCTGTAAATGTCCCACACGATTACGACGGCGTGCACACGAGATGTGTTGCGCAGGAAGGACTCGATTGCCTCCTCTGCTTCGGCCTGAAAGGCAGGGTTGCTGGCCCACGCTTGCGGCACCTTCATAAAGATGGAGCCAATTCCGTTCGCCGGGAGTTGTCTGCGTGCGCCCCGGATCGTGTTAAGCAAGCCACCTCTCGTGTAGGGGCCGCCGTCGTGTTTGGTTTTGGCCTCGATCGACCACTTCTTGTGAGGTGGACGGAGCCAGACGTCGATATCGTAATCGTCTCCCTTGACGTTGCGCTCTCCTCGCAGGTCGATCAGCACCGGAAGAGCAAGCAAAGACTGGACTACGTCGGCCTCGAAGGCTGCGCCCTCCAGGTCTCGCCGTAACAGATTGGCACGTAGCCGGCCATAGAAATTCTCGTCCTCGAATGCAAAAAGTCTGCGGGCGAGCTCCCGCAGTCGTAGGTAGTGCTGAGACAACTCGGGTATTCCAAGCTCGCTATCCCTCCGGAGATACTCGGCTCCCTTTCCGGGCTTCCCATCGGCGTGAAACTCCGCGTTTGCCGTCACCCAGTCGCTTCCGAGATGCGCCTCGATTATGAACATGAACAGGTGTATTTCCTGGGTGAACCTAGATCTGCCGGGCATTGCCTCCTCGACGACGCGCCGAAGCCGTTCTACCTCCATCCAGCGCTGGTTCCACCGCTGCATGTCGCCCGCTTGCTCATCCGGCGTTTTCCGACGCGGTAGTGGGCGGTCCGCATCCTTGCCAATCATGCTTCGCCCCCGTATTCAGCTTTACGACGCTAGGTTGCAGACTCCGAAGTTGCTCGGTTGTAGTTCAGAACACCTTAGCTTGACGTCAGTCAATCCGGCGCTTGTTTACTGTGACTCGCACGGAGATCGAAAACGCCACCGAATGTGTCGGTACCCGATGCTTCGATGGCGGTATGTCACGACTCGACGAGGGGTTCCCGCCGCCCACGGCCTGTGTGCAGTGGTGTCAACACCGCAGCTACGACCTGCATGTGCTCGACGACGGCGTGGAGGTGGACCTCGATTGGTGGAACGGCCACCTCGACCGAGCAGGCCACGATCTTCGGCTGCGCGGTCGCAACCTCGACGGAGAAGTCGTCGAGTACGGCGGTGCCACCGTGCAGCGCAACGATCTTCAGCACGGCACCGATCTGGCTGTAGGCGACCACGATTCGCTCGGTCTTCTGTTTCTCTGCGCGGCGTGGCAGGGCAGTCACCGACACCGTAGAGCGATGAGGCGATTCCCCGACGTCATGAACCCGCACCTCAGCCGTCCCGACGAGAACCCCGTCGCCAAGACTCTCGCTGTGCTCGACAGCTGCGTCCGCAACCGCGCAGTGCCCGACCACCCGAACTCGACCTGGTCCGGCTGGCCCGACGCGCCCGGCGTCGGAATGTCTCTCATGGCGACGTTCCTGTGGGCAGTGAAGGCGTCCGTCTACGGCGGCCCGGCGCAGCTGATCGACCAGTACGGAGTCTCGACTCTCATCCACGAAGGATGGCTCGAAGACCCGTCCGTCACCGGATTCACTCGTCGCCGATACGACCGCTACGTCGAACTCATCACCGCATGGGCCACCGACATCGGCACCAGCCCCGAGCTCGTCGAAATGTGGCTCGTGCAGCGCTGGAGCGCCCGACTGAACGAAGCACGGAACGGCCGATACACCGCACCCACGTTGTTCTGAACCGCTCGAATACCATTGCAGCTCAACAGCATTAGTCAGAACTGGAGAGGGTTCATCATCCGCTCGTCACCATGCGCACGTGCGGGATTCCAGCGTCCAGGTAGTTCTCCCCCACACGAACGAATCCGAAGCGGCCGTACCACTCTTCGAGGTGCGCCTGAGCGGAGAGTTCGACGACCCCGGGATATGCCTCCTGCGCCGCCTTCACGAGTTCTCCGGCGTAGCCCTGACCCCGTGCACTGGCGGCGGTCGCGACTCGGCCGATGTGAACCGTGTCGTCGACGAGGACTCGAATGGTCGCCAGCACCTCACCGTCGTCATCCTGCATCCAGAACAACTCCGTCGTCGGAAGCAGATCCGCGCCATCGAGCTCGATGTCGTCGACGATGCCCTGCTCGTGCACGAATACCGCGACCCGAAGCGCCATGATGCGATACAGGGTGTTCTGGTCGACGCGTGCCAGCGGAGCGTGATGGAGAGTGGGCATGGGGGTCCGTTCTGTCGAAGGTAGGGCAAGGTCACCGGTCGGTGGCGGTACTGCGGTCGACCACGCTGGCGATCGTGCGCTGAGCCAGTCGTTTCTGCGTCGCCGGCGGATACGTCTCACGATCGAGTACCGCCAGGACCACGATGCCTTCCACTGAGGTAGCAATCTGCAACGCGTACTCCACGGCCTCGGCATCGGTGATGTGAGAGCCGAGGTCGGCAACGAGACCGGCTATGCGAGTGAGCCACTGACGCGTGTGGGTCTCGTGGGGGTTTCGCAGTTCGTCGTCCGCGATCGCCGCCGCCGCGAAGCCTGTGAAGATTCGGGCTTCGACAATGCGCTCGTCGTCGAGCGGAAGCACCGAGCACACAACGGCATACAGCCGCTCCGCCGCGGACTGTGTGCCACCGGCTCCGGCCTCGTCGGCCCGCGCTGCCGTGCGCTCGAACAGGGTCTGTCGCGCGTGCACCAACATCGCCGACCGGGAGCCGAAGCGGTGCATGATCAGACCGGTCGTGCAGCCCGCCCGGGTCGCGACTGCGCGCACCGTCGTCGCCTCGATTCCCAACTCCCCGATCGTGTCCCACACAGCCTGCGAAATGCGGTGCCGCGGATCGTCCGCTTCGAGTGTCACTCGTTCCCACCTCCCCTCTCGCCGTAACACTTGTTACGGACGAGCGTAACAGGTGTTACGGCGAGCCACATTCCGGGAGTCGTCGGAAGGGGTTGCCGAGACACGTCATCCGCCTTATTGTTTTTCCGTAATTACGGATGAACAACCAAGGAGCTAGAGATGCGACGCCTTACCCTGGTTTCGGCAGCCTGCGCGACGGTCCTGTTGATGAGCGGATGCGCCTCCACCGACTCGGACACCGCCGAAGCCGCCACCCCGACACCGGAGAACTGTGCACCCGTCACCTCGACCGACCTCGCCACCGAAGACGGGTGGATCGGACTGATCGATCAGGCACCCGACACCGTCGGCCTCGTGATCGACGACGGACGCGGCCGCACCGTCGAACACCGAGCCGATCAGGAGCAGGTACTCGCATCGGCGATCAAGGTGGTGCATCTCGCCGCCTACGCCCAAGCCGTCGCGAACGGCAGCATCGACCCGAACGAGCAAGTGACGCTCTCGGATTGGGAGCGCTGGTACGTACCCAACACCGACGGCGGCGCGCATCCGAACGCCCTGAATCGCTTGAGAATCGCAAACACCGGCACCAACGCAACCGACCCCAATGCCACGGTCCGCATCGACGACATCGTTACGGCCATGATTCAGGAAAGCGACAACTCTGTCCCCGACTTCCTCCGTTACAAACTCGGCGATCAAGCGATCATCGACGCAGCCGCTACCGGAGGGTGGGAGAACTTCGAGGTGCCCAGCCTGGTGACGGACATCCTGTCGCTCTACGACCCCGCCCTCGCCGCCGGTGACCGGTGGGAGACCGCGCAGAAGTGGGCATTCGACCCGCAGTTCCGCGCCCAACTGGAGGCGTCGCTGCAACCGTCCACCCCCGAGGAGCAAGCCGCCCGAGTGCAGAGCACCTTCCGTGGCGGTTCGGCCCAACAACTCAACGGAATGTATCGCGCCTTCACGGATGGAACCTTCGGCACCGCGTCGGATACCATTCTGCGCCAATTGGAATGGCAGCCCGCAGGTGACGACGTTCTCGGCGTCGGCTTCAAAGGCGGAAGCCTCGCAGGCGTGCTCACTCAGGGATTCGAGCTACGGCGGACCGACGGAACGGTGGCGACCGCAGTGTGGCTGATCGATGGTCTTTCTGCTGACAGATTCGAGCAAGCGTATGCGGACGCAGGCGTGCAGCAGCAACTCATCCTCGAGGCCATGCTCTCGTCGGACGTACTCGACCGGATAGCCTGCGTGGTGTGAGCGCAGAGTTCGAGTCGAGACTGGCAGAGCTGGAAGCCCGCGTCGCCGAACTAGAACGACGCGACGCTCCAGAGCCGCTCGATGACGCCCCGTCGACGGGCGGCATCGTCGCCTATCAGGGCGACGTGCATCTGCACGGTACTGTCCGCTGGGACATCAGCTACTCCGCCGACGCCATCGTGGACCTTCCTATTGCTTCGATGTCGGAAGTGCTTGCTGCACTGGGCCATCCGGTCCGGTTACAGATCGTGCGAACCTTGCTGCGCGGTCCGGCGAACGCCGCTGATCTCCATGCCGCGGTGGGAGTCGGCTCCTCGGGCCAGATCTACCACCATCTCAAGACGCTGAACTCGGCGAACATCGTGGAGCAGCAGGGACGCGGTGACTACCGCATTGCCGCTAAACGGGTTGTGCCGCTACTGGTTTCGATGCTTACCGCCGCCGACATCGCGGGAGACCTCGGTACCTGACCGTTACGGCCGGGTGAGGCAACACCGCAGTCTCCCGCAATCGATCGGAATGCCAGCCGTGCTAACTTTCGTGGCAGTGACACCCGTCACCAGCAGAGCACAGGGAGAAGCGGCAGTGGGACGACGCGCAACGGCAGCGATACTAGGGCTGTTTCTGATGGCGGGCGGTCTCGTCGGCACCGGCACCGCTGCGGCGCAACCCGCACCGGCCACGACGTGGCTGTGTAGCCCCGAACTCACAAGCGACCCCTGCGACCTGGGCGGCGACACCACCGACCTCGGCACCGGCACAGTGACTCCTGGCCCCGCGGCCGTGCCGGAGTCCGACAAGCCCGTCGATTGCTTTTATCTCTACCCCACCGTCACCAACGACGTCGCACTCAATGCCCCCGGCTACGCGACGCCCGAGGTGGCGTCTATCGCCAGTTTCCAGGCCGCCCGGTTCAACACCCAATGCCGAGTGTTCGCGCCGGTCTACCGCCAGACCCCGTTGGTCGGGCTACCTCTGGCACTGGTGGGTGCGGCCGGACCGTCGATAGATCTGGCGTACTCCGATGTGCGCGCCGCCTGGGACAACTACATGGCCACCGAGAACAACGGCAGAGGGGTCATCCTCATCGGCCATTCACAAGGCACGTTCATGCTCCGCAAACTGATGCGCGACACCTTCGATCAAGATGCAGCCCTACGACAGCAACTCGTCGGCGCATTTCTCATGGGCGGGAATGTCGAGACGGCCCACGGCAGCACCACTGGCGGCGACTTCACCAACATCCCTTTGTGCACCGAACAGGGCCAATTCGGTTGCGTCGTAGCATATTCCACCAACACGCTACTGCCGCCGCTGTCGACGTTCGGCAATTCGTCGCTGGATCTGTGGTCTCAGCGATGGGGCCTGCCGAGTGGCCCGCAGTATCAGGTGGCCTGCACCGATCCGGTGGCACTCAGCGGCGACGATCGGCCCGTCGGAATCACGGTGCCGAGCGCACCGTTCGCGTTCGGAATCATTTCGATTCTGTTGCAGTACTCCACGGCCCCCGAGACCGTGCCGACCTCGAATTCGACGTGGACCACCAGCCGCGGCCGAGTGGTCGGATCCTGCATTGACAGTGGCGGCTACAACCAGTACCACCTGACGTTTGTGGAACCTCAGCCGCTCAACGAGATTCCTCTGCTCGATTCGCATCTGGTCGACATGAACGTGGGCCTCGATCGACTGGTCAGCATCGCCGATCAGCAGACGACAGCGTGGCAAACTGCCCGCTGACCGTCCAGACGTGTCACGGAACGAGCAACACACCCAAGCCGGGGATGAGGGCGTTCGATTCCGGCGGGGCTTGCCACTGCTCACGATTGTGGGTGACGGTCACAACCACCGGGCCCGCCCCGGTCTGCGCAGTTACTTCGAGAGGCAAGTTGACCGGATATCTCGGCTCAGCGTTGATCGGGAGTGATGGATTCTCGAGGGCTTCCCAGTGCCGTAGATCGACCGCTCCGACGGCACCCGTGGCGAGATTGCGCCAGTTGACCGTCAGGAAACGGTAATTGAACTGGTAGTAGTACGGCCTGATCTCCGCAGCCGTGAAGCGCACCTCACCTGGCTTCTCACCTACCGTTGCCTCGATCGGAATCGTCTGAACGAGTCCGCCTGGCACCCCAGCCGGACCGAACTCCGGCCCGGTGACGACAGGAACCAGAAGCTCGGACGTCGTGGGTGCCGCCGTCGCCGCACCAACTCCTGCACCCAGAACCAATGGTACGGAGAGCGCCAGCGCAATTACTCCGCGTCGTAAAGATGTTCGCATCGTTTGCCTTTCATCCGCGATCGAATTCAGGGGACCAGCACCACGCCGGCACCGGGGAGAAGAGTGTCGAGGTACGGAGAGCCCCACTGACCGCCGTTCGAGTAGTCCTTGGTGTGCGTCACCGTCACCACGACAGGACCCGGTCCGGTGTTCGCGACCACCTCGAGGGGCAGATCTTCCCGTCCGTAGGGGCCACTCGGGGATGGTGTCGGATCGTCCTGCCAATGCCGTAGATCGGCGGCACCCGTCGCACCCGTCGCGAGGTTTCGCCAGTTCAGGTTCAGGTACCGGTAGGGATACTGATCGGCGAACGGGGCAATGTTCGCGGCCAAGAAGGTGGCCACACCGGGCTCGTCGCCCACCGTGGCTTTCATCGGAATGGTCTGGAAGAAGCCGCCGGGGACGGCTCCGGGAGCTATCTGGAAACCGGTCACGATGGGAACCTGGAGGTTTGTCACCTGAGGGGCGGCCGCTGCCGTACCCGCTCCGATCCCCAACACGAGGGGCACGGTCAGCGCCGTTGCTACTACCGCTCGCTGCAGTGACTTTCGCATACTGCGTACCTCTCGTCCCAGTCGCACAACGTGATTCCAGATCGAGTTAGATCGAGCGACAGGCGTCTCAGGTTGAACCTGAAACATCAACTGGCGGTTGAGTGTTATCTCCGTCCACACTCGCAGGCGAAATATCCGATAGTCCACCCGTATACCGATTCGTGACGGGGTCGTGACACGAACGACGTTAACAGACCATCTGGCCCGTTCGATTCATAGTTCAGAGGTGATGCACTCTGCAGCCACCGGTGAGGACGAACGAATGAGGCAAGTCCGCAACATCGTGGCCATGTGTGCCCTGGTCGCCGCTACCACGCTGACCCTCACGGCCTGCGGGTCCGAGGCACCGAACAGCACCGATGCAGCGCCCGTCACCAGCGCCGCGTCCGCGCCGTCAGCCGGCGGTGCCCCTGATGCAGGCGGCGGCACCGCTACGGACGGACCAGCGGTCGAAGCTCCCGAGGTCGTGACCCCGGCGCTGGAGCAGCCCACTGAAGCGGGACCTGCTGCCGTCCCACCCGCCCCCAACCGCGACGACGTCAACGTCGACGCACGCGACTTCGAGGTAGACGGTGGCCAGTACTTCTTCCAATCCCCCAGTGGGAATGTGTTCTGCGCATTCAATTCGTCGAATGCTCCCGGAACGATCGTGGGCTGCCAGGTCCGCTACTCGGTACCGGGCAACACCGGGCGCGAGTGCCTCAACACCGAGAACAACACCTACGGCGTGCAGATCACCCAGGACGGCACCGTCGAACAGATCTGCACCAATCAGGGAATCTTCTTCGGTGGCAATCCCGGCCCACGAGTTCTGGAATACGGCCAGGTCATCGGAGTGACGGGCAACTTCTGCCGCTCCACCGAAGCCGGCATCACCTGCTACGACGGCGACCGAGGCTTCATGATCTCCCGCGACGTCAACATCGCTTTCTGATGAAGGAGCTCCGAATGATCCGAAGAAGTGCTCTACTCGCGTCCACTGCTGCCCTCGCTTTCGCGCTGACCGCCTGCGGCGGCGACGAGGCCCCCGCGGCTGCACCGACCCCCGCCTCCAACGCCGCATCGGCAATTCCTGCTCCACCGCAAGTGACCATTGCCAACCCCCCGGTCGAGACCACGGACACCGCCACCGCACCCGAGACCGCCGATTCATCGCAGAGCAGCGCGAACCCGGTGAACAACACTGCGCCGATCACTCCCGTCGACCCGGCCCTCTACACCGCATACGGAAACGAGGTGGGATGGAAGTCGCCCTCGGGCAAGATCTACTGCAAGATCGGCTCTTCCGAATTCGGGTCCGGTTGCCAGTCTGGAGACGCTCCAGTACCGGACGGCGCAAACTGCGTCACCCCGTCGTTCACTATCGACCAACTGAGCAAAGGCTTCTACATGACGCCGGGCAAGGTGACGCCGACCTGCTTCAACCAAGGCCAATTCGGAGTCGAGAACGCGCAGACGTTGGAGTACAACACCTCCATCACGTTCAATGGGATGACGTGCTTCTCCCGCGTCGAAGCGATGGTCTGCGACGCGGGCGGCGGGCATGGCTTCGTGTTGTCGATGCAGCAGGCGACGTCCAACTGATGGCGAGACACAGCAGGCGCACCATCGTGGTCGCCGTGATGTTTACAGGCATTCTCCTGACGGGATGCAGCAGTTCGGACGAACCGACCGATGCGATGCCGTCGGTCATCCCCACGGTCGTCGCGGGCGCACCGGCGACAGCGACCGAGGCGGCACCGCAGGTGACGGCGGCTCCGCAACCAGGCGG
Source organism: Rhodococcus sp. KRD175 (assembly GCF_017168275.1). NCBI lineage: Bacteria > Bacillati > Actinomycetota > Actinomycetes > Mycobacteriales > Nocardiaceae > Rhodococcus > Rhodococcus sp. KRD175. The sequence goes on from NZ_JABFAQ010000011.1 coordinate 91,156, forward strand.
CAGCGCATCCGAGACCGATTCTGCGACAACACCATCGGCCGACTCTGCGCCGATCACCCCCGTCGACCCGGCCCGATATGCCGCCGTCAACGACGAAGTCGGGTGGAAGTCGCCGTCGGGCAACATCTACTGCAAGCTCGGCTCCAACGCGTTCTCGTCCGGATGCCAAGCTACGGACGCACCGGTACCCGACGGCGCGGACTGCGACAAGCCACCGTTCTCGGCCGACGAGATGAGCAAGGGCTTCTTCCTGGACCCGGGCAAGGTCACCCCGATGTGCTTCAACCAAGGCGCTTTCGGGGTCGAGAACGCGCAATCGCTGGACTACAACACATCGATCTCGCACCTCGGCTACACCTGTTACTTCCGAGTCGACGCCATGGTCTGCGACGCGGGCGGCGGGCACGGTTTCGTGTTGTCGGCACAGCAGGCGACGTCCAACTGATCAGCGAGCCTCATCCCGTCGAGGCTCCATGACGAAGTCGTCCAGATCGGCCCGTCGCGTCATCTCCCAGTAGTCGACGATGCGCCACGGCAGCGTCGAAACCACCCGTCCGGCGTCGTTGCGGTACCAGTTGTCCATGCCGCCATGCGACCAGATCATCTTCGCGTGCGCCTCGTCGTGCTTGCGGACGTACTCCGCTTCGACATCGGCCTTGCACTCGATGGCTCCGATTCGCTTGTCCACCATGTCTATCAAGACATCGACGATGTAGCGCACCTGACATTCGGCGATCGTGATGTAACTGCCCCCGTGGCCCAACACCGTTCCGGGACCGCAGGTGATGAAGAAGTTCGGGAAGTCCGGGACGGTGATGCCGAGATACGCGTGCGCGTCCTCCGGGCCCCAGATATTGCGGATGGACTCACCCGATCGTCCGCGCACGTCGATCGGCGTCAACAGCTTGTGGGTTTCGAAGCCCGTCGCGAGAATCACCACATCGACCTCGGTCTCCGAACCATCGCGCGCAACAACCGAATTCGAGGTGATGGACTCGACGGCGTCGGCGATGAGGGTGACGTTGTCGCGCTTGAGCGCGGCGTACCAACCGTTGTCGAGCAACATCCGCTTGCCGAAGGGCGGGTAATCGGGAAGTGACTTCTCGATCAGATCCGGTCGGCCTTCGAGCTCGGCTTCGATGTAGCGGGTGAAGACGCGTCGATGGGCGTCGTTCATCGGGTTGATCGAGCGCTGCGGATGCTCCCACTCGGGATCGACCTGCAGCGAGCTGTGCACCCGATCGTTGAAGTTCCAGGCCAGCCTGGTCCGATACCAAAGCCGATACAGCGGAACGACGTCCATCAAGTAGTTGGCATCGTCGCCCATTTCGGTGAAGTACACGTCGCTCGACGAGACCCACTGCGGCGACCGCTGGAACACCGTCGCATGCCCCACCGTCGACGCGATGGCCGGCAGCACCTGCATGGCACTGGCCCCGGTTCCGACGATGGCGACCCGCTTGCCGGTCAGATCCAGATCGGCCGGCCAGTTCGCGGTGTGGAAGATCGGGCCGTCGAACGATTCGAGCCCGGGAATGTGGGGCACCTTCGGCCGATTGAGCTGACCGGTAGCGGTGATCACCACGTCGGCGGTCAGCGTCTCGCCGTCGACCGTCGTGACGGTCCAGCTCTGCCGCTGCGCGTCGTACTCGGCGGTCGCCACCTCTGTGTCGAATCGAATACGTTGCCGCAGATCATGTTCGGAGGCAACGTCACTGAGGTACTGCCACACCTCGTCGCGCTTGCCGAAGTGCGTGCTCCAGGCCCGCGGGGCGAAGGAGTAGGAGTACAGGTGACTGGGGGTGTCGACGCCGGCACCGGGGTAGGTGTTCTCGAACCAACCGCCACCGACGTCGGAGTTCTTCTCGAGCACGGTGTGACTGATGCCTGCCTCGTGCAACTTGATAGACGCGAGCATTCCCGAGACGCCGGCACCGATCACGATGACCGACAGATCGTTCGGTGCGGCAACCGGAGTGTCCAAGGCGGTAAAGCCCATATCCTCGGCCACCATCACACCGAACTCGGGTGGAACCTGCTCACCGACAGCCACGCTGATCATCTCGACGAGGTGCTCCGAGTCGGGTGCGGGCACCGCCATGGGCGTGCCTTCATGGAACGCGCAGATCGCGTCGAGCGCAACGGCGCGGATGCGGTCGGCCACAGCGTCGTCGAACCCGCCCGTGTCGTTGTTGTCCATACCCCGACTACGCGTGGGGCGATACGGATCGGTGAGCCACGTACGGTCGCCGGTCAACTGATAGAGCACCGCCACCAGCGCGGGCAGATTCGCCGCGGTGAGAGCGCGCGACAGCCGGTCCCGATCCACCTCATCCACGGTCTCCGCTGCCGTTGCTGCATCTGTGGACACCGGTTACCTCCTGTTGCGTGCTGCTCTATTCGACTCCGACAGCTCAACTAACCATGGTTAGGCAATTCGGCGCAAGGGATTCGTGATCTCGATATTCACAGCGTCTCGGCCCTTGACAATGTGGCCCACGCCACACAATGCTTCAGGGCACTACCTAACAGCGGACAGGCGAAGGGACACACCCATGGAACTCACCGAGGCGATGCGCACCACCGGCACCTGCAGGCGATACCTCAGCGATCCGGTTCCCGACGAGGTATTCAAAGCCGCGTTCGACGTAGCCCGCTTCGGCCCGCAGGGCGGCAACCGTCAGCCCGTGCGGTGGATCGTCGTGCGCGACGCCGCCCGCAAGCAGGCCCTCGCTGATCTCTACCTCCCGATGTGGGACGCCTACTTCGCCGGCATCACCGGCGGAACCGTCGCCGTCGGCGCACTGCCCAAGACCGTGCAGGACGCCGACTACTTCGCCCGCCACCTCCACGAGGTGCCCGCCATCGTGGTGGTCTGCGCCGCGTTGGACGGACTACACCCCACCGACCACGAACTCGGCCGACTCTCCGTCGTCGGCGGCGCGTCCATCTACCCCACCGTGCAGAACCTGTGCTTGAGCCTGCGCGATCAGGGCGTCGCCACTGCGGTGACGACGTTGCTATGCCACGAGGAGCCCGCCATCCGCGAACTGCTCGGCATCCCGGACGACTACATCACCGCCGCGCACATCGCCGTCGGATATCCCGAGAAGTCGTTCCCGCGCAAACTCACTCGCGATCCCGTCGAGCAGATCGTTGCGGCAGAGACGTTCTCGCAGCCGATGTTCGACTCCGCTGCACTCTCCCCTGCCCTCTGAACCACGTACCCATCTCAGGAGTCCGCCGTGCCCGGTACCGCCATTCACCACCGTTCCCCCATCGGTCGCGCCACCATCGGCGATCAGCTGCGTCGCCATGCGCGGAGTCAGCCGAACAAGGTCGCCTTCATCAGCTACGCGGCGGACGGCACCCGTGAGGTCACCACCTACGGCGAACTGGACTCTCTCGCAGATCAATTCGCCAACCTGCTGGTCGATCTCGGGGTGACGACGGGCGATCGCGTCGCATCGATGGCTCGTAACAGCGTCGACGTGGTGGTGGCGTATTACGGCACCCTCAAGGCCGGAGCTGCCTTCACCGGCATCAACGTGATGTATCGCGCCGCCGAGGTGAAGCATCAACTCGAACACGCGGAACCGACTGTGGTGGTGGCCGATCCGGCCTACGCCGAGATCATCTCCTCGGTGAAGCCGGACACCACCACCCTGGTGACGTTCGGCTCCGAATATGCCGCGCTGACGGTGAACACGCCGTCCACCGAGCCGAACGTCGAGATGAACGAGAACGACGTCGCGATGGTCATCTACACCTCGGGAACCGAAGCAGCTCCCAAGGGCGTCATGATCCCGCACCGCAACTTCCTCATCTCCACCGCGCCCGCGTGGAGTTGGGGTCTGCGGACGGGACCGGAAGACACCTGGTTGTTCGTCATGCCGTTCCACACCATCGCCGGACTCGGTTCGATGACCACCCTCACGCTGATGGGTGCCACCCTGGTGCTGCCCGCGACGGTCGACCCTGCTCAATCGCTGCGCATCATCGCCGCCGAGAAGATCTCCGTCATCGCGCAGACGCCGACCTTCTACCTGGCGCTGGCCCGTGACGAACAGTTCGGGCCCGAGGCCGTGAGCCAGGTACGGCGCTGCCTCACCTACGGTGGCCAGGTGTCACCGCACACGATCAGCGCCTGGGCAGCCGCTGCACCCGAGGCCATCTGGGGCACCTATTGGGGACAGTCGGAACTTTCGCAGCTCGGCTCGGTGGGCTGGTTCTCCACCCTCGACGACATCCCCGACGGCGACGCGTCGTGGATCGGAAAGCCCGTCACCCACCTCGAGATCAAGGTGGTGGACCCCGCGGGCAACGAGAGCGAGATCGGTGAATTGCTCTGCCGCACTCCATCGGTGATGCTCGGTTACTTCAAGGACCCCGAGCGCACCGCCGAGGCATTCCGCGACGACTGGGTGCATACCGGCGACATGGTGCGCATCGACGCCGACGGCAACCTGTTCTTCTACGATCGGATGAAGGACATGATCAAGTCGGGAGGGATGAACGTGTCGTCGCAGGAGGTGGAACGCACCATCCACACGCATCCGGATGTGCTGCGTGCCGCCGTCGTCGGAGTGCCCGACCCGTACTGGTCCGAGGCCGTGACCGCCTTCGTCATCGCCCGCGACGGAGTGACCGCCGACCCGGCCGCGATCATCGAGTACTGCCGCACCGAGTTGGCGTCGTACAAGGCACCGAAATCGGTACACATCGTGGCCGAATTGCCCGTCGACCCGCAGGGCAAGATCCTCAAGCGTGAACTGCGACTGTTGGCGGCGGTCGAGGAGACCGTATGACGCAGCCGGCTGAAGTGAGTCCTTTGCCCCGTCAGGTTCGGACCCGACAACGGCGAGAGGACATCGTCGCCAATGCCGCGAATATCTTTGCGCGTGAGGGTTACTCGAACGTGGGGATGCGCGATATCGCCGACGCCGTCGGCATCAAGGGTGCCAGTCTCTACCACCACTTCCCGTCCAAGGAAGACATCCTGTTCGCGATCTGCCTGACGGTCACGCAGGAGCCGGCCGAGGAGAACCTGCCGCTACTCGACGCGGCCGGAACCCCCACCGAGCGCATGTCGTCTCTGGTGCGTGCGCACCTGGTGCATCTGAATCGGCGACGAGTGGAGTACATCGTCGGCCTGCACGAGCTGGCGTCACTCACCCCCGAGCACCGCACTGTTGTCGAGGACTATCGCCGGCAGTACCAACGACGCGTCCGCGACGTGATCACCGCGGGAATGCGTAGCGGCGAATTCACCGTTCCTGATGCACGATTGGCATCGTTCGCTCTGACCGACATGCTCAACGGGATCAGCAACTGGTTCCACGACGGGGGCGAGCTGAGCATCGAGGACGTCGCCGACAACTACGTCGAACTGGCCGTTCACCGCATTCTAGGAGCAGTTCATGGCAATTGACGGTCACTGCGACCCCGAGTTCTCAGCGGTGCGTGACGCGCTCGCAGCCAACCTCGACAGCGGCGAGGAACTCGGCGCGTCCATCGTGGTCGACATCGACGGCCACACCGCCGTCGACCTGTGGGGCGGTTACCGCGATACAGAACGGCACCTGCCGTGGGAGTCGGACACGATCACCAACGTGTGGTCGACGACCAAAATGGTGACGTGCCTGGCAGCGTTGATGCTGATCGATCGTGGAGTGCTCGATCCCGATGCGCCGGTGGCGTCGTACTGGCCAGAGTTCGCAGCCGCAGGCAAGGAGAACATCCTGGTGCGGCATCTGATGTCGCACACCTCGGGCGTCTCGGGCTGGGACCGGCCGTTCGGCGAAGAGAATCTCTACGACTGGGAACTGGCAACATCGCGTCTGGCCGCGCAGGCACCATGGTGGGATTCGCGCACCACGTCGGGCTATCACGCGGTCAGTCAGGGCCACCTGATCGGAGAAGTCGTCCGCCGCATCGCCGGAAAGTCGTTGCGGCAGTTCGTCGCCGACGAGATCGCCGGGCCACTCGGTGCCGACTTCCAGATCGGTGCCGCCGAGGCCGACTGGGATCGGATCGCCGACGTCGTACCACCACCCCCACCGACCGATGATGCCGTGCCCGATCCGACGATGGTGCGTCGCAAAACATTTCTCGGACCGTTGGTGAAAGCCTCGTCTGCGAACACTCCGGCGTGGCGCGGCGCGGACATGGGCGCAGTGAACGGGCATGCCAACGCACGATCGGTCGCCAGAATCCTGTCGGTCGTCTCCCGAGGCGGCACCGTGGACGGCATACGACTGCTGAGCCCGGAAACCATCGACCTGATCTTCGAGGAGCAATCCAACGGGGTTGATCTGGCGCTGGGCATTCCTTTGCGCTTCGGTCTGGGTTTCGCTCTGCCGCAGCAAGAATCGATGCCCTACATCCCCGACGGCAAAATCTGCTTCTGGGGTGGTTGGGGCGGATCGCTCACCGTTCTGCACCCAGAATCGAAGCTGACCATCTCGTACGTGATGAACCGCATGGGGCCGGGCATCATCGGTTCGGAGCGAGCGGAGCAATACGTGCGGGCGGTGTACGACGCCCTCGTATGACGGCGGTCTCGATGATCGCGCATCACTATCATCCATTTTTCACACCATCTACTGGACAGATTTCCCAATTGCGCAGACCCGGCGCGTTCGATCCCACGTGCTCTAGCGCGCGGGAACCGTGATTCCTCGCGCGTCGAGGATGGGTCGAACACCTTCGGCAAAGTGATACGACTCCTCCAGATGCGGATATCCCGAGAGGATGAACTCGTCGAACCCTGCGTCGTGGTACTCCCCTATGAGGTTCGCGACTTCCTCGTGCGAGCCCACCAACGCGGTACCGGCACCGCCACGTACCAGGCCGACTCCGGCCCACAGGTTCGGGTAGATCTCGAGCGAGTCCTTGCTGCCCCCGTGCAACGCGGCCATCCGCCGTTGTCCCTCGGACTGCGAGGACGAATGCAGCGCGTGTGCCTGCGACACCTGGTCCTCGGGAAGCTCGTCGAGGAGCTTCTGCGCGACGGCCCAGGCCTCGTCGGACGTGTCGCGGCTGATGGTGTGCAACCGAATGCCGTAGGTGAGCTTGCGGCCCTCGGCGTCCGCGAGCGCCTGCACTTTCTCGATCTTGGTGCGGGCGTCGGCCGGGGGCTCGCCCCACGTCAGATACGTCTGGACGTGCTTCGCGGCGACCGCGAGCGCGGGATCGGACGAGCCGCCGAACCAGAACTCGGGCAACGGGTCCGGGGCCTCGGACACGCGCGCGTCAGCGACCTTGAAGAACTCGCCCTCGTGATCGACCGCCGACTCGGTCCAGATTCGGTGGACGAGACCGAGGAACTCGTCGGTGCGAGCGTAGCGCCGATCGTGGTCGATCCAATCCCCGAAACGACGCTGCTCGACGTCGTCGCCACCGGTGACGATGTTGAACAACACCCGCCCTTCCGAGAACCGCTGCAGCGTCGCCGCCTGCTGCGCCGCCAACGTGGGCGGCGTGAGACCGGGACGGAAGGCAACGAGGAACTTGAGCCTTCGAGTGCTCTGCAGTAGCGCGGCCGTGGTCAACCACGCGTCCTCGCACCATGTTCCAGTGGGAGTCAGCACCCCCTCGTAGCCGAGTCGATCCGCGGCCTGAGCAACCTCGGTGAGGTAGCGCAACGACGGACGACGAAACCCGGCAGGTTCACGGAGATTTCCGGAGGCATGGGACGCGCCGACGATGGAGCGGCCGTCGCCTGCGGTGGGAAGAAACCAGAAGATACGTGCGGTCACGGGTGAACTCCTACGTGATCAGTTGGTGGATGCGGTGGCGTCGGCGATGGCGTCGTTGTAGCGGGTGTCGACAAAGTCCTCGAACTGGTTGCCACCGGGGATGCTGCCGCTGTCGACGAAGACATCGAACAGTGTCTGCTCCGACTCGACCACTTTGTCGTCCAACGCAATTGCCGGTCGCTGACTTCGTCCTTGCGCCAATTCGCCTGCTGCCGGGTCGATGCCGACTGCTGCTGAGTACGCCGCCGCCCACTCGGCCGGATTCTTCTCGGCCCAGGCGGAGGCTTTGGCCAGGCGAACGACGAAGTCCTGCAGGGCGGTATTGGTCGCCGGATCGTCCAGTGCTTGCTGCGAGGCGATACCGAAGCCATAACCGTTGGCGACACCCTCAGCGGTTGTCAGTGTTTTGGAGCCATTCTGGACCTGCGCGATCGCGGTGAACGGATCCCAGATTGCCCAGGCATCGACCTCACCCGAGGTGAATGCCGTCAACGCATCAGCGGGCTGAAGGAACACCAACTGAACGTCGTCGGTGCTCAAGCCGGCCTTCTGTAACTGCAGCAGCACATGGCCGTGCGCGGAACTCCCCTTACCCACTGCGATCTTCTTGCCGCGCAGGTCTGCGAACGACGTGAGAGTCGAATCTGCAGGCACCAGAATCTGATCGCCACTCGCGTCGTTGGTGTAGGCGGAGACAACCTTGATGCGCGCGTTGGCCGCGACGCCGAAGACCGGCGGCGTGTTGCCCGTGACCGCGAAATCGATCTGCCCGGCCGTAGCCGCCTCCACCTGAGGTGGACCGGAAGTGAAGGTGGAGAACGCGACATCGTAGGGAGCGGAGTCGAGCTCCCCTGACGCACGTAGCAGCGCTTCGGTGCCGCCCTTCTGGTCACCGACGTCGAGGGTGACCGTTGCGAGCTGGTCGTTCGAAACGAGTTCCGGGGCTTCGGTGGTCGCGGTGTCGCTGCCACGGGAGACGCAACCTGTAAGGCCGGCGACCGCCAGAGACAGGGCGGCGAGCACACCGAGTGCGCGCAGAGAACGGGGACGAGCGTGTGGCGACATGGGTGAAAGATCCTTTTCAGGTGCCGAATTGACCGGTCAGTGAACTCCGAGAGCTCCGAGCAGGTGATGGCGAATCCGAGAGAAGCCGGGTGTTCCCCGGTCGCGGGGACGAGGCAGGTCGACTGTCACCGTGTCCGAGATCTCGCCGTTCTCGAGCACCACTACCCTGTCCCCCAACGCAATTGCCTCGTCGACATCATGGGTGACCAGTAGGATGCCGAAGCCGTGCCGTCCCCACAGATCGAGCAAAAGCGACTGCATGGTCAGCCGAGTGAGGGCGTCGAGCGCGCCGAACGGTTCGTCGAGCAGCAGCAGTTCGGGCTCCCCCACCAACGCCCGCGCCAGGGCAGCGCGCTGGGCTTGGCCACCGGACAGCGTGAGCGGCCACGCGTCCCGCTTCTCGGCGAGACCGACCTCCTCGAGGGTGGCGTCCGCGGCGACCAACGCGTCGTTACCCGTCACGCCTGCGGTGTTCAGACCGTAGGACACGTTCTGACGCACCGTCCGCCACGGAAACAGGCGGGGTTCCTGGAAGGCCACCGCCGGATTCCCTGCGACGTGCCGCTCTCCAGTGTGATCCGTCGACAGGCCGGCCAGGACGCGCAGGATCGTCGACTTTCCGGAACCGGATCGTCCGACCAACGAGACGATCTCGCCCCGCTCGATGGACAGGTCGACGCCCTTCAATACGTGGCTGGATCCGTAGAACTTGTCGATCCCGTGCAGGGTGGCGACGGACGTCGTCGTCGTTGTCATGAATCAAGCATCCAATCGGTATCGCAGGGCGCGCTTTTCGAGAATCCGGACGATGCCGTCGGTGGAGATTCCCATCAGGGCGTAGATGACAAGTCCGAAGATGATGGTGTCCAACCGCAGGAAATCTCGTGCATTGTTGATGACGTATCCGAGACCGGATTCGGCGTTGATCTGCTCTGCCACGATCAACGACAGCCACGCGATGGCCAACGACTGCCGAAGCCCCACCAACAGTTGTGGAGCGATACTCGGCAGGATGATCGTGGTGAACCGCTGACGCCACGAGAAACCGAGTACGACGGCGGTGTCGAGGAAATCACGATCGATCTGGCGTATCGCCGAGAACGTGTTCAGGTACAGGGGAAATGCGACACCCAGGGCGACCAACAGGATCTTGGGAGTCTCGCCGATCCCGAACCACAGAATGAACAGCGGGATCAGGCCGAGGTGCGGAATTGCGCGCAGCATCTGCAGCGGCGGATCGACCGTCGCCTCGGCGAGCTTGGACAGCCCGACCAGCGCACCGAGCGCCACGCCGATCAGCCCGCCCAACACGAGTCCCTGGACGACCCGGGTACCGGAAATGGCAAGGGCCTCGGCCAATTCACCGGTGCGCAGCAACTCCAGTCCCGCGTCGAAAATCAACGACGGTGCGGGAAGCACACGCTCGGAGAGAACTCCTGCAGCGCTGGCGATCTGCCACAGGATCAGCAGTGCGACGGGCGAGAGAAAGCGTAGGACGGTCCACCTGTACCGCTGCCACACCGATTGTTTCGGTGACGCGGGCGCAGGGTCGGTGTCGCTGACACGCAGGTGCACGGGCCCAGCGGGTGGGGCGTACGACGTGACGACCATGTTCACGTGCCTTCCACTTGATGACGATCAACTTCGAATCACCACCATCCGTCACGATCCGGATCGAGAACAGGGTTCGAATCAGCGTGAATCCAGGTCGGGCAGAATGGTCGTCATGACCGTCGAGCCCATTCACACCGAACGCCTGACGCTGCGTCTGTACGAACCCGACGACGCAGACCGGATTCTCGCGTACTACAGCGACCCGGAAGTCTGCCGCTACTTGCTCCACAAGGCGTGGACACAGTCCGATGCTGTTGCAGCCGTCAGCAAACGGATGAAGCGATCCGGATTGAACACCCAGGCGCTCGCCATGGTCGTCGAACACGAGGGGACGGTGGTGGGCAATGTCGAGGCATGGTTGGTGGACGGTTCCCCGGCTCTCGTCGAACTCGGCTGGACGTTCGACCCGGCCGTATCCGGTCGCGGCTACGCCACCGAGGCGGTGAACGGTTTGATCGACCACGTGTTCTCGCTACCCCAAATCCACCGAATCAGCGCACAGATGGACGGACGTAACGACGCCTCTGCACGGTTGGCCGCCCGGGTCGGGATGCGTCAGGAAGCGCATTTCCGAGCGAACTGGTGGTGCAAGGGCGAATGGACCGACACCCTCGTATACGCGATGTTGCGCGAGGATCGCTGACCGACGTGGCGCGTTCACCTCGCGACCACCTCTCGTTCGGTTCCTCGCCACCGGCCGGTGACCGGAGTGCGACAGTCTCGGGAAACTTCACTTCTCGACTCCTGGGAGTTTCACGAATGCGCACAATTCGTAGAGCAGCCTTGCTGGGCACGCTCGCGCTGGTCTCCGTCGTATCCACGTCGATGGGCAGTGTCGCTACCGCTGCGCCGGCACGGACCGCGTCGCCGCTGTGCCAGGTTGCGGAACTGCTCCCCAGCGGATCGTCATCTGGCCTCGGCTACCAATGTGCCGAAGCGGGTGAGCTTCTCGATCTGCCGATCGGTGATGTGCGAGCGACGCAACCCTCGCTCGGGTACGACGAGGTGTACTACAAGCTCGGTCGCTACACGCTCGGCAAAGACGAGATCAACAAGAAGTTCGACGACTGGTGCGAGGCCAACGGCCAGGAAGAGGCCGCCTCGGCAACGCCCGATGCGCGGCTGGACAATCCGTCGTCGTTCACCTGCACTGTCCCCGTCGGCCAGGAAACGCCCGACACCATCGCGCCCATGAAGACCGTTGTCATCGGGCCGGGCGGCGTGCCCTACCTGACCGACGGACACCACACGCTGACCTCGTTCTACGAAATGGCCGACGGTGGACCGAATCTGCACCTTCGTCTGCGGGTGGTCGCAAATCTCAGTGACCTGAGCACCGCCGACTTCTGGGCCCGAATGAAAGCCGAAAAGTGGGTGTGGAACTACGACGTCGACGGCAACGAGGTTCCGGTGGAGCAGCTTCCGTCAGGAGTAGGTCTTGCGAGTTTCCAGAACGACAAGTACCGGAGCCTGATGTACTTCGCTCGCGATATCGGCTTCACCCCCGGCACCATCCCCTTCCAGGAATTCTATTGGGGTGCATGGGTTCGCGACTCCGGAGCGGTGGACATCAGCGGTTGGGACAGCAACAACCTGGCGAGCTACCTCAGCACGGTCGACGCGGTCTCGCGCGCTCAGGTCGCGGCCCCGAAAGACGCTGTGATCGACAGTGGCCGCACCGCAGCGGAACTCGGTGCCCTGGACGCGTGGAACGACGGAAAAGCAGCCACCAAGGGTGAATTCGGTAAGCTCTCGGCACCCTTCTCGGACGCCAAGCCCGGCAAACTCGCCTACGCCTTGCAGTACAAGTCGGGACTGCCCCGGTAAGTGCAGGTCAGGTCGCCGGGCCGTCGTTCCTACAGGGCGGCCTGGCGGCGAGACCGCAACCGCAGGGCAACGAAGACTACGGCAGCAATGGCCACCGTCACGACGACGATCTTCTGCAGGATTTCCGCATACGCGTCGACCAGGTGCCAGTTCTCGCCCAGCTGATATCCCGCGGTGACGAAAATGGTGTTCCAGATCAGACTGCCGATCGTGGTGAGTAGCAGGAACTTCGCCATTCCCATCCGCTCGATCCCGGCCGGCAAGGAGATGAAGCTACGAAAGAGCGGGATCATTCGGCCGAGCAGCACTGCTTTCGAGCCATGCCTGGTGAACCACGCCTCCGAGCGGTCGAAGTCGCTGGCCTTGATCAGTGGAATGCGCGCTACCAATGCCCGCGTGCGCTCGCGTCCGATGATTGCACCCACCGCGTAGACGATCACCGCGCCCAGCACCGAGCCGAGAGTCGTCCAGAAGAGCGCGGCACCGAAGGAGAACACTCCCTGACTGGCCGAGAACCCGGCAAGTGGGAGAACGAGCTCGCTCGGAATCGGCGGAAACAGATTGTCGGCACCGACGACCACGGCCGCGCCGGGGCCACCGAGTGCATCCATGACTCCCACCGCCCAGCCTGCCAGCCCGTCGAGAGTCTCGGTTTCTGCTGCTGCGGTAATCAATATGTCGGACATGACAATTCCCCTGTTCGTCGGTGTTTCCTGTCGTGAAGGACGCTGAAAACGCTACGAACTCCGTGAATGCGGGGCATCGAGGAAAGCCGTCGCCTCTCGCGGGGCAAACCGCATGGAAATCCTGTGGTTTACCGCAGTATCAGCGGGCATTTGTGCGGCTACGCTGCTGGAGTGCTGGCTAACCGTGGCGTGTACCCAACCGGGCAGGCGGATCGAGCGTCGATCGGCTCACTGCTGCGGCGTTGGCTCACGGCACTGTCCGGAGTTCTGCTCGGTAGCACCACCGCGGTAGCAGCGCTGCTGTTCTCTGTGGTGACGTCACTCGCCCTCGTTCTGGCGCGCGTCCTCGGTCGGCGAGGGCCTGTGCAGAGGGCAGTAGACGCCATCGCATTGTCGTTCTCGGAGTTCGAGATTCGACGCATCGGCCGATTCCACGGCGCGCTGCGGACGGACGCGCTGACCCCTCTACGCTGCCGCATGTATCTCGGTCTGCGATGGACGATCGGAATACTCGGGCTCGGCGTGGTTCTCCTGCTGACACTGTGCCTCGTCGTCGCGGGCTCGATGGTCTCGGCATGGATATTCAGCGGCGACTGGGGCCTGATCGAAGAGTCCGACCGCGTTGACGGCGGACTCGTCGCGATGGCCGCGCTGCCCGGAATCCTGTTGGTCTTCGTCGCCGCTGTCGGCGTCGCAGGGGTGGGATCGTTGGACCGCTGGTTTGCCGTTCACGTGCTCGGACGGCAGTCCGAGCGACTGTTGCAACAGCGGGTGGCCGAGCTGACGAGCAGCCGCGATCACGTGGTCGACGCCATCGACGACGAACGCCGTCGCATCGAGCGCGACCTGCACGACGGAGTGCAGCAACATTTGGTTGCCCTCGGGATGCTGGTCGGCCGGGCGCGCCGAGCGGACGATCCTGCGAAGGTGCACGAACTCCTCGGCCAAGCCCAGGTCGCCTCGCAGGGAGCAATCGATGAGCTGCGCGAGGTTGCCAACCGGGTCTATCCGATCGCGCTCGACAAGGACGGCCTGCGCGCAGCTCTCGAAGCACTGGCCGAGCGGTCCGGTGTGCCCGTCCGACTCTCGTACGAACTGACGCAGAGGTTGCGCCCCGCTGTGGAAACAGTCGTCTACTTCGTCATCTCGGAGGCGGTGACCAACGCAGCCAAACATGCCTCCCCGACATCGCTGGAGGTCAACGTCACTCGGCAGAAGTTCGATCGCGTACTGGCAACCATCACCGACGACGGGGGCGGCGGTGCCGATCCGTCCGGCACCGGATTGTCCGGACTGGCCCGCCGCGTCGCAGCGATGGATGGCACCCTCACCGTGGACAGCCCGGTCGGCGGCCCGACCATCGTGACTGCGAGCGTCCCATGCGCGTGATCGTCGCTGAGGACTCGACGTTGCTGCGCGAGGGTCTGGTGCGTCTGCTCGTCGACGAAGGCCACGACGTGATCGCGTCTGTGGGCGACGCCGACGCGCTTTTGGTTGCTGTGGAACTGGATCGTCCCGACATCGTTGTCACCGACGTCCGTATGCCTCCAGGTCACAGCGACGAGGGCTTGCGGGCGGCACTGACCATCCGCGGTCGATGGCCGGAGGTGGCAGTACTCGTGCTCTCCCAGTACGTCGAAAACCGTTACGCAGCAGAGCTGATCAGTGGATCAGGGGGCAAGGTCGGATACCTGCTGAAGGACCGAGTCGCGCAGGTCGACGAGTTCCTGGACGCCCTCGACAGGGTGGCCGACGGAGGGACTGCCTTCGACCCGGAGGTGGTGCGCCAGTTGCTCTCTCGCACCACCCGGTCGAATCCCCTCGAACGACTCACTCCGCGCGAGCGCGATGTGCTCGAGCTGATGGCGCAAGGTCTCACGAACGCCAGAATTGCCGTTGATCTGTACATTTCGGTGAGCTCGGTCGAGAAACACATCAACGCGGTGTTCGACAAACTCGGATTGGCGAACTCCACCGGTATGAGTCGACGGGTGATGGCGGTGGTTGCGTTCCTGCGCACGTAACCGATCCGACTACCAGCGATCGACGTGCAGCACCGTCTCGATGGGATCCCGCGGCGCGACCTTGAACGTCTCACCCGTGTAGTACGCCGTCGGAATCAACGCGCCCTGATGGAAGTCTTCGGGGATGCCGAGAAGCTCGGAGATCTCCGCCTCGCGGGCGAGATGAATTGTGGTCCAAGCCGTTCCGAGGCCACGTGCCCGTGCAGCCAGGGCGTAGTTCCACACCGCAGGCAGCAGTGAGCCCCACAGACCGGCCTGATTTCCCGCCGGGAGCGTCTTACCTGCTTGGATGCACGGGATCAGCAGTACCGGAACTTCACCCATGTGCTCGCCGAGCCATCCCGCGCTGTCGCCGACTCGCTTCTGCACCGAGGCGCGTTCCGGATCGTCCGCAAACAAAGCCGACGCGGAATGCTTCGACGCCTGATACGCGGCGAACAGCTCGCCGTAGATCGCGCCGATCCGGGCGCGAAGATCGGGATCGGTGACGACGATCCACTGCCAACCCTGCTTGTTCGACCCAGAAGGGGCCTGCAGCGCGATCTCGAGACATTCCTTGATCAGTTCCATCGGAACCGGCCGCGTCAGGTCGAGACGCTTGCGGACGGTGCGCGTCGTGGTCAGCAGTTCGTCGGGAGTCAAGTCGGCAATCGGGAAAGAAGTCACCTCACGATCATGCACCATTCGGCCTCTGCAGGGCCCGGTTGATTAATTCCTCGTTCGCAGCGTCCCAGCGCGCCGCCATCGACATTCCCCCATGCCCGTCGCCCTCATCGATGATCAGTGTCGACCCGGGCCAACGTCGATGCAGAAGCCACGGTGTGACTGCCGGCCCTGAGATGTCCTTTCGGCCGTGGATCAGGACTCCTGGGATGTCCACCAGACCGTCGGCACGTGCAAGCAAGGGCGGATTACAGAACCCGTCGTGCGACCAGTAATGCGCGGTCAGCCGCGCGAAGGCCAGCCGGAACCGGTCGTCGTCCCAGCGCGGATTACGCCGAGCACCATTGGTACCGATCGAGATGTGCACGTCCTCCCACAGCGCCCACTCCCGAGATGCACTGTCCCGCAATTGCACATCAGGTGAGTTGAACAGACGGTCGTACGCGTCGACTATGCGACTCTCACCTAGTCGATAGCCGACGCCCGACTGCTCCGCGAAGCTAGCGAAGCGATCCCACGCTTCCGGGAAGACCGCACCGACTCCTTCGGTGATCCAGTCGACCTCCGCGCGGCTGGTCGTCGTGACAGAGACGAGGACGATGCCGAGAACCCTTGTCGGATGTGCGAGAGCGTAGGCCAGAGCGAGAGTCGAACCCCAGGATGCGCCGTTGACGATCCACGCCTCGACGCCCAGGTGCTCACGCAAGGCCTCGATGTCGGCGATCAGATGATCAGTGGTGTTGGTAGTCAACGACGTCGAGGGATCGGATGCATGTGGTGTAGAACGGCCGCACCCACGCTGCTCGAACCCGACTGCGCGAACACGAGACAGATCGAAGTGTCGTCGAAACTGACTGGAGTTCAAGGTCCCGCCTGGCCCACCGTGCAAGTAGACCGCTGGGACGCCGTCGGACGGGCCCCATTGCTCCCAGTAGATGCGTTGCCCGTCCCCGACATCTAGCATTCCGTGAAGTGCCGGCTCGTCTTCCGATGTCATCCCGCCATCACATCATTCGAGAGGCAACATCTGCCGGATCACTGCCCATGCGGACGCGTCGACCCAGGAGGGGTTGGCCTGCTGAGGCGATCGGAACACCTCGAGCATCGACAACTCCTCGATGCACTGGATGTCCGACGCAAGAATCGGCTCGTCGAACAGCATGATGTCCGTCGAGATCTTCCACTGCGGACCGGGTACTGGGGTGCCGGTCAATCGGCCCGCACCCCAGATCCCGCGTCGCGGGTGGCTACTGACCCAGAACAGCACGGGTTGCCCGGGTTTCATCAAACGCGTTCGGTAGTTGTCGGCGACGCACCAGTTCTCGTGCGCACGTCCGGCTTCGATCATCGGCGCGAGATCGGTCTTGTGCGGATTGCACTTGATCACCCACGCACCGAGCGTCTGGTCCGTAATTGCCCGTGCCGTCACCGTCGCCATCGTAATTACGACTTAGGCAACCGCGTCGTTGCCCTGCGCTGCCGAGACCACCAGATTGTTTGCGGTCAGCTCGTTTCCGTTCTTGACGGCGTCGACCCACTGGTCGGTGGACGCCACTGCCGCGAAGTTCGACTGGTAGAGCACCATCAGTGCCTTGTGCAGTTGCTCGGCCGAGACGGTGCCCGCCTCGTTGGAGAGGTTGATCGCTCCGGTGGCGTCGGACAGGATCTCGACGGTCAGGTCCAGCGCTTCGGCGTCGGCGCTGGAGGCAAGGTCGCAGTTGTTCGTCATGTAGCCGACGATCGTGACGGTGTCGATGTTGTTGCTCTGCAACCACTTCGCGACACCGGTTCCAGCGAAGACGCTGCTGTACTGCTTCTCGACTCGCTCGAAGGAGGGCTGCACGACGGCCTGAATGTCGGGATGCAGCTCGTAGGTCGGGGTGCCCTTGACGAAAGCGGGCGAACCTTCGGGCATTTCGTGCTGAACGATCGCGACGGGCAGGTCTTGCGCCGCAGCGGCTTCGATGGCGCGGACGATATTGGCCAACGACTCGTCGCGCGGCGGGTACTGGATCTTCAGCACTCCCTCGAAGTACTCCTGCTGGACGTCGATGACGATGAGGGCTCTGCGTGGTGCGGTCATGGGTGTTCTCCTTGTAGCCGGCGTTCTCGGTCGATACCCATCGTTCGTCATCGACCTTGCGTCCACGAGTGGCACGGATGCATACTTTCGATTGATTTGCGCCAACGTTCTGGATCGGAGCCAACCATGCGAATAGCGCTCTATGTGTTCGACGGCATCACGATGTTTCACCTCGCCGCGCCGTTGATGGTGTTCGGCGAGGTGAATCGCCTCGGACTCGCCTCGGATTGGGAGACGCGAGTGTGGTCCGACGAACCAGGCTCGATCCGCACCGAGGAAGGGTTTCCCATCGGCGAGATCGCGGGTCCCAGCACCGTCGACTGGGCCGACATCGTCATCGTGACGTCGTGGCCGGAGTCGTTGCCGCGCATAGGCACTGATTTCTCCGACGCTCTCCGCGGAGCTCATGCCCGAGGCACAGCGATCGCGGGTTTGTGCCTCGGTTCGTTCGCCGTCGCAGACACCGGTTTGCTGGCCGGCCGCCCCGCCGTCACGCACTGGACCAAGATGACCGAACTGCGGGAGCGAAATGCACACGCCGGCGTCGACGAGTCGGTCCTCTACATCGACCACGGAGACGTGATGACCTCCGCGGGAACGGCATCGTCGATAGATTCCTGCCTGCACATCGTGCGCAAGCACCTCGGTTCGGCTGCCGCGACGCGGGTGGCCCGCAGTCTGGTGGTCGCACCCCATCGCGACGGTGGTCAGGCTCAATACATCGAACGGCCGGTCATCGAGGCATCAGGCGGTACCGCGATCGCCGACGTCCAGAGCTGGGCACTCGAGCGACTGGACGAGTCGTTGCCCATCGAGCGACTGGCCGATCATGCCCGCATGAGCCGACGCAGCTTCATCCGTCAGTTTCAGTTCGAGACGGGATCCACCCCGGCTCGGTGGGTGTTGATCAAACGGTTGGAGGAAGCTCGGAACCTACTGGAAACGACCGATCGCAGTATCGAGAACATTGCCGCACTGTGCGGATTTGGCAGCGCTGTCACGTTGCGCCAGAACTTCCGTTCGGCATTCGCGGTGACACCGACGGCCTATCGACGGCAATTCGCGGTCGGTTGTGCGCCCGCAGAGGCGTTGGACAGGCAAGGATGAGCGACGTGATCCTGTGGATAGTTGCCGGAGTAGAGCTCGCCGCCATCGTTGCGCTCGGTGTCGTGTTGATAGTGTCGCGTCGCAAGCTGAAGCACACCCGCCGCGCACTCGACCAGGCTCTCGCAGAAACACAGCAGCGCCGTAAGCGACGCGGCCTGGTGCCCTTCGCCATCAGAACTGCCTTCCACACCACGGACCTACTCATCAACAAGGGCTTCGGCGCCACGGTTCGCAACTCCGTCGAGGACCTCGCGGGCTGGGCCAAGGTGGAACGCCCCGATCTGGCACGCATGACGGCGGACGGCGACATCGTGGTGATGTTCTCCGACATCGAAGGATCCACCGCGCGCAACGAGGAGCTGGGCGACCGCGGCTGGGTGAAGCTGCTCGAAAAGCACAACAAGCTGATCTGCAAGCACGTCGCCGATCACGGCGGCCATGTGGTGAAAAGCCAGGGCGACGGGTACATGCTTGCATTCTCCGATCCCGCGGGGGCCGTGCGCTGCGGGGTGAAAGTGCAAGAAGCCCTGATGAAGAACCCTGATCGATGGGACCGCATCCGCGTACGCATGGGCGTGCACGTCGGCAGTTCGGTGCGACGCGGAGACGACATCTTCGGACTCAACGTGGCCATGGCAGCACGAGTTGCGGGACAGGCCGAGGGCGGCGAAATTCTGGTCAGCGAACCGGTGCGCAACGCCATCGGTGCGGTGCATGACCTGAACCTCGGGACGCCCCGCGACGTCGAACTCAAGGGAATGAGCGGGACCTTTCAGTTGTATCCGGTTGCGCTACCGGTGTTGCCCAACTCCGAGGTCAAGCAGCTCGATTAGATCTGCTCGCCCACAGCCATGCTCAGCAGGTGGTAGCTCAGACACTTGCCATGTCCGTCGAGAACGGGGCTACCTGTCACTCCCCCGCCGAGCACGCCGGGCAGCTCGAACACCAATCCCGAGACCAAGGGCATTTCGGTGCGACGCACGGCTCCGGTGACCAGCGGTGCGAAATGCCCGGCAACGGCATCGACAGTCAGTGCGCCGGAGAGTAACTCGTAGTCCTCATCGGTTCGCGGGAACACCGCAAGAATGAGGGTGTCGCCCTTGTCCCCGGTTCGCACGTCGGCGAGATCGTCGACAGTTCTCATACCGTCACCTCCGTGATGTGTACGGCGGTCGTCACCTGTGCACGTGGAATCAAACACGATCTGATGGCGAGCACCTCGGTGCTGCTGCTGCGCGCACCGCCGCCACCGGCCGGGCCGTTGGTGTACAGACTTTCGACTTCCCACCCCACGAGTGCCGCGGTCTCCGCGTCGGGCACCTTCGCGGTCACGCGCAGTCGCACTTCGGGGACATCGGTCGGGGCCAAAAGTCCGCGGAATGCAGCGCCCGCGCCGATGTACTCGATACCCACGTTCTCCGCTAAAATACCGTGTACCTCCCACAGTCGTTGCTGCACAATCGCTCCCGCGAGCTGCGCGCGTTGCAGGGCGCGTGGCCCGGCGTAGCTGATCTGCCCTTCCCCGAGCCAACCGCCGCGGAATCCGAGGGTCACCTTCAACTCCTCTGGCCGTGTGCCGCCCGTCGCCCCGCACACCGCCACCCGGTCAGGCCCGACTGTCTGGAACGCAACTCCGGTGAAATCGGCGGTCACGTCCGGCGTCAAGTATCTGGCGGGATCGCCTACCTCGTAGAGCAGCTGCTCGGCGCACGTTCGCCGCGTCAGCTCCCCGCCGGTGCCGTCGACTTTGCCGAATTCGGCTGTGCCGTCGGCCCGTACGTCCCCGAACGGAAAACCCAGATTTGCCAGACCCTGCACAGGCTTGGTGACCGGGTCGGCGAAGTAGCCACCGGTCAGTTGGCCCGCGCATTCGAGTAGATGCCCGACGGCCGTCCCAGCACCGAGCGTCTCCCAATCCTGCCCCGCCCAACCGAACTCGTGCATCAGCGGCGCGAGATACAGCGCTGGATCGGCAAGACGGCCGGTGACGATCACGTCGGCACCGACGTCGAGTGCGGGCAGTACCGCGTCGGCCCCGATATAGGCGTTGGCCGACACCAGTTCCTCGGAATGCTCCGACAGCGGGCGGCCGGTCTCCCACACCACCGGATCGATGCGACGTACCGCGTCGAGCACGTCGTCGCCGGTGACAGCAGCGATGCGCACCGAACGCGAGCACACCTGCTCCGCCACCTGCGCGACGACCGCGGCTGCCGCAACAGGATTCGCGGCTCCGGAGTTGGTGACGACGGTGATGCCCTGCTCAGTGGTCGAGCCGAGTACTGCGCGCATGCGCGCTGCCAGGAGCGGGTCGTAGCCCGTCGTGGGATCGAGCAATCTTCGGGCCTGCCCGGTCGCAACCGTCCGCTCTCCGAGGCACTCGAAGATCAGATAGTCGAGCTCGCCTCGCTCGGCCAAGATCTGCGCGGGGTCGATGCGATCGCCGGCAAACCCCGCACCGGCACCCAATCGGACAGTTTCGCGGGCCCTCATGAGACCCACACCGGGATGACGCCCGTCGCGAAAGCGACTCCGAGCATGCCGAGGCTGACGAGCCACGCCCACCCCAGGGTATGACGGATGTGCCTGCCGATATCGACCTTGGCCAATCCGACGAGAAGGTAGAACGCGCCCGTCATCGGACTGATCGGGAAGCCGACGGTCTCCTCACCGATGATCGATGCCTGAGCGAGATGGATTGCGCTGATGCCGAATTGGTCGCCGACCTCGATGAGTACCGGCAGCACACCGAAGTAGTACGCGTCCGGGCCGAAGATCAGACTCATCGGTACCGCGAACACCCCGACGATGAGCGGAAGTGCTGGTGCCATCCAGTCCGGAATCACGTTGGCGGCGCTGACGGCCATCGATTCGATCATGCCGCTGCCGTCGAGCACACCGAGCAGAACACCGGCGGCGAGCAGCGTGCCCACCATCAGCATCGCGCCGACTGCATGCGCTTCGATACGGGCGGACTGTGCCTTCATGCCCGGGTAATTGATCAGGAGCGCAACGATGGTCGCGATGATGAAGCAGGTCTCCGGAGGCGCGACGGCCGCGATCAGTGCGGCAAGTGTCGCGACGACGAGAACGACGTTGACCCAGAACAGCTTCGGACGTAGCAGGCTGGGCTCGTCAGGCCTGTCGGGCTCTTCTGGGGTCTCGTCACCGCCCGACCCGACTGAGGCCGGCTCGTTGGTTCCGCCGCTAGCGGGTACGGGGATTCGCTGCCCGACGCGTGCCGTCGATTCCTCCACCTCGGCCTTGACATCACCTGCTGCGACCTTCGCCAACCGCGTCCGCTCTCGGCGTCCGAGGTAGTACGCGATGGCCAACGCGAACACCACACCAGCGATCTGCGCGGGAATCAGCGGCACCCACAGCTCGTTGGCGTCGACGCCCAATGTTGCTGCCGCTCGCGCCGTCGGGCCGCCCCAGGGAACGAGGTTCATCACGCCCGCACCCAGTCCGACACACGTGGCCAGCACCAGCCGGCTCATCCCGAGGCGCTCGTAGATCGGCAGCATCGCGGGAACGGCGATGAGGAACGTGACCGCGCCTGCCCCGTCGAGATGGGCGACCAACGCGAGAGCCGTCGTAGCCACGGCGACAGTCGGCGGTGCGCTGCCTGCCCACTTCACGATGCGCGCGATGAGGGGATCGAACAGACCTGCGTCGCGCATGATCCCGAAGAAGACGATCGCGAACAGGAACATGGCTGCGACGCCGACGACCCCGCCGAGCCCATCCTTGACGAACCCTGCCACCTCGGACGGCGAGTTGCCGGCCAGGAACGCCGCGGCGAGTGGGACACCCGCAAGCGCAACGATGGCCGCGACACGTTGGGTGAACAACAGCAGCAGGATGATGGCAATCGTCCCGAAGCCGAGCAGTGACAGCATGTGATCTCCTTCATCGAATATGACGAGTGTTGTGGAGATCACTTACGCAGTCCAACATCAGTTGGGTATAGATTCATGCGTCGTGGGCATAAACATCGGCATCGCGCATATGCGCGCGGTTGTCGCACTGGCAGATCTTCAGAGCTTCACGTCCGCTGCCGCGGCACTGGGCGTGTCTCAGCCCAACCTCAGCCGTACCGTCGCTGAAGCCGAGCGACGCCTGGGCGTCCGACTGTTCGTACGCACAACCCGAAGTGTCGATCCGACGGGTGACGGGCTCGAAGTGGCCGCATATGGGCGTCGAATACTGCTGGAGTTCGACGACGGACTCGAACAGATCGCACGATTCGTTTCCGGAGAACGCGGCACCGTCACGATCGCATGCCTACCGTCGATCGCGGCGATATTCCTGCCCCCGTACATCGTGGAGTTTCGGCGCAACCATCCCGACGTCTCGGTACACGTCAAAGACGGCCTGCGTGACGGCGTCGTAGCATCGGTTCGAGACGGCTCGGTCGATTTCGCAGTGGTCGCCGCGTCGGGTCGGGCAAACGACCTGGAACGCACGACGATCAGCACCGACGCATTCGTCTGCGCCCTACCCACCAATCACCCTCTTGCGCAACGAACTTCGTTGTCGTGGACCGACCTGGCCGGCGAGTCGTTCATCTCGTTCGGCCCCGAATCCAGCATCGAGTCACATGTGCGGCTCGCGCTGGAAAGCGCGGGAGTCGACGTCGGGCCATCGGTTCAGGCACACAACGTCGCTGCGGTGGCCGGACTGACCGCCGCGGGACTGGGCGTCACAGTTGTCCCCGAACTGGTGGTACCGATGATGTCGTTCGCAAACCTGGTCTACATGCCGATCGAGCCAACGATCCACAGGACCATCTCCGTCGTCCAGTTGCCCGGACGACGCCAAAGTGCAAGCTGTTCGGCGTTTCTCAGCGTTCTGGTGCCGCCCCAGACGGGATGAATGGGCCATTCAGTACGTCTGAGCGCGTGAAAGTCACATTGATCCGTCGCGGGCGTGCAATCCCAACCAAGGGGCGGACTGTAGACCGCGGACGGTTGACGGCTACCGGAGCCCGAGAGTTGTTGCACCTCAACGAATGAATGGCCCCTTCACAACGTCTGAGCGCGTGAATGGGCCATTCATTTCAAAGGGGGGTGAAGCAGGCAGAAAGAACTACTGCTTCGCAGACTCCAGTGCCTCGTTGAACGTCGAGGACGGACGCATCACTGCGGCGGTGGCTTCGGGGTCCGGGTAGTAGTAACCACCGATGTCGACCGGGTTGCCCTGTACCGCGTTGAGCTCGCCGACGATTTTCTCTTCGTTTTCCGAGAGCGTCTTCGCGAGTGCGGCGAAGTGCTTGGCCAGCTCGGTGTCCTCGGTCTGCTCGGCCAGTTCCTGTGCCCAGTAGAGGGCGAGGTAGAACTGGCTGCCACGGTTGTCGAGTTCACCGGTCGAGCGCGACGGCCCCTTGCTGTTCTCGAGCAGCTTGCCGGTGGCCGAGTCGAGTGCGTTGGCGAGGATGGTCGCCTTGACGTCACCGGTCTTGGTTCCCAGGTCCTCGAGGCTGACTGCGAGAGCCAGGAATTCACCCAGCGAATCCCATCGGAGGTGATTCTCCTCGATGAGCTGCTTGACGTGCTTGGGGGCCGAACCGCCAGCACCCGTCTCGTACAACCCACCGCCGGCCATCAGCGGAACGATGGAGAGCATCTTGGCGCTGGTGCCGAGTTCGAGGATCGGGAACAGGTCGGTGAGGTAGTCACGCAGGATGTTGCCGGTCGCGGAGATGGTGTCGAGCCCGCGGATGAGACGTTCCATCGTGTAGCGGATCGCACGAACCTGCGACATGATCTGAATGTCGAGGCCCTCGGTTTCGTGATCCTTCAGGTACTTGCGCACCTTGCCGATCAGCTCGTTCTCGTGCGGGCGGTACGGGTCGAGCCAGAAGACGACCGGCATGCCGGACTCGCGGGTGCGGCGCACTGCCAACGCAACCCAGTCGCGGATCGGCCCATCCTTGACGATGCACAGGCGCCAGATGTCGCCCTCTTCGACGTCCTGGGTCAGCAGAACTTCGCCCGTCGCCAGGTCGGTGATGTTGGCGACGCCGCCGGCAGGAACCTCGAACGTCTTGTCGTGCGAGCCGTACTCCTCGGCCTTCTGCGCCATCAGGCCGACGTTGGGAACGGTGCCCATCGTCGTCGGATCGAACTGGCCGTTGGTCTTACAGAAGTTGATCATTTCCTGGTAGATGCGGAAGAAGGTCGACTCCGGGCTGACCGCCTTGGTGTCCTTCGGCCGGCCGTCCGCGCCCCACATCTTGCCGCCGCTGCGGATCATCGCGGGCATGGAGGCGTCGACGATGACATCGCTGGGCGAGTGGAAGTTGGAGATGCCGCGGGCCGAATCGACCATCGCCAGTTCCGGACGGGTCTCGTGGCACTTGTGCAGATCGTCGATAATCTCTTCGCGCTGCGCGCTGGGGAGTGCTTCGATCTTGCTGTACAGATCCGACAGGCCGTTGTTGACGTTGACGCCCAGTTCCTCGAACAGATCACCGTGCTTGGCGAACGCGTCCTTGTAGAAGACCTTGACGGCGTGACCGAACACGATGGGGTGCGATACCCGCATCATCGTGGCCTTCACGTGCAGGGAGAACATGATGCCCGTCTTGTAGGCGTCCTCCATCTGCTCTTCGTAGAACTCGATGAGCGCCTTCTTGCTCATGAACATGCTGTCGATGACGTCGCCGTCGGTGAGCGACACCTTCTCTTTAAGGACGATGGTCTCGCCGCCCTCGGTCAGCAGCTCCATCTTGACCTCGCGGTCGCCCTCGACGGTCATCGACTTCTCGCCGTGGTAGAAGTCGCCGTGCCGCATGTGCGCAACGTGAGTGCGCGATGCCGGGGACCACTCACCCATGCTGTGCGGGTGCTTACGGGCGTATTCCTTGACGGCCTTGGGGGCACGCCGATCCGAATTACCCTCACGCAGAACGGGATTGACCGCACTGCCCAGGCACTTGGTGTAACGCTCGCGGATCTCACGCTCTTCGTCGGTCTTCGGGTTGCCGGGGAAGTCGGGGATCGCGTAGCCCTTGTCCTGCAGCTCCTTGATGGCCGCGAGCAACTGCGGCACCGAGGCACTGATGTTGGGCAGCTTGATGATGTTGGTCTCGGGCAGCTGCGTCAGCTTGCCCAGCTCGGCGAGGTTGTCGGTCACTCGCTGGTCTTCGTTGAGGTAATCGGGGAACTCGGCGAGGATGCGGTTGGCAACGGAGATGTCACTCGACTCGACGTTGATCTCAGCCGCACTGGCGAAAGAACGTATGACCGGAAGAAACGCGTGAGTCGCCAGCATCGGCGCCTCGTCGGTCAGTGTGTAAATGATGGTCGGCTTCTTCGCTGTCATGTTTCGCCTTTGCCTCAGTTTCAACGTCGTCTTTTGGATGCGTTCTCCATCGACTTTAATCTTCCGAACCCGCGACTGTGGGGGCAGTGGGGTATCACTCCACCTGGGGTTCCAAGTTACCGACCAGTAGGACGCCCACGAGGTTTCGCAACTTCGCCCCGCCCCATCCTTGACCACCGTCGGAGCATCCGATTTTCCCGAATCGGAATAATGACACCCTCCCGACCGTTGAGCGGGGTATGACGACCTACAAGACTGTCAATCCTGCCGACGGCACAACTGTGAAGGAATTCGAGACTCTCGACGGTGCCGGCGTCGAGCGTGCACTTGCCGATGCACACGCCGGTTTCCAGACATGGCGCAAGACCTCACCGAAGCATCGCGCCGACATCCTGCACAAGGTCGCCGATCTCTACACCGAGCGTTCCGACGAACTGGCCCGCACGATCTCGCTCGAAATGGGCAAGCCCCTCACCGAATCCCAGGGCGAGGTGGAACTGTCGTCGAACATCTACCGCTACTACGCCGACCACGGCCCGTCGCTTCTCGAGGACGAGAAGCTCGACGTACCCGGCGCGGAAGACACTGTGCTGCAGCGTAAGCCGGTGGGCGCTCTCGTCGGCGTCATGCCGTGGAACTTCCCGTACTACCAGGTTGCCCGGTTCGCCGGCCCGAACCTGATGGTGGGCAACACGATTCTGCTCAAGCATGCACCCAATTGCCCGCAGTCGGCACTGCTGATGGAGGAGATCTTCCAGCAGGCCGGACTCCCCCAGGACGCGTACATCAACATCTTCGCGACCAACGACCAGATCGCCGACATGATCGCCGACTCCCGCGTCCAGGGCGTCTCGCTCACCGGTAGTGAGAGGGCCGGAACCTCCGTCGCCGAGACGGCCGGACGCAACCTCAAGAAGGTCGTCCTAGAACTCGGCGGATCGGACGTATTCATCCTGCTCGACTCCGACGACATGGACGCCACCGTCGAATCCGCTACCCGGGCGCGGCTGTCCAACGCAGGCCAGGCCTGCAATGCCGCCAAGCGCATCCTGGTCGCCGAGGAGGTCTACGACGACTTCGTCACCAAGCTCGTCGCGTCGTTCGAAGCCGTGCAGACCGGCGACCCGCTGGACGCGAAGACCACCCTCGGACCCCTGTCGTCGCAGACCGCCGCCGACACGCTGATCGAGCAGATTGACGACGCCGTCGCCAAGGGCGCAACGCTGCTGACCGGCGGTAAAAAGATCGACGGACCGGGTGCCTACGTACAGCCGACATTGCTGACCGACGTCACCCCGGACATGCGCGCCTACAGCGAAGAGCTGTTCGGACCGGCCGGCGTCATCTACAAGGTCGAAAGCGCGCAGCAGGCAATCGAATTGGCGAACTCCTCCGCATACGGTCTCAGCGGCTCGGTGTGGAGCGCTGACCTCGACAAGGCCCGCGACGTGGCCGAGCAGCTCGAAGTGGGCATGGCGTTCGTCAACGAACACGGCACCACGCTGCCAGGTCTGCCGTTCGGCGGAGTCAAGCGCTCCGGCGTCGGCCGCGAACTGGGCCCGTGGGGCATGGACGAGTTCGTGAACAAGAAGCTCGTGCGCGTCTCAGCGAAGTAGATCCTGCTGGCATGGCTCCCCGGACACGATGTCCGGGGAGCTTTCGCGTTCCCCGTCGTCGGGCAATTCGACCCGGTACTGCGGGCGTAGCCGATAGGTTCGAGTTTCGTCCCCATCGCCGTTTCGAGGAGTAACCGTGGCCAACGCTTCGTCGTTCGTATCCAAGCAGGACGACATCGAGATCAGTATCTACACCTGGGCGACGGCCGCCGATCCGGCTCGCGGCGTCGTACAGATCGCGCACGGACTCGCCGAGCACGGCAGCCGATACGCCCGCTTCGCCGCCGCGCTGAACGACGCCGGATTCCACGTCGTCGCCTCCGATCATCGCGGTCACGGCCAGTCGATCGTCGATACTCCAGGCGATTTCGGTGCCGCTGCGTTCGCCGGGCTGTGGGCCGACATCGAGCAACTCGGAGAATCGTTGCTCAGCGAGTACCCGGACCTGCCGCTGTTCTTGTTCGCCCACTCGATGGGATCGTTTGCCGCGCAGCACGTTCTGATCGAACGATCGGACCTGTACGAGGGCGTGGTGCTTTCTGGCTCGACCACCCTGAACATCCTCGCCGCTGGGATGGCCGACGCCCCGGCCGGTGACCTGAGCGTGTTCAACGCCGCCTTCGAGCACCGCACCGGTTACGAATGGCTTTCCCGCGACGAGGCCGAAGTGGACGCCTACGTGGCTGATCCGCTGTGCGGCTTCGACCTGCCCGAGTCGACGGTGCCCGCGCTGTTCGGTGAGGCCGAGAAGCTCGCCGATCCGCACAACCTCGAGCAGATCCGCTCCAACCTCCCGCTGCTCATCACGTCGGGATCCGATGATCCACTCGCCGGCGGCGGCCAGTTGATCGAAACCCTTGCCTCCCGATACCGCGAAGCCGGCATGAGCGACGTGACCGTCACCCTCTACCCCGGTGCTCGCCACGAAATCCTCAATGAGACCAACCGAGACGAGGTCACCGCGAACATCATCGGCTGGCTCACCGAGCGGGCCGGCTAGACCTCACGCCGTCGAAGCTGCACAGGCTGCCCGTCCTCGGGGAAGGGCAGCGACGTGAAGTTCAGCGGCGCAACGTAATCGGGATCGACGGTCCAGTCGAACCGCAGCAACAGGTGATGCATGATCGTCTTGATCTCGGCACCGGCGAAGTACATGCCGATGCATTTGTGGACGCCACCGCCGAACGGTTCCCACGCATAGCGGTGCACCTTGTCTTCACGACGGTCCGCGGCGAAGCGTCCGGGATCGAATTGCTCAGGGTTGGGCCAGTACTGCGCCATGTGGTGCGTGAAGTGGGGTGCGACAGAGGCATACGTCCCCGCGGGGACGAACTTGCCCTGCACCTCGGTGTCTTTCACGGCACGGCGAGCCACTACCGGTGTGGGCGACACCAGACGTAGGCACTCCTTCATCACCAGATCGACATTGGTGAGCTCGTCGAGTTGAGCGAACGTCGGAGCATCTGTGCCCAGCGCCTCGCACTCGGACCGGCACTTGTCCTGCCACTCCGGATGCTGCCCGAGGTACTGCATCATCGTCGACAGTGTGATCGTCGACGTGTCGTGCGCGGCCATGAGCAGGAAGATCATGTGGTCGATCACTTCGTCGTCGGAGAAGCGCTCTCCGTCGTCACCCTCGATTTGGCACAACACCGAGAAGAGGTCGTCGGTCTCGGTGGCTCGCCGGGCAGGCAGATAGCGTCGGAAGAACTCGTCGAGCACCGCTCGGCCGTCCAGGCCTCGCTTCCATCGTGTGCCCGGCACCCGGTATCGGACGATCGACGTCGCGGCCTGGACGCAGGCGATGAAACTGTCGTTGAGCTCGGCGATGTCGGCATCCGTCGTTCCCTCCGCACCGCCCATGAAGATGCTCGTCGCGACGTCCAGTGTCAGCGCTTTGAGCGCCGGGTAGACCTGGAAGTCGGCCCCCGGGTGCCACTCGTCCAATCCCGTTGCGGTCACGGGGTTCAACGCCGCCACGGACTTGGCCAGTCGGTCGCGAGTGAACGCCTGCTGCATGATTCGACGGTGACGCAGGTGCTCCTCGGAATCGAGCAACATCAGGCCGCCGTGGAAGAACGGCCCGATCAACAGCGACCAGCCGTCGCCGTTGGCGAACGCTTTGTCCGCGTTCTGCAGCACCTGCTGACACGCGTCGGGTCCGAGGACGGTGATCCACTTCTGGCCGGCCATGGTCATCCAGGAGACCTCGCCGTACTTGTCCCATCGACTGCCGAGCAGCTTCAGAGGGTCTCGTATGTATTCGAGGGTGTGACCGACGACGGGCAGACCGCCGTCACCGAAAACCGGCTGAAGCGTTGAATCCGCAGGTGGAGCAGCCAGAGCACGTGCCATTGTCGACCTCCATCAATCTGACAGAGTGTCCTGTCAGATGGGATGTAGTCTGCGTCACACTTGCGTCCTCTGTCAAGATCTACCCATGGATTCCCCGACGCGCCGGTACAACGGCATGAGTGCCGACGATCGCACCGCCGAACGTCGAGCGCGCCTGCTCGACGCCGGACTCGAGGTCTTTGCAGCGGCGGGAGCCAAGGGCGCGACCATGACCGCCATCTGCGCGCACGCCAAACTCACCGAGCGCTACTTCTACCAAAACTTTTCCAGCAGAGACGGCCTGCTCGAGCAGGTCGTGGAATCGGTGTCCGACGAGATAAGAACGGCAGCGCTCGATGCACTGCACTCCCCCGCCCAGACAGTCGACGACAAGGTACACAACGCGGTGACCGCGTTCGTCGGCGTCCTGACCGAGGACCGCCGCAAGGGCCGGGTCGCGATGATCGAATCGCTGGCCGTCGACTCCCTCCGCGAATACCGACGAAAGTCATTGCGCGGCTTCGCCCATCTGGTGGCCGAACAGTCGCGCGAACTCTACGGCGAGAAGGCTTGGCCGCAACCACAGTCGGAGATCAACGGACTGCTGTTCATCGGCGGATTGGCCGAACTCGTGATCGCCTGGCTGAACGACGAAATCGACATCGCACCTGCAGACATCGTCGACGCCGCAACACGTCACTTCATCGCAACCGCGCACCGCTGAGGTGCGCTACGCGCAGTGGCGTGATTATGTGCCCGCAGAGGCACTTACCCGCACCACTGCGCCGCAGGCGCACTCCTACCGGTCGAAGTGCGCCTTCGAGATCTGCCCGTGCACGCCGACGGTCTTGTCGACCACCTGCGAGACGGTGAAGTTCGCGGCAGCGGAGAGGTACGCATACGCCGTCGCCCGGTCCATGCCGAGATCGGTCTCCAAGAAGTCCAGAGCATTGACCACAGCCCGACGCATCGCCGCGTTCAGGTCCGAACTCTGGCCGCCGACGGCCCCGTCCGGATCTGACAGGCCGATCGAAATCCACGAGTTCTCGTTCTCGGCAAAGGGATACGAGTACGCGACAGACGGCGCGTCACCGCTGCCCGCCTTGCAGACCGTAAGGCGGAAGGTGCCGCGCAGAGACCCCTCCATCGCAGTGAGGGCCACCTCACTGTCACCCATCGCCATGTGCGGATCGCCGACGTAGAACAACGCGCCCTCCGCGAACACGGGAAGATAGAACGTCGAGCCGACGCCGAGCAGACCGACGTCGATGTTGCCGCCGCCGAGCGTCGGGGGA
This sequence comes from Rhodococcus sp. KRD175, assembly GCF_017168275.1. NCBI lineage: Bacteria > Bacillati > Actinomycetota > Actinomycetes > Mycobacteriales > Nocardiaceae > Rhodococcus > Rhodococcus sp. KRD175. Next base: position 122,559 of record NZ_JABFAQ010000011.1, read on the forward strand.
ATCGAGTTGGCATTTGGGGATGTCAGACCCGCGTCGCTGGCGAACGCCACACCCATCATGCCCATGAACGGACGCAGCGGAAAGCGCACGGCCGCATCGCCGTACCGCATCACGCCCTGCCCGTCCTCGACGGCCGTGAACGTGGATACATTGCCGTACTGCGTCGGGTCACCCGATTTCCTGCCGTCGCTTCCGATCGGCGGCATGACTTCATCAAGGCTGATGCCCGCCGGTGCCTCGCCGGACGCCGTAACTGCCAGCGCGCCCTTGCCGTGCCTGCTCGACACCACGCCGTACGGCACCCGAGGAACGGCCTCCAGGGTCTCGATCTTGAGAACGTCTCCGCGCTGCGCGCCTTCGACGAACACCGGACCGGTTACGACGTGCGGTCCGTCGACGTCGAAGTTGCGTACCGTCCGGTCGTATCCGCCGGCAATGTTGATGGCGTCCTGGAGTACATCGGATTCGGAAACGCCTTTGCCGCCGAAGAATTCGACGGGATCGCGGCCCTGGTCCTCAAGAATGCCCTCGTGGCTGAGCGCATCGATGGTCACGGTCTCGCCGGACTTCATCTGCAATACCGACTCCGACTCGACCGTCGGGACGTAGCCCCACAGAACCTTGTCGACCTCGGAGCTCAGGTAGTGATCGCCGGAGATGTCACCGGCTCCCGGCTGAAGAATGCCGACCGGTGCCGGAGCCGATGAACTCGCGGCGGCAGTGGTCGTCGAGGTCGTCGAACACGCAGCTGTTGTGGCCAAACCAGCCCCTGCGCTCATCGCTGCCACCGCCCGAATGAAGCCGCGTCGGCCGATTCCTTTGCTGATAGTTTCCGCTGCGTGCTCTGCCATCGACTGCGCCATACTGCCTCCTGAATGTCCGAATCTCGAACGTAGATCAGGGGTGTTTCTCAGCAGTTACGAACGCGCGTCACGCGAATTGCTCAGCGACTCAACTGGGGTCGCTGCCGGCGATCGCCGACCACCAGATCGCGGTGACAGCTGCCAACAGACTCACTGCCAGAAATTGAGCAAAGCCCCCACCGTCGACAATCAACCACAGCAGCCCGATGAACGGGCCGGCCACCGCTGCGGGGGCGTCGAGCATGATCCGACGACGCAGCGAACCGAATCTGGCGCTGCGCCTGCGCAGATCGGAGTCGTTGAGGCGCGGGGCATCGAGAGGCGTTCCCGGCGGTAAGGTCGATCGACGCCGACTGGACGGCAACGCAACGATCCCTGGTTCGACGACGACGGCGCGGTGAGAGAAATTCGTATTTCGACGAATAGGCGGTGCTCGCACGCGTCGGTAGATTCACTGCCATGCCGACAGACTCCACACCCGACGGATTCGCTCTCGAACGCTTCGACGTCACCGATTCCGGGGCCATCGCCACGATCTTCGCCGCCAAGGACTACAGAAACGGACTCTACGTTCTGCATTTCGCAGACAACGCGGCCTTCGTGGGCTACTCCGAATCACTCGCGGCCCGAGTGAATGCCGACCGCGAGATATGGCCCGACATCGAGGCCCTCGAGGTTGCACCCGGTGCCGCAGATCGTTTGGAGCAGCTCACCGATCTCGTGTCCCAGCTCCACCCACTGCGACAACGCCCGTCGGAGCCCACCGCGATCGGCGAAGCTCCGGGAGTGAAGACGGCACTGCCCAAAGAACGAGCCAAGCGCACGACGCTCCTCGACGCGGCCGTGGGACGCAGTCGTCGCCAGTTCTGGGAACTGTCCGACCACATCGCGTACCCCGCCATCCGAAGCATCGTGGCCGACTACATCAACTCGTCGATCCCCGACCCGGCCAACACCGCGAAATACCTGTGGCAGACAGCCGCTCTGTCCGACGTACAGGACGACAGCGGTCCGCGACGATTGCTGACGCTGACGTGCGGCGGCTTCGAGACCCTGCGAGTCGACGAAATCGTGCACGACGACGACACGATCGAACTCGACCTGCGCATCAACACCAACGTTCCGCGCGACCGGACCGACGAGCAGCTCGAGGTCTCCAACGAAACCGTCAGCGCCGGACGTGGGCCGTACCGAGACGAACGGGTGTGGTCGTGGTCGATCGACCTCGGCGCGTTGCTGGAAGAAGACGTGGATGTCGATCTCGGCATCGACGACGACACGTTCGACGATCTCGCGTACGGCCTCAACGCGCGGCTGATGCGGTCCGGAAACTCAACGGGCGCAGCGGCACACAACAACGATCTCGCGGCCGACCTACTCGCCGAGGCGTACCGGCAGCTGTTCGAGGCCGAGTGACCGACCGCCTCTGGTACGTCGCGTATGGCTCGAACCTGTTGCGAGAGAGGTTCTCCGTCTACCTGACGGGCTCCGAGGACGGCTCGGAGTTCGGGGCACATCCACCGGCGCCCTCGTCGGCAGCGGTCGAGGCCGAACGCTGGTTGTGGATCGATCACGCCCTGCACTTCGCAGGCGTGTCCCGACGGTGGACCGGGGCGTCGGCCTTCGTGTCACTGACGACCGATCCCGCCGAACCGTCACTGGCGCACGGATACCTGATCGAAAGTGTGCAGTTGGCGCACGTCGCCTCGGTGGAGAACGTGGTCGATTCCGTCGATATCTCGGCTGTGGAATCACTGAGCATCGGCGAGTGGGCCGCACTCGACATCGACCGCCGAGGTAAAGCATACCGAGGGAAATACGATGCGCTGCTCCGGCTTCCGGACATCGACGGACTGCCCGCGTTCACACTGACGAGTTCGATCGTGCGGGAGCACGGCGAACCGTCGAGCAAGTATCTCTCGACGATCCGGCGTGGACTACTGTCCGCAGAAATCGACATGGACGTCGACGCCTACCTCGACGCCGCCGCCGGACGCGTCACTTCAACGCGTCGAGGTTCGTCTTCAGAAGCATGACGTTGTAATCGGACCACCGAGAAGCCGTGAAGTACAGGTCTTTTCCGCTCGACATCGGGTGAATGAACGGCGCGTAGATGCCGCCTGCCGTCTGGTTGGCGTCGAGAATCGTCCTCGGTTCGCTCCACGGTCCCTCCGGGTTTTCCGCCGTGCGCGCCACCAACGTCCGGTTGTTCTCGTTGCCGTACATCATGACGTACCGGCCGAGGTAGTCGTTCCACGCCACCGACATCTCGCTGACCGGGCCCTTCACCACGGCCACGGTGTCGCCGACGTTCTTGGACCATTGCTTGGCCGGATCGGGATCTTGCGTCGAATACTCGTACGCGTCGAGATTCTCGATCTGATCGGGCGCGACTCTGGAGACGAACGCGTCGCCGAATCGTCCGTTGGGAGTACCGAACTGGTACAGGTACTGACCGTCTTGTCCCAGAACATAGGCGCTCTGCTGAAACTTGCCCTGGCTTTCGTGGACGTTGGTGAAGCCCGGGATCGTGACACCCTTGTTGACGCGGATCGTCTTGGGATCCGTCGTCCAATTCTGGCCGTTGTCGGTCGATTTGGCCGTCGCCGAGTAGTTCGTTATCCAGCGACCGGGTGTGCCCCAGCTCTGCACCGACATGTAGTTGATGTACTGGGTGTTGCCGATCGCGATAGCCGCCGTGGGGATGGTCGTGTCCTCGACGCTCGGTAGCTTCGCGCTCGAGATGATCTCGGCGGCGTAACGCGGATTGTTCGCTCTGACAACCGCACCCGAGGTGGTGTTCGCCGGGTCGGCCGGACCGATCGTGATGCCCTGCGACAGGTTCGTCGACGCCTTGTCCGAGCGGAAGAGTGCATTGCTGCGCCACTGGGCATTGCCGGAGGAGCAATCACCGAACGTGTCACCGAACGCCATCAAGATCTGGCCCGCACCGTTGTCCCAGGTGATACCGAGGTCGGTTCCGGACATCGCCAGGTTGTCGTAGGTGTCGTTCACGCTCTGCGGACCGGTGACCCAGGCGATGCTCTGGGTGTTCCCGGTGATGCGCGGCAGAGGCCCCTGCGGTCCCTGCGGGTTCTTGCCCGACATTCCCGCGCTGCCCGACGAACCGAACAGCGGTGAGGAGCCCGGCCCACCCAGACCGCCGCACGGTTCTGCAGAGACGGTCGGCGCAGTCAATGCGCTCAGCCCGCTCACTGCCAATGCCAGGACAGCCCCGACAGCAATATGCCGACTACGTAAGCGCATGAACGAACCCACCGTTCCCCTTGTGAAGCACGATACGGATGTGACTGATGGGACGAGTGTTACGCAAATACACTTAGGTCGCAACAATTAGTTCGTGTCGATGCTTGACAAATCGAACGCTATGGGAATGACACCTATGTGATTACTGCGCGATCAGGCGGGCATGCGCGGTGTCGAGCAAGAGCAGAGCCGCTCCCTGCACGACGACCGCGGTTCCGTGACCGATCGCCTGGTCAGCGGTGATTCGGCGGCCGAAGCTGGGCTTCCGGACGGCGATGTGAGCACCGGCCGCGACGTAGAGCACGTCGAGCCCGGCATTGATCCACAGCAACTTGCTCAAACTCTTCGACGTCGGGACCGAGGAGTTGAGCGCTCCCGACCCGGCGATCGCCACATCGATCGCACCCCAACCCGCGGTCTGCTGGCCGAATGCACGACGGGCAGGAGACGAGCCGCGCACCGCCAACACCGTTCCGGCAAGCACACTCACACCGCCCCACACGGCGAGACGCCGACCGAGTAGTTGGGCGACGGCGGGAGCTTCCATTCGAGTCATCGCTCCAGTGTGCCGGGCTCGAACCCGAAGGCGACCCGTAACGCGCGGTCCGTTGCTGCCGATCACCGAGCACCGGGTATTCGTGCTCGAAACGAACGGAGTCACCATGCTGAAGAAGATCCTCGCCGGCGCTGCACTGACGATCGGCGTGGCGGTGCTCGCCGCACCGACGGCATCCGCTGCGCCCGACGACAACCCGTTCGGCCCCAAGGACTCCACATCGAGCTTCGTCAACGCATTCGACCCCGCGGCCTACGGCAGCGCGAGCGAGAAGTCGCTGATCATCAGCCCGTTCGGGACCACACGACAAATCGACTGTTCCTCGTTCCATGCCCGCACCTGGTGCACTCAGAACGGCCACGCGCTCACCGACATCCGCATTCCGGCCGGATCGTCGGAATGGGATTACCGGATGCTCTACGTGTACAACCCGTTCTAACCGTCGGATAAGGCGCAGCCGCGATTACAGCCCGAGCGGATGCGCGTCGGCCCCGGGCAACCAACTGTTGCCCGGCCCGACCCACCCCCTCTCCTTGATCATCTTCTTCGCCGCACGTCGATGGCGGCCGAGCAGGCGGTCGAGGTAGAGGAGCCCGGCCAGATGGTCGGACTCGTGCTGCAAACACCGCGCCAGATAACCCGTGCCTTCCACCGTCACCGGGTTGTTCTCCACATCGACACCTGTCACACGAGCCCAGTGGGCACGCCCGGTCGGAAACAGCTCCCCCGGCACGGACAGACATCCCTCGGTGTCTTCCGGGTCGGGCATCGTCTCCGGAATTCCAGAGGTCTCGAGCACCGGGTTGATCACGTGTCCGCGGTGACGGACCCCACCGTCCCGCAGGTCGTAGACGAAGACCGAACGTGGGTCGCCGATTTGGTTAGCCGCCAGACCCGCACCGGGTGCAGCCGTATTGGTCTCGAACATGTCCTCGACCAGCGCTGCGAGCTCGTCGTCGAACACCGTCACGCGAGTTGCCGGAGTTGTCAGCCGGGGATCACCGGCAACCAGGATCGCTCGAATCGCCATGAGATGAGGATAGTTTCGCTCCGAGAGCGGCGGAGCCCTGGGCAACGAGGTTACTGTCGATCTGTGGCCCACTCCCGTCGTACCTCCGCCGCGCACCCCGCAGACAAGGTGTGCGCGTCGTGCGGTCGGCGGATCGAGTGGCGCAAGAAATGGGAGAAGAACTGGGATGACGTCAAGTACTGCAGCGACACCTGCCGGCGGCGCAAAGTGAGTGCAACCGACAAGGAACTCGAAGACAAAATCCGATCCTTGCTCGACGCCCGATCACGCGACGCGACGATCTGCCCCTCGGACGTCGCACGAGCCCTGTCCGACGACGCCTGGCGCGACTTGATGGAGCCCGTTCGCCGCGCGGCCCGACGTATGGTCGACGCCGGCGAAGTCGAGATCACACAGAAGGGGTCGGTCATAGATCCCTCGACCGCAAAAGGACCGATCCGGATCCGTTGGAAGCGTTGACGGAAACCTGTCGGTGGGTGGGTATAGCTTTCGTGGTGTGAAGACATGGGGGGATGTGTTCGGGCTCGGAGACCAGGAGTTGGTCTCCGAGCTTGCTGACGTGGCTTCACTCGAAAACGCTCTCGCAGCAAAGAGATTGACGTTGCTCGCCGAGATCGACCGCCGCGGCTTGGCGATGAAACTCGGGCACTCGTCCGTCACCCGCTGGTACGCGAAGTCGGTGCGCATCACGGACGGATCCGCCGCCCGCCAGAACGCACTGGGCTACTGGCTGTTCGATCACCCCACCGTGCTCGACGCCCTCGCTGATGGCCGCATCCATGCCGCGCACGCCGCCGCCATCGCCGAGGGATACGACGTCGTCCTGGTGGCCGACCCGACGTTGGATCAGGTACGCCGCGACGGAATTGTCGACGAATTGCTCGACACCGCGATGCGCAACACCGCCGGCCAAGTGACCTCCCGCGCGCACGCTTTGGCGCATGCGGCCGCGGACGACGCCCGGGCACGACACGCGAAAGCCGAGAAACAACGCCGAGAGCAGGAACAGCGGGAACAGGAGCGTCGCGCCGCCGACACCGCCACGTCCTCCGACCGACACGGCGACCCGACACCGGATCCGGAACCGCCTGCGCCCAAGCCTGTTCCGCTGCCGCCTGCACCGCGACCGGTGTCGGAGAACTCGGCACTGAACCGATTCGACCTGCACCCTCTCGCCAACGGCCGCTTTCAGTTCGGTGGCGACATGGACCGGTTGCTCGCCGAGAAGCTTCTCACCGCTCTGTCGCCGTTGACGGCACCTCGGCCGGGGCCCGGCGGGGAGCGCGACCCGCGGAGTGCGTCGAAGCGCCGGGCCGATGCGCTCGATCAGATCCTCGACCGACACCTCCGCGGCAGCACTCGTGGGTCGGCGGGCGGGTCGCGGGCGTCGGTGCACCTGATCGTTGCCCTGCGGGACTTGCTCGCTCACGGTGGCAACAAGCAAACGGGTAGCACTGCAACGGATTCGGTCGACACGGGTTCGGTCGCGGGGAGCTCCTCGAACGGCGGCGACAGCAACGGCTCGCGTCCGGATGGAGTGGCCCGAGGGGATATCGCTGCTCGCGGCGATGCGACATCCGGATGTGGTGGTGCCGGGCAGAAGTCTGCGTCCGACCCGGGCGACGCTGGTTCTCGCGACGCCACCGCGGCCGGCCGTGGCGGTGACAGTAACGGCGGGCAGAAGTCTGCGCCCGAGCCGGGCGACGCGGACTGGCCGTTCCACCTCGACTGGACCGGCCCCATCAGCCGCTTCCTCGCCGAGCTGGTCACCTGCGACGCCGACCTGACCCCGGTCATCGTCGACCACCACGGCGTACCACTCGCGCTCGGACGAACCACCAGACTCGCCAGCGACGACCAACGCATCGCCCTGACCATTCGCGACACCTGCTGCGTCATGTGCGGCCGCCCAGCCCAGTGGTGCCAAGCCCACCACATCAAATTCTGGGAACACGGCGGCCGCACCGACCTGAACAACCTCGCGCTGGTCTGCGGAGAATGCCACCGCCTCATCCACCACGGCGACTGGCAACTGATCATGGGCGACGACGGACACCCGTACGCCATCCCACCCGAGTCCGTCGACCCCAGACAGCAGCCCCTCCCCAGCTACCACCGACGAAAACAGCGAGCAGCCTGAACAACTCAGGCGCGCAACGCGCGCTTGAGCAACTTTCCGCTCTGGTTGCGGGGCAACTCGTCCAGGAAAGTGACGGTCTTCGGCACCTTGAACGGCGCGATCCTGCCCTTCACGTGGTCGATCAACTCCTGCGCCGACACCCCACTGCCGTCCTTGAGCACGACGACAGCAGTCACCGCCTCGATCCACCTGTCGTCCGGAGTTCCGATGACCGCGACCTCGGCAACGGCGGGGTGCGTGTAGATCGCGTCCTCGACCTCACGAGAAGCAACCAGAATCCCGCCCGTGTTGATGACGTCCTTGATCCGGTCGACGACCGTGATGAACCCCTCGGCGTCTCGAGTCACCAGATCACCCGAATGGAACCACCCACCCGAGAACGCATCCGCCGTCGCCTCCGGCTTGTCCCAGTAACCGTCGCACAATTGAGGCGAGCGGTAGAGAATCTCACCGGGCTCACCGTCCGGCACATCGTTACCGTCCGCGTCGACGACGCGTGTCTCGACGAAGAACACCGCACGACCGCACGACGCCGGTCTGGCCTCGTGCTCGGACGGCTGCAGAACCGTTGCCAGCGGACCGATTTCGGATTGCCCGAAGCAGTTGTAGAACTCGATGTCCGGGTATCGCTCACGCAGCCGGGTCAACACGGTGACGGGCATGATCGACGACCCGTACTGCGCCTTCTTCAACGACGACAGATTACGAGAATCGAGGTCGGGATGGTTGGCGAGCGGAACCCACACCGTCGGTGCCAGGAACAACGACTTGATCTTCTCGTCCTCGATCCGCCGCAGAATCTCCGCGACGTCGGGCTTGCGCATCAGTCGCACGGTCGCTCCAACCGACAGGTACGGCAGCATGAACACGTGCATCCCGGCCGAGTGGTACATCGGCATCACCAGCAGCGGGTCGTCGTCTTCGGTGAACCCCAGAGCGATCACACACGAGACGTACTCGGCAACGAGCGCGCCGTGAGACATCATCGCGCCCTTCGGTTTCGACGTCGTGCCGGAGGTGTAGAGCAACTGCGCCAGGTCCGCGGAGTCCGCGGCCGGCTCGAGGACCGAATCATCCCCGGCAGGGTCGAGCAGATCCGGAAGCGACACCACGAACTCGACGGCGGTGCCGCTCCGAACGGAATCGAGAGTGTTCGACAACTCCGGGTCGACGAGCACAGCCCGTGCGCCCGACTGATCGAGCAGATACAGCAGCTCGTCGCCCACGAGTGCGTAGTTGATGGGCACGTGCACCAATCCTGCTCGCGCACAGGCAAGAAATGCCACCACGTACGCGTCGGAGTTGACGCCGTACGCCGCTACCCGGTCACCCTTGTCCAAGCCCATCGCAATCAACCGACGGGCGACCCGCGTCACGGCGGTGTCGAGTTCGCGGTAGCTATGGCTGCGGCCTTCGAACGTCACAGCCGGACGGTCGGGAAATTTCGCGGCCGACCTGCGCAGAACGCCGTCGACGGTGCTGACTCGGGTGCCGTTCGTCATGACAACGACGTTATAGGACGTCCAAGCTTCTTGCCTCGACTTCGACGGCGATGGTTCGCTCGCCGATCACGGGGCATTCGGTATTGCATGACAATCAAACAAGCACTCGACAGTCTCGAGACTGCCTCGTTTCTCGACGGACCCAGCGACGCGATCCATGGCGTACTTGCACCTGCGGTAGCGGACAGTGCCGTCGAATCAGCGCTGCACGGCCGGTGGATCGGGCACCCCATCCACCCCGCGCTGGTGACGGTGACCATCGGCAGCTGGACCAGCGCCGTCGCGCTCGATCTAGTCAAGAACCAGTCCAGGGCGGCCAAAATTGTCGTCGCGCTGGGTCTCGCGTCCGCGCCGCCGGCGATAGCGACCGGATGGGCCGACTGGTCGACGATGAACACTGTTCAGCGTCGGGTCGGCATCATCCACGCGGCATCGAACGCAACCGGGGTGTTCCTCTTTCTGGGCTCCTACCTCCGTCGGCGGAAGCAGACCGACGGAGTCGCCAAAGCTCTGGCGGCGGCCGGCCTCGCAGCCGCAGGGCTTGGCGGACTCATCGGCGGGCACCTCGCCTACAGCACCCCCGGCAGCGAGGCCGAGTCCGAAGCTCGACACCGCCTGCCGAGCTGACCCGTCAACAGTTGTTCGGTTCTCCGATCTTGACCACCGACAACACCGCTTCGCCCTCGCCGATGAGGACACCGGGAGCCGGATCCTGTTCGACGACAATCCAGTTCGAATCGTTGACCTGCATCCGGCCCTCCCCCGACGCGTCAGCGCTGCGGGAGTAGAAGACACCGGCCGCCTGGATCGCGTTCTGCGCAGACTGCAGATTCGTACACACAACCGGAGGCATGTAGGCGGGGGCTGCGGGTGCGGGCCTCTCGACCGTCGGGGTATCGGGGATGACGATCCTCGGCACAACGGTAGAGCGCGTGAGGCCTCCCCCTGGCACCGCCTCGACCTCCGTGCCGACGTCTGCGTGCGGCGTGCTGCACCCCGCCAGCATCGGCAACACGACAATGCAGGCTGCGAACACATGCCTTCTCGTCGACATCGAGACCTTTCGTTACGACAAACCCCCACCACAGCAGCCGTCTTTGATGGATCGCTCCTTGCGTCGATCCGTTACCTGTGGCGTTTCCGTACACCGTACGGTAGGCTGCGGCGGCACTGCGCGAACCAACGTGGGTGTACGCCCTTCGGGGCGCGGCGAAAGGCAATCGACAACGCGATGACCGAGCCCCAGCTAGTAGCACAAAACCAGCCACCTACCGATGCACTGTCCACGATCGTCGTGCGTGGAGCCCGAGAGAACAACCTGCGCGACGTCGACCTCGATCTGCCGAAACGCTCGCTGGTCGTGTTCGCCGGCGTCTCCGGGTCGGGCAAATCGTCACTGGTGTTCGACACCATCGCCGCCGAGGCCCAGCGGCAGATCAACTCCACGTTCACCGCGTTCGCGCAGACGTTTCTGCCGTCCTACGGCCGACCGGATGCTGACCTGATCGCGAACCTGTCGGCCGTCGTCATCGTCGATCAGAAGCGACTGTTCGGTGGTCCGAGGTCGACGGTCGGCACCATCACCGACATCGGAGACTGGCTGCGCATGCTGTGGTCCCGCGCCGTCACGCCGAACATCGGCTACGCCAACGCCTTCTCGTTCAACGACCCCGCCGGGATGTGTCTCGAATGCGAGGGGCTCGGCGAGGCGAAGGTCGTCGACCTTTGCGAACTGGTGGACGAGTCGAAGTCGTTGCGCGAGGGCCCGTTCAAGCATCCCGACTTCGAGGTCGGCAAATGGCCGTACCGGGTGTTCGCCGACTCGGGCCTGTTCGATCTCGACGTCCCGATCGAGCAGTACTCGGCGCGCGAGCGTCACCTCTTCTTCGACGCCAAGCCCGGCGAGGTCGAGGTGACCAATCCCGACGCCGTCATGAAGAGCTACGAAGGCATCGTGTCCAGGTTCCGCCGAAGCTACCTCGCCAAGGATGCCGATGCACTCAAGGGCAAGTCCAAAGCCGCTTTCGAGCGCATCGTCACGCGCGGCGTCTGCGAGGCCTGCGGCGGTTCCCGCTACAACGACACCATCCGCGGTGCCACTCTCGAAGGACTGTCCCTGCCCGACGCGTTCGCCATGCAGGTTTCCGAACTCGCCGACCGTATCGAACAATGGGACATCAAGGGCCTGCACTCCGTCACCGCCGAAATCGTCACGCAGTTGACCAGGCTCGTCGATCTCGGCCTGGGCTACCTGAGCCTGGACCGTGCGACGTCCTCGCTCTCGGGTGGTGAATCCCAGCGCATCAAGATGGTTCGTCACCTCGGAGCCACGCTGAACGACATGCTCTACGTCTTCGACGAACCGACGACCGGTTTGCATCCTCGCGACGTCCACCGCCTGAACGACATGCTGCTCGCGCTGCGCGACAAGGGCAACACCGTCCTCGTCGTCGAGCACGACCCCGAGGTGATGGCCATCGCCGACCGCATCGTCGAGATCGGACCGGGCGCCGGAAAGTCCGGTGGCACAGTGGTCTTCGAGGGAACCTTCGACGAGCTCCGCCGAGCCGACACCAGGACCGGCTCCGCGCTCCGGCGTGATGACGCCGAGATACGGACTCCCCGTGCGCCTTCGGGCTGGCTGAGCATCTTCGGTGCCACAACCCACAACCTGCGCGACGTCAGCGTCGACATCCCGCTCGGGGTACTGACAGCCGTCACCGGTGTCGCCGGTTCCGGGAAGTCGAGCCTCATCCACGGACACCTGCGCGAGGCCGCGCCCGACGCCGTTGTCATCGACCAGGCACCGATCCGGGGCTCACGCCGTTCGTCCCCTGCGACCTACACCGGTCTGCTCGATCCGATCCGCGCGTACTTCGCCAAGAAGACCGGGCAACCGCCGTCGCTGTTCTCCCCCAACTCGGACGGCGCGTGCCCCGATTGCCAGGGCAGCGGTGTCATCTTCACCGAACTCGGATTCACCGATCCCGTGACGAGTACCTGCGAGACGTGTCAGGGCAGGCGCTTTCGCTCCGGGGCCATCCGGCACACCGTCGATGGCGTCAGCATCGCCGACATCTTCGAGATGTCCGTCGAGGATGCGCAGGACTTCTTCGAGGTCAAGAAGATTCGAGACATTCTGCGCCGCTGCCGGGACGTCGGACTCGGCTACCTCTCCCTCGGACAGAACCTGTCGTCACTGTCCGGCGGCGAACGGCAACGTCTCAAACTCGCCACCGAACTGATCGGATCGTCTTCGGTGCTGGTGCTCGACGAACCGACGACAGGTCTGCACCCGTCGGATGTGTCGAACTTGATCGCGTTGCTGTCCGGGATGGTCGACGAAGGCAGGTCGGTGATCGTCATCGAACACAACCTCGACGTCGTCGCCGCAGCGGACCACATCATCGACCTCGGCCCGGACGGCGGCCACAACGGCGGGCTGATCACCTTCACCGGGACGGTCGACGAGCTGGTGGCCTCGGACACCCACACCGGTAGGTACTTGGCACGGAGCCTGGGGCGTTGACCGCTCCCCGATAGTGTTGGCGTTCGAAGAGAAACCGGACAACACAGGAGTGGCAGTGCAGCGTCGATCGGCACGAATGATCTCAGCCGGGTTCGCGGTCGTCGCGCTCGTAGCGGCGGGATGCAGCACCACGGAAACGGACGCGCCACCCGCCGCCGATCCGGCACCCGCGGCGAGTGGCGAGTTTCCGAGGACGATCACGTCCGGCTCGGACGGCGGCTCGGTCACCATCGAAGCTGCTCCACAGAAGATCGTGTCGCTGAGCCCGACCGCGACGGAGACGCTGTACGCCGTCGGGGCGGGCGACCAGGTGGTGGCCGTGGACGATCAATCGGACTTCCCCGCCGATGCTCCGAAGACAGGGTTGTCGGCGTTCACCCCGAGCCTCGAAGCGATCGTGGCGTACGACCCCGATCTGGTGATCGCCTCCACCGACCTGGGCCTCGTGACGTCGACACTGGCCGAGGCAGGCGTTCCGACGCTGGTGCTGCCTGCCGCGACGAGCATCGACGATGCCTACTCGCAGATCGAGCGCGTCGCGGACGCCACCGGCCACGACGCCGACGGCGATGCCGTCGTATCCCGGACTCGTGACCGGATCGATGCAGCCGTCGCGAGCGTCCCGAAGCGCGAAGCGGCGCTGACGTACTTCCACGAACTCGATGACACGTTGTACACGGTGACGAGTGCGAGCTTCGTCGGGCAGATCTATGGTCTGTTCGGACTCACCAGCGTCGCCGACGGTTCCGACGCCGGCGACTACCCGCAGCTCGCCGACGAGGCCGTCATCACGTCGAACCCGGATGTGGTGTTTCTTGCCGACGCCCAATGCTGTGGCGTCACAGCCGCTTCCGTCTCGTCGCGACCGGGTTGGGGATCGATGACCGCCGTCCGCGACGGCCGGATCTTCCCGATGGACGAGGACCTGTCGAGTCGATGGGGCCCTCGTATCGCAGACCAGGCAGAGGCCGTCGCTGCGGTGGTACAACAGATCCCTGCGTGAGCTATCGATGCCCGATACGAACCTCGTCCACGAATACACCTGTCGCCCAAAGCAAGCGAGACCTCATCTGGTCGGGCAGGGTAACCGTCAGTTGGACGAGGTACTGATCGACGATGTGGTGGACGACGACATACCGGGTCCGGGCGAACAACGTCCGACCCTCCCACTCGTACCGACCCGCAATCGAAACGGACGGTAGACCGCAGAACGGGTCGCGGTCGTAGCTGACGTCGATCCATTCCGGAAGTGCCCGGGAGTCGCCGAACCCACAAGCCAGCAGGGTCTGCGGATCGAGTGACCGCGTCAACTTTCCGGTCAAGACTGCCGCGTTGGGAACGAACCCGTCGACCGCATCTGCCGGAGAACACAGCACCGCGGTGGCGTGCGGAAACAGATGCGCAGGAACGAGATCCCACCCCGGCAGCGCAGGGAGCTCCAGACCGAACCTTGCGCATTCGTCGAGATGTACGGGCGCGAGCTCGACACCACGCTGTTGCAGAACGCCCTGCATCGATTGTTCCCGAGTTGTCACTGGACGTCCCGTCGACCCGACATCGACGCCGCTCGGTCTGCTTCGATGCGATCGAGGAATCGAGGCGGGCGCAGTAGCTCTCGCGCGTCGTCGTGGGCAAGCTGCGCACGGCCCCAGGGATTGGCCCGACACCACTGCAGTACGGACAGCAGTGCGTTGGGCTCGACCTTCTTCTCGCACGCCATCAGGACCAGCACCTGATCCGTTCCACCGGCAGGGTCGCGATACACGACTCGGATGGTGGGGTACCAATGTGAATGCGACACCGCAGGATTCGGATGCGTCCGCGGCTGCAGCTCGACGATCCCGTCCCACGGGACAACCGTGATTGCAGTGGTGGCCTTCCATCCGCGGCGCCGGTAGATCTCCTCCACGAGGCCATCGGGATGCAGTGAAATTCGGGTCCGGTTGACGACGAGCACACTCAGTGCGAAAAACAGCAGACATATCGGAGCGCCGAAGTGCGACATGACTACGACGCCCAGGTCGTGACGCGTTGTACTTACCCGTGCGTCTCCTCCCCAGTGGATGTAGGACAGGCCGGACACCAACGCGAATGCGAGTATTCCGCTGCGATACAACACAGTCCCCCGCCCCGGCACTGCCACGCCTCGGCCGACTCCGGCGACAGTCACCGGTCGCACGAACAGCGACAGCCGCGCAGACCCGATGCCGGACAACACCACGGCCGCTGCGAGCGGTATCAGCACCGCGAGCACCAGCGGCGACACGAGGAGAACGGTCTCCCCGGAAAGCGTCCCGAACAGGAGAACCGGAGCCACGATCGTCGCGGCAAGGACTGCAGACGAAACTCCGAGAGCTACCAGCCAACCCAGGTGAACACTGCGCCACGTCCGCACCCACAATGGATACTTCTGCGCTACCAGGCTCTTACGCAGCACGTCCTCGGTCTGGGGCGTGCGATCGTCTCTGATCTCGCTCATTTTCCTGCCGCCTCGAACAACTTCTCCACGCCGTAGCTGACGACTTGGCCCAGAGCGATCCCGGCAGCAGCGCCGGCCACCGTGCCGGGCCCCGGAAAAATGGAACCCGCCATGCCACCCACGGCTCCGAACGCCCAGGTCGTAATTGCTCCCGCGACTATCGGCGTCGCCTCGACGATCACGGCCTCGGCCGGATTCACGCCCTCGTCGATTTTTCCCGCAATTCCGGGAATCGCACCCGCAACGACTCCGAAGACCCCGAGCCCGCGTCCGATGTTCTTGGCAACGTCGTCGACGGATTCGACACCGGGTATTTCCAGCGCCCGCCTTGTCACGGCGGCCATGCCTCCGACGACCGACGCCGCGATGGTCGACGGCCAGTCCGGCATCCAGGAGAACGACCCGTCCGGGTTCTCGACGAACTTTCCGGTGGGATTGTCGAGGGCGAGCGCCGTCAGCACCTCGGTGGGCTCGGCCAGCTGCTGCGCAGCGTCGAGAGCGACACTCTCGGCCTGGCGCAGAGCACTCTGGATGTCCTCGGTCAATTGATTTGCTGCAGAACGCAGTTCGTCGGCTCGACGCGTCTTCTCGTCACCCAGGCTGTCGGGAATCAGCGCGATCATCCCTTCGGGATTCACCACACCGTCGGCCCGTACCGCGAACCCGCTCGTCGTAGCCGCGGACACCTGAGCCTGCACGTGCGCTTGGGCGGCCTCGACGATATCGGCTGCACCTTCGAATGCAGCGGCGAGCGAGTCGATTTCGCTGCAGACGGAGCTCATCCGGGAGCATTCGGCCACTACGCGATCGGCTGCGGCGCGTGCCGCGTCGCCGGTCCACGTCTCGGCCAGAGTGTCCTGCTCTTCCAAGACCCCGGTTCGTTGGCCGTTGACGCGCTCGACTATCTCGGCCAGTTCGATCATCGTCTTGCGCATCGACTGCGGCTCCCAGCCGGCGACGTGCGGCACGGTCGGGGTCATTTCGGCTGGTCCATCGCAGCGAGGCGGCGGGCGAGGTCGTCGTCGGTGATCTCGTAGTTCTGCGCGACACCACGGGCGATGTCCGCAACGCATTCGGCTCGGCCTGCCAGAGCGGCAACAGCTCCCGCAGCCGCTGCGGACGCTGCCGCACACGCTGCGCGAAAGTCGGTACCCTGCAGCGCATTCTCGGATGCTCGGAACGGGGCGAGGGTGTCCAACTCGGCGATCACCTCCCCCGTTCCCGACAGCACATTCGAGAACTGCCGCAGGATCACTGGATCCACATTCACTGTCATGACGCTCCCCCGAGTCGCACTGTATCGACGCCCGGTGAATCGGCGTCATCGGGTTTGACGCAGCGAGCCCGTGATCGGTTCCGTGTCGAAGCTAGGACCGCGACAGTTCCAGTCGCTCACGAAGCGGTGGTGGCACCAGCAGGTCGGGTGAGTCGTAGCCGGTCATGCGGATCCGGTTGACCGGGCCGTCGGTGCACCACTTCATCAATGCCAGAACGGCATTCGGCTCGGCTGCGAGCAAATGGATGCGAATCGCCATCCGGTCCGGTTGATCCAGCCGGTCGCGGGGACGCTCGATACCGAGGCCAGTCGCTCGGACATACAGTACGGGCTCGGTGAACCCACTCCCCCGCTTCTCTGACGTTCGGTACGTCGAGGCCTCGTACTGCTCCACATCGCCCCAGCGCACGAGGATGTCGTGAGTGTGCGGAAAGAAGAACATGCACGACCGTCTGCGTCTGACAAATCCGTCCGCGAACAAGCGCAGTTCGACGCTGCTGCGGAAGCCGAGCGTCGCCACCAGTACAACGATGGCAATTCCAGCAATCGGCATACCGGCCGCGCCGAACACGTCACTCTTCGACAGGGCGACCCCCATTCCTGACACCAAGAGGGACGCGACCGTGATCGACCAGAACTTGGCGGTCCGAGGCGGAATGCAGACGCCGCTACCGAGCGCGTGGTCCTCGACGCGCCGAACGAATCGGACGGGGATTCCCCATCGAATCACGTTGTCGTTGATGCCGATCCAAACGCAAGCCATGAGGGCAAGTAGAGCGATCGATCCGATCGTGTGCCCATTGTCGCTTCCGTGCACCTCGAGCCGTCCGCGATAGATCGCAATGGCTACCACCGCGACAATCGCGATGACGGCCTGCCACAGGCGGCCCAACGTGTTCGGCCAGTACGGGACCCAGATAGGTCGTTCTGCGTCGGTGTACTTCGTCTCACTCATGCGTCCCCCACAGTCGGTATCAGGTATTGGACGCACCGGTGGTGCGATCGGTTCCCTGCTGCTCGGGTCGATGAGACGGGGATCCAACGCGTACCGTTGGCGCGGCTAACGACTTAGGAGGGCGATCGCAATGAACGGCCGTCGATTATCGTTCGCTGCCGCGGCCGGACTCGCGGCCGCGATGGGCGTCGGACGATTCGTGTTCACGCCGCTGCTACCGATCATGGTCGACGCGGCGGAGGTGACCCCGAGCAGCGGTGCCGTCATCGCAACCGCGAACTATGCCGGCTACCTCGTCGGCGCGATCGTGTTGTCGGTGCGCCCGTCGATCAATACGACGACGTCGTTCAGGCTGTGGACGCTCGTGCTCATCGCAAGCGAATTGGCGATGGCTGCAGTGCATTCCACCGCAACGTTTTCGGCGCTGCGGTTCCTGGCCGGCCTGGCGAGTGCCGCGGTGTTCATCGCCTGCGCGAGCACCGTCACCGAGCACAGAGCCGACGGTGCGTCACCAGGAATCGCATTCGGCGGCGTCGGTGCAGGTATTGCAGCGTCGGGCATTCTGACGTTGCTCGCCGGACCACATCTGTCGTGGGAGGCGCTGTGGTTGTGCTCGGCGATACTGACCGCGGTGCTCGTCGCCCCGGCGTGGACGCTTCGGGTACACCCCGAGCCTGCGGGGCGGTCCGAGGCGGGCGAGGTGAACGCCGGAACCCGCACGGTGTGGCGGACATTGCTCGTCGCGTACTTCCTCGAGGGCCTCGGGTACATCGTCGTCGGCACATTCCTCGTTGCGGCGGTCAGTGGCCACGGCAGCACGTCGGTGGGTCCAGCGGTGTGGATCGTCGTGGGATTGGCTGCGGTGCCGGTGACGGTGCTGTGGCAAGGGGTGGCACGCCGAACCAGCCTGCGCAAAGCTCTGGTAGCAGCGTTCGCATTGCAGACCGTGGCCGCAGTACTTCCCGCCCTGACGGCGAACCCCGTCGCCGCCGCATTTTCGGCGCTGCTGTTCGGGGGAACGTTCATGGGCATCACGATGCTGACGATGAGCACAGCGCACACACTTCCCATCGGCCGTACCGCGGCGACGCTGACGGCGGTCTACGGCGTCGGGCAGGTGGTGGGTCCATTGGTCGTCGCGCCGGCGATCGGGGATTCGTACGCGATCGCCTTCGCCATCGCGACCGGAGTGCTGGTGCTCGGAACCGTGGCTTCTGTGCGGATACTGCGGATGTCGGCGTAAGGCCACCCCCACATTCGGTTGGGTGCTGACGGGAAAAAGCCCACGTGACGAAGATCGCGTCCGCTGTGACCAGGGCCTTCGCCCTTGACGGTTCACGCGTACCTACCCAGGATGTTTCGTACACCCTCGACGCCGGGAAGGCGTCGAGAATGCGCACAGGGCACATCGACCCCGCGGCGCGCTACTACATCCGAGGAGAAAACCTATGTCCACCACAGTGGCCGATCAACTCGTTCGCGGACTCGTCGACGCCGGAGTTCGGCGCATCTACGGAATCGTCGGCGACAGTCTCAACCCGGTGGTCGACGCGGTGCGTCGGACCGGAGGATCGGCCAAAGGCGGCATCGACTGGATCCATGTTCGCCACGAGGAAGCTGCTGCTTTCGCGGCATCGGCGGACGCGCAGACCACCGGCACCCTCGCCGTCTGCGCCGGCTCCTGCGGACCGGGTAACCTGCACCTGATCAACGGGCTGTTCGACGCACACCGGTCCGGCGCACCGGTTCTCGCGATCGCATCCCACATTCCCAGCAGCGAGATCGGGTCGGGGTACTTCCAGGAGACGCACCCCGATCGCCTGTTCGTCGAATGCTCGCTGTACAACGAGTTCGTCTCCACCGCCGAGCAAGCACCGCGCGTCTTTCGCGCTGCAATCAACGCAGCGATCACCGGCGGCGGAGTATCGGTGGTGACGCTCCCCGGTGACATTGCCGAGCTGTCCGCTGCCGGCGCAATGGATCCCATCGCCATTCCGTCGACTCCCGTCGTCACTCCGCCCGCCGCCGACATCCAACAGCTGGCCGACGCCATCAACAATGCCGAGAAGGTCGCGATCTTCGCCGGCTACGGCGTCAAGGGTGCCCATGACGAGGTCGTCGCATTCGCCGACACCATCGGCGCTCCCGTCGGACATTCGTTGCGCGGCAAGGAGTTCATCCAGTACGACAACCCGTACGACGTCGGCATGACCGGCCTGCTCGGCTACGGAGCTGCGCACGCCGGTATCCACGACGCGGATCTGTTGATCCTGCTCGGCACCGACTTTCCGTACCAACAGTTTCTTCCCGAGGATGTCGCGACTGCGCAGATCGACATCGATCCGACCAAGTTGGGCCGCCGTACTTCGGTGAAGTACCCCATCCACGGAGACGTGAGTGCAACTCTGAACGCGTTGGCTCCGTTGGTCACTCGCAAGACCGATCGCCGCTACGCAGAGAAGTGGTTGGACAAGCACAACGACCTGATGGGCAAGACAGTCGGCGCGTACACCCGCAATGCCGAGAAGCTCGTGCCGATCCATCCCGAGTTCGCCGCGTCCGTGCTCGACGATCTGGCCGACGACGATGCCGTGTTCACCACCGACACCGGTATGTGCAACGTGTGGACCGCCCGATACATCAACCCCACCGGCAGAAGAGCTTTCGTCGCCTCGATGCTGCACGGCTCGATGGCCAACGCGCTACCGCACGCCATCGGGGCGCAGTTCGCGCACCCGGGCCGTCAGGTCGTCTCCATCTCGGGTGACGGTGGATTCTCGATGATGCTCTCCGAACTCCTCACCGTGGCGATGTACAAGTTGCCGGTGAAGATCGTCATGTTCGACAACTCGACCCTGGGCATGGTCAAGGCCGAGATGCTCGTCGACGGCCTCCCCGACTTCGGTGTAGACGTGCCACAGGTCGACTACACCGGAATCGCCAGGGCTGCGGGCATTCACGCGCAGCGCGTCGACCAGCCGGGTGATATTCGCGGCGCACTCGAAACCGCGTTCGCCACGGACGGGCCTGCCCTGGTGCAACTGATCACCGATCCGCTGGCACTGTCGGTGCCGCCGACCCTCACCGGCGAGCAGCTCAAGGGCTTCGCGCTCGCGATGAGCAAGGTGGTCCTCAACGGCGGTGTAGGAGAAGCAGTTCGGATGGCGAAGTCGAACCTGCGTAACGTTCCGCGCCCCTGATCCAGATACGGCACCGGTGGTACGGCATGTACCACCGGTGCTGTCGTCTACCGGATCTCGTCCCACAGCTCCCGCTGTGCCGCACGAGGATCCTGCACCGAAGCCGACTCCTCGTCGAACGTCATGACCGTTCGCTCCGACCCGTACGGGGCCCAGCCCGGGTCGCCTGCCGTGACAAAGTCCACCCAGGCGCGGTGAGTCCGGTCGGCGAGTTTCTGCGGAGGGTTCGGCCCGAGGAGCAAACCTCCGGTGCCCTCGGCGAGGTTGTCGAAGACGAACGGGATCTCGATTGCATGGCAGGCACCCAGCTTGCCCTCGTACGACGATGACGGCCAAGCGAATTCGTACATATACGTCGCGCAACCCGAACGAGCCTCGGCGATACGGATGACAGGAATTCGGAAGAACCAGTCGGTCATCGCGGCCATCATGACCTCACCTGCGGTGGCGTCGGGTGTGTCGGCGCGGTAGAGCTCGAGCACCCGGTCTGCGTCGGCACCCATGCCCGCCATGGCCATGCGCAGCAGATTCTCGTCGATGTGCCGGAACACGCCGCTGGGTACGAAGAACAGCGCGTGTTCGTCGGAGTTGGATCCGACCATGATCTCGACGTCTGCGGTCGAGCCGGCGGCGATCGCATCGATCGGCCGGGCCGGCACCACGTCCCCGTCGATGTGCGGCTCGTACGCCATGACATTGAGGACCAGCTCGCCCCACAGACGCGGATCGGGTTGCTTGGCAATACGATTCGACAGCGCGGTCTGCGCGGCCGTCAAGTCCACCACCGGCACCGAACCGAAACCGTCGACGGTGGGTTCCACACCGAGGTCCGACGCCAACGCCGCGGTGACCTTCTTCGCGGTCTCCTCCGTCAGCACATGGTGCCCGCCGCCGCTCTGCAGGATGGCGCGGCGGAACAGCCCCTTCGCGCGAGGCATCGACAGCAGCGTGCCCACACTCATCGCGCCCGCCGACTCCCCCGCAACCGTCACCTGGGCGGGGTCGCCGCCGAACGCCGCAATGTTGGCGGCCACCCATTCGAGCGCCGCAACCTGATCCAGCAGACCGCGGTTGGCGGGCGCTCCGTCGATCGCCAGGAATCCGTCGACGCCCAATCGGTAGTTGATGGTGACGCACACGATTCCGTCGCGGGCGAAGGCGGTGCCGTCGTACGTGGGTACCGCGCCGCTGCCGTTGGTGAACGACCCACCGTGAATCCATACCAGTACCGGCAACCCCGCAGCCTCGACGTCGGGCGTCCAGACATTCAAGTTCAGGCAATCGTCTCCGTCGATCGCCACCTCGGACAGAATCTGGTCGATCGGGCTGGGAAATCCGGGCTTGGGAGCCGTCGGGCCGAATTCGGTGGCCTGCCGGACGCCCTCCCACGACTCGGGTTGCTGTGGTGCCTGGAAGCGGTGTGCACCGAAGGGCGGTGCCGCGTACGGGATTCCCTTGAAGGCGCTCACCCCCGCAACTGTGCGACCACTGAGTTTCCCTTGCGCGACCTCTACGACCGGGTTCATCGGTTCCTTTCGGTTTCGAACGTGAGAACTCCATAGTGCACTCCCGGCCCACGTCGTCGACCCCGGTTGCGGTTATTCTCGACGGACCGCCCAAACCGGACATCGCGATCCGGAACTCGACCGTTTCGGAAGGCTCCACGATGGCCATCGACTACACCCGCAAGCCCTCTCAGCCCGCCCAGCCCGCCGCGTCGGTGAATCTGAGCAAGGTGACGCTGTCCAAGGCGTCGCCCACCATCAGTTTGACCAAGTCCGGTGAGAAGCAGGGGTCGATGCGGGTGAATCTCAACTGGTCGAGCGGCGCACCTGCCGCGCAACCGAAGAAGAAAGGCTTTCTGGCGAAGCTGGCCGCCGCGTCGTACGGCACCGGAGGGGTGGACCTCGACCTCGGCTGCCTCTACGAGCTGCGGGACGGTTCCAAGGGCGTCGTTCAGGCACTGGGAAACAGCTTCGGTTCGTTGCAGCAGCCGCCGTTCATCGCGCTCGACGGCGACGACCGCTCGGGTTCGGTCAGCGGCGGGGAGAACATGCACATCAATCTCGCCGACCCCGACAAGTTCACGCGCATTCTGATCTTCGCGATGATCTACGACGGCGCGCCCAACTGGGCTGCGGTCGACGGCGTGGTGACCCTGTACCCCACCAGCGGTCCACAGGTGGAGGTTCGCCTGGACTCGGCCGAGAACTCGGCACGGATCTGCTCGATCGCGTTGCTGCAGAACACGTCCGCCGGGATCACCGTGACGCGCGAGGTGGAGTACATCCAGGGCAGCCAAGCCGATCTCGACAAGAAGTACGGCTGGGGAATGAAGTGGGCTGCCGGCCGAAAGTGAACTAGGACGCTGGTTTCGGCTGCGGCGGAACCATTTCCAGTCGCACACCGATCAAGCGAACCTCTCGGCTGTGGTCGAGCCGATCCACCAGCGCCACCGCGGCCGACGTGAGAATCGCAGAATCGAAGGTAGGCGGGCCCGCGATCGGGGCGCTGACGGTATGCGTCTCGAAGGGCACGTACCGGATCTTCAGTGCCGCGCGGACCGCAGGCCGGTTCTCGCTTTCGATGTCTGCGAGCACCTTCGACGTCAAATTCGCGACCTCGTCCCTGATCACGGTCCAGTCGGCGACGTTGGTCTGGAACGTGACTTCCCGACTGTGTGATCGCGCGACCCACGGTTCGGACGTCACCGGGGACAGCTCGATCCCCCTACCCTTCGTACCGAGCCACGGCCCGATCTTCGGCCCGAACGCCGCGGCAAGGTCTGCGTCGTCCGCATCGGCCAATTCACGGACGGTGGTGATACCGAGTGCAGCAAGCCGGGTGGAGATCTTCTTGCCGATTCCCCACAGCGCATCGGTGCCGCGCTCTCCCATCACCTCGTACCAATTGTCCTGGGTGAGTTGGTAGATACCCCGAGGCTTGTCGAAATCGGTGGCGATCTTCGCTCGAAGCTTGTTGTCCCCGATCCCGACCGAGCAATGCAGCCCGGTCGCATCGAACACCGCGTCGTGCACGGTCCTGGCGAATGTCCTCGGATCGTCGGTCTCGACGCCCAGAAAGGCCTCGTCCCAGCCGATCACCTCCACCACCACCCCGAGGGAACGCAGCGTGTCCATCACCGTCGCCGACGCCTCGTCGTATGCCGGCTTGTCGACGGGAAGAAAAACGGCGTCGGGAATCTTCTTCGCTGCGATCCGCAGCGGCATTCCGGATCCGACGCCCTTCGCCCGTGCCTCGTAGGACGCCGTCGACACCACCCCACGCTCGGTCGGATCTCCCCTGCCGCCGACCACCACGGCTTTGCCCACGAGTTCGGGGTTCCTCAGCACCTCGACCGCTGCGATGAATTGGTCGAGATCGACGTGCAGTACCCAGCGCCGCCGAGTGGCATCGGTCGACGCATGCTCGGTCGTGGTGGTCCCGGTCATGGTCACCAGTGTGCCCGTGGTGTCTCATGGCGCAATGACGAAATCGATATCTCGGACCATCGGCCGGATCGTGCTGGGAGCATTTCTCGTCTTCGCCGGTCTGAGCCATCTGTTCTGGGCACGCAGCACCTTCGCGGCCCAGGTACCGACATGGATGCCCGTCGACACCGACTTCGTCGTCCTGGCTTCGGGCGTCGTCGAGATCGTTCTCGGTCTTGCGCTCCTGTTCTGGACTGCTCGCTCAGCGCTCGTGGGATGGGTGGTGGCCGCCTTCTTCGTCGCCGTCTTCCCGGGAAACATCTCTCAATTCGTCACGCACACCGACGCGTTCGGTCTCGACTCCGATGCCGCACGCGGCATCCGACTGCTGTTCCAACCCCTTCTGATCGTGTGGGCGCTGTGGTGCACCGGTGCCTGGGCACAGTGGCGCGCCTCGAGTGGACGTCGCAACCGGCGTCACTGAGCGGAGCTGTGCCCGGCCGGAACGATGCCATGGTGCAACAGAGCCACGTCGGGATGTGCGCGCGTACGGGATTTCCACGCATTCTCCCCGTAGGTGTCGTAAATGGGGTTGTCGGGATCGTCCTCGACCCCACGTGAGTGCCGTGCCAGTTCCGGTGGCAGCGTGATGATCGGTACGACGGCATCGAGTGCCGGACTGAGGAAGTACGGCACCGATACCCGGTCGGTACCCGGCCCGGGGGCAATCACCCGATGCCGTGTCGCGCGGAGGTAGCCGCCCGTCGCCACCTCCAACAGCTCACCGATGTTGACGATGAACGCGCCCTCCAGAGGAGGTACATCTACCCAGGTATCCGCTGCCGTCTCCACCTGCAGACCGACCGAGTCCGGTTCGACCAGGAGCAGGGTCAACACCCCCGAATCCTTGTGCGCACCCACGCCCTGCGAGTGATCCGGCGTCCCCGGGTAGCGCACCACTTTCATCAACGTTGCCGGCGCAGTGCCGAACGCGTCGTCGAACACGTGCTCGTCCGCGCCGAGAGAGGCCGCCCAATGTCGGAGCAGCGCGAGTCCGATCTGCGACACCGAACGCTCCCACTGCTCGAACGTCTCGCGGAAGCCCTCGGGTTCGGACGGCCACAGGTTCGGTCCTTGCAGATTCCAGTAGCCCTGCGCATGCTCGATCGCCGGCCGTTCGGGACCGATGTCGATCTGCTCGCGCCAATCGACCCGACCGTTGGTCAGCTCGCCGCCCACTCGCGAATAGCCGCGAAAGTGTGGGCTCTTCAGTTGACTGATCTCGTCCTTGACGGCGTCGGGCACCGCGAAGAATGCCCGCGCCGAACGCAACACGTCGGCCATCCGGTCGGTGCCGATGCCGTGTCCGACGAGGTAGAAGAATCCCGAGTCGTGGGCTGCCTCGCGCAGAGCCCGTCGGAAGGTCTGTGGGTCGTGTTCGGACGACTCGAGATCGAGAACAGGGAGCATGACCCGATTGTCCTCCGCACCTGACGCGTCGGCCAGCAGTGTTGAGATTCGATGAATCCCCGTGCCCGGATGCCAGACTGGACGCCATGAGCTCGGAAGCACTCGACATCACCGTCGTCGGTCACGGCGAGGTGACCTACCCACCCGAACAATGCACGTTGTCCCTGACGGTGCGTACCGACGGCCGCAGCGCCGAGTCCGCGTCGGAGCCTGCGGGGCAACTCGTACGTGAGCTCACTCGCCTCATCGAACCCCTCTACAACAGTGAACACGGGCCGATCGATCGATGGACCATCGATCAGGTTCGGCGTTCCCGTCACCGCCCGTTCAATCAGGACGGCGAACAACTTCCGTACGTCTACCAGGCCGAGGCGTCCGTCGAAGTGAAGTTCAGCCAACTCGACCTGGTGGATGCCTTCGTGTACGCGGCATCCGCTCTCGACGGGGTCTCGATCGACCACTTCGACTGGGACCTCACCGAACCGAGCAGGAAAGCCCACACCCATGAGGTCCGCGAACGTGCAGTGCAGGATGCTGTGTCCAAGGCAGAGGCCTATGCGTCGAGCCTGGGAAGGGTGACTGTGACGGCCGTGGCCGTTGCCGATCCCGGACTGCTGACGGGGTCTGCCGAACGCGGCGTCACCGAGCCGTCCCACCGCATGCTTGCCGCACAATCCGGGCCCGCCGCGTTCGCCCTGAAGCCCGAGAACATCACGATCTCCGCCAGCGTGCACGCCAGATTCACCGCCTCCTGACGTGGCGCGCCTACCCTCGACATCATGAACCGCGACGATGCCCGACGCCTCTGGCCCCGGCCACCGCTGTTGCCTCGTCCGATTCTGATGGACCAGCGGTGGGAACGACTCGCCTTCCTGCACTGGCGAGTACCGAGTTCGGTCGTAGCGCCGCTGTTACCGGACGGGTGCGTACCGGACGAGTTCGACGGTTCGTCGTGGGTCGGTCTCATCGGGTTCCACATGGTCGGTGCAGGTCTCGGATATCGGCACCCGGTGCCGTACTTCGGGACCTTCGGCGAGATCAACGTGCGGCTGTATTCGATCGACGCAGAAGGTCGACGCGGTGTCGTCTTTCGCTCCCTCGAGGCGACCCGACTCGCAGTAGTTGTGGGCACCAATGCCGCACGTATCCCCTACCGGTGGGCATCGATCGATATCGACGACGATCAACGAGCAATTTCCTACCGAAGCCGACGGCTGGCACCGCCGAAACGCGGTGCGACGACGGACTTCGGCATCGTGCGGGGCACACGCGACATGTCCGACGACCCGCTGGCGGTCTTCCTCACCGCTCGGTGGGGACTGCACACCGCGCTGGGCGGGCACCTGCTGTACGTGCCGAACGTGCATCGACATTGGGCCCTGGTCGACGCGGAACTGACCCACTGCTCGGATCAATTGATTGCCGCTGCGGGTCTTCCGGGGGTCAGTACTCGACCACCCGACTCGGTGCTGTACTCGGACGGTGTCGCAACTCAGTTCGGCAAGCCCTATGTGGTGCGTGGTCGGTAGAAGATGACGTGCCCCGACGACAACTCGACGACCCAGTCCCCGCCCGCGTCTGAACTTGCAGTAACGCTCTCCCGCAGCACCAAGTAACCCGCGTCGAGCGGTAGATCGAAATTCAGGCGAGTTCCGTCGGAGAATTCTACGGAAGCATCGTCGCCGGTCGAGATGCGAACAACCGTCGCACCGATCGAGGGCAGACCCTCCCGAGTGGATTCTTCGTCGCTTCGGTGCGGCGGTGCCGGCCACGATTCGACGGTGCCCCCGGCACCACTCAGAACGGTCGACCCGTCGGCCGCACAGAATTCCCACGACTCGACCTCTTGTCGTGGATGGGCCACAACCCGAGTCCGTCCGTCGAACGTCAGACGAAGAACACCGGATTCGTCGAACTCGGCTTCATCGCAAACGACACCGAGCAACACCGCGAACGCCCTGAGTCCCTCGAATTGATTGTCTTCGTCGACCACAAGATCGTCGACGACGACTTCACTGAACGCGACAGTGGCACCGCTGTCGAATTCGACGGTCAGGTCGAAATCGAGGAGAACCTTGCGGACGCGCTGGCCGTCGACGGGAAGTTTCATCGAAGACGACTGTGCCACACGAAACCAGCACGGTACACAGTGCGTACGCGTTCTTTCGATTGTGTTGTGTGGGTGCTGGGTTCGAATGCAAAATGCCCCTGACCACGCGAGGTCAGGGGCATTTTGGGATGTTGTGTTCGGCGGTGTCCTACTCTCCCACACCCTGTCGAGTGCAGTACCATCGGCGCTGGAGGGCTTAGCTTCCGGGTTCGGAATGGGACCGGGCGTTTCCCCTCCGCTATGGCCGCCGTAACTCTGCGAAACAGTGTCACGAGCGGTCTCAGTCGGAGAACACATCCCCCACATATTGTCGGGGGTGGTGTTTCGTTCTTGGACCTGTATTCGGTTGTGCTATCGAACAACTACTCGTGTGTTGTTTCAGATATTGCACAGTGGACGCGTAGCTTCTTTGTGGTAAGTCCTCGGCCTATTAGTACCAGTCACCTGCATACATTGCTGTACTT
>NZ_JABFAQ010000011.1:150930-168094 GCF_017168275.1 Rhodococcus sp. KRD175
CGCGCGCGCGTTTGTCATACGCGAGTGGATTCGCCTCGAATTCGGGGCTATTCCGCGCGCACCTGGCGAACGCGCGCGCGTTTGCGGCGGCCTCGGCTACATCCGGCGTCACCCCTCCCCTGGAGAGTCGACTCTCCCCCACGGGGAGGGGCGAGAATGTGGGCATGAACGGATTGCTGACGATCGGCGAGTTCTCGCGAATCACCCATCTGTCGGTGAAGACCCTGCGTCGCTATCACGAGTCGGGTCTGCTCGAACCCGCGACGGTCGACGACTACTCGGGCTATCGGTACTACGCCACCGATCAGGTCGGGGTCGCGCAGATCATCGGTCGATTCCGGAAGATGCAGATGCCGGAGCGGGAGGTGCGGGCAATCGTGCAGACACCCGATCCCGATGCCCGCGCTCGACTGATCACCGAACATCTCACTCGACTCGAGCGTCAGTTGGACGACACCAGATCAGCCGTGACGGCGCTGCGCCGGTTGCTCGATCCCACTCCGCCCGCGATCGATGTCCGACGAATTCTCACTGAACAGTGTTCTGTCGCAGCCATTTCCGAGGTGGTCGACGCGTCCGACGTGCTGGGCTGGTACTCGGACGCGATGGCCGAGATCGACGCGGTCGTATCGGACACCACCGGGCCGCCGGGCGGGTTGTACGACAACGATCTCTTCACCGACGGGCGGGGGGAGCTGACCGTCTACGTTCCCACCGTCGATGCGCCATCCGTCGGCAGAGTTCGGCCGATGACGCTGCCTCCCGTCGAACTCGCGGTGACGGTTCATCACGGACCCCACGACGACATCGACGTCACGTACGGTGCGCTCGGGGTGCACGTGGAGACCAACGGCCTCGCCATCGCGGGGCCGGTTCGCGAGGTCTATGTCGTCGGGCCGCGGGATACCGAGAACTCGACGCTCTGGCGTACCGACATCGGATGGCCGGTGTTCACGGCATCACCGGCGGCACCGTAGAAGTCAGCGGCCCAGTTGCCGACTTGCTCCACCGATTTCTGCGTGGGCACCGATCTTCGCGTTTCGTCCCGCTCGATCGCCGGCCTGCCGTGCGCCCTCGGAGTACCCGGCGTTCGCGCTCTGGCCTCGCCAGTGCCCGCGTGCGGTGGACGTCTGCCGGTAGTAGTCGCGTAGCTCGATCTCCTTGTCTCGCAACACCAGAGCGGTACCGGCACCGGAGGTCTCGTGCGCGATGGCCTTGGCCTCGGTGTCCTTCTTGACCTCCGCGAGCCGTTGACCGATGCGCGACGCGAATGCCGTCTGAAAGTTCAGACGCGCCGTCACGGCGGCGACGGGCACTTCCTCGCGTCGGGTGTAGCGGCGACGATTCTTGACCTCGGTGACGGTGCGGATGGCCGTCTCGGATTTGTAGGCACCCGACTTGATGTACGCGTCGGACGCTCGGACCATCTGAATCAGCAAAGAGGAGTACAGGGCCTCGGTGGTCTCGATGTCCGAGTCGAAACCGTAGGCGAACACCTGCGTCGACGATCTGGCGACGTCGCACTGCACATCGTTTGCGTGGGCGATGGCGACGAACAGTTGAACGTAGGTCTTGAGTCCACGCTTGCCCGGTTCACCGATGGGGATGACCTTCTGAGTCGGCGTCGCCTGCCGTTCGCGGGATGCGCTGTGCGAACGCGCCACCGCCAGATCCACCGACGCCGACGTGGCCAAACGCTGCGCGGCCTCCATGAAGGCCTCGGCCTCGTGGGGGTTGTCGGTGGACTCCGCCTGACGCAGCAATCCGCCGATACGCGTCAGCATCTTGTCCGAACTCATGAGCGAAAGGGTACCGGGCACCTCCGACACGTCCGGGTTGACCGATTCAGGAACTCGATTATGACCCCTACGCGGTGAGTTGTGTGCCACAGTACCCATCGACATATGTGTCGGGGGAGCATCACAGCACGATTCTGCGTGCCCATCTCCGGGCGCATACCACCGCGTAGAAGTAAGTGGAGAAAACAATGGCGTCTTTGATCACGAAGGTGGCAGTGGTTGCGACAGCAGCCACGCTGCTGACGCTCACCGCATGTTCGAGCGACAGCGGTTCGAGCGGCGATTCGGGTGCGGCATCCGAAAATGCCGACGGCCGTGGACCTATCACCTATGTCGAGGGCCAGGACACCACCGAGACCGGTGTCGTCCAGCAGATCATCTCGGAGTGGAACGCCGCCAACCCCGATCAGCAGGTCACCTTCAAGGAGCAGTCCGCCGACGCCGATCAGGCCCACGACGACTTCGTTCAGCAGCTCCAGGCGCAGCAGAGCGATTACGACGTCATGGCACTCGACGTCGTCTGGACCGCCGAGTTCGCGGCCAAGGGCTGGCTCGTGCCGCTCGAGGGCGAATTCGCACTCGACAACGCAGGCGTTCTTCCGGCGACCGTCGCGAGTGCGACCTACAACGGCAAGCAGTACGCCGCGCCGAAGAACACCAACGGCGGACTGCTCTACTACCGCAGTGATCTGCTTCCCGAGGCACCCACCACCTGGGCCGAGCTCACCGAGGACTGCCAGGTCGCCCGCGACAACAACATCGACTGCTACGCAGGGCAATTCGCCCCCTACGAGGGTCTGACGGCCAACGCGTCGGAGATCATCAACGCGCACGGCGGATCGATCGTCGGCGAAGACGGCAAGACCCCCACCGTCAACAGCCCGGAAGCCAAGGCCGGACTGCAGACTCTGGTCACCGCGTTCGAGACCGGCGTCATCCCGGCCCAGGACACCACGTTCAAGGAGTCCGACAGCCAGCAGGCGTTCCAGGACGGAAAGACGCTGTTCCTGCGCAACTGGCCGTACGTCTACGGCACCGCCGCAGAAGAAGGTTCGGCTGTGGTCGGAAAGTACGCGGTCGCACCGCTTCCCGGCGTCACCGGAGTGGGCACCTCGACGCTCGGCGGATACAACGCCGCGATCAGCGCGTACTCCGAGAACAAGGCAACTGCTGCCGACTTCCTGCGCTTCATGCAGGGCGAGAAGGCGCAGCGCATCATCGCCGAGGGTGCTTTGCCGCCCGTGCTCTCCTCGCTGTACGACGATCCCGCACTGATCGCCGCGATGCCGTACCTT
Source organism: Rhodococcus sp. KRD175 (assembly GCF_017168275.1). Taxonomy (NCBI): domain Bacteria; kingdom Bacillati; phylum Actinomycetota; class Actinomycetes; order Mycobacteriales; family Nocardiaceae; genus Rhodococcus; species Rhodococcus sp. KRD175. Next base: position 154,025 of record NZ_JABFAQ010000011.1, read on the forward strand.
CCCGCATTGAAGGCATCCATCGAGAATGCCGTTCCGCGTCCCGTCACCCCGTTCTACCCGGCCGTCTCGAAGGCTGTGCAGGACAACGTCTCTGCCGCCATCAAGGGTGAGAAGAGCGTCGACCAGGCGATCACGGACATGCAGGCCGGTATCGAAACCGCCGGCGCCAACTGATTTCGGGAGAACCAATGGCTGTACCTGCTGGTGTGACCAGTGGGGCCGCCGCAACCACCGCGGCCGGGGGCTCGTCCCCCGGCCGCGGTCGGCATGTGCGGTCCAAGAACAAGCGGTTCGGCCTGACGCAGGGTCGGGCCTGGCTGTTGATCGCACCGACGATGGTGATCCTCGCGATCGTCATCGTCTACCCGGTGATCCGAGCCCTGGTGATGTCCTTCTCCAAGGATCCCGGTCTCGATCCCGCCACCGGCATGTTCGTCACCGGTGGATCTGCCGGCTTCGACAACTACACGCACTGGATCCTGCAGCAATGCACCTCGGCGTCGGGCACATTGGTGCCCTGCCCGCCGGGAACGCTGGGGTCGCAGTTCTGGGGCGCCGTCGGAAACACCGCGTTCTTCACGGTCGTCACGGTGTCCATCGAGGTGGTCATCGGCTTCGGAATGGCCGTCATCATGGGTAAGACCTTCGCCGGACGCGCCCTGTTGCGCGCGGCAATCCTGATCCCCTGGGCGATCCCGACGGCGGTCACGGCCAAGCTCTGGTACTTCATCTTCGCGTACGACGGTGTCGCCAATCGCATTCTGGGAACCAACATTCTGTGGACCGGCGACGCGTGGCCCGCTCGTTTCGCCGTCATCATCGCCGACGTGTGGAAGACGACGCCGTTCATGGCGTTGCTGATCCTGGCCGGGTTGCAGATGATTCCAGCCGACGTCTACGAGGCGGCCCGCGTCGACGGGGCGTCGGCGTGGCAGCGGTTCACCAGGATCACACTGCCGTTGGTCAAGCCCGCGTTGATGGTGGCAATTCTGTTCCGCACCATGGACGCGCTGCGTATGTACGACTTGCCGGCGATCCTCACCGAGGGCAATCCCGCCACCCGGACCATCTCGATCCTGGTGGTGGATCAGATTCGTCAGGGATTCAACAGCGCTGCCTCGTTGTCGACGATCTCGTTCATCATGATCTTCGTCGTGGCGTTCATCCTGGTGAAGTTTCTCGGTGCCAATGCCGTTGCCACTCAGGACAATCAGCGCAAGGGGCCCGGCCGATGAAGCAAGCTCGCATCTATCTCGGCGTCGTCGTCATTCTCGTCTGGGGACTGGCACCGTTCTATTGGATGGTCGTCACCGCATTCCGCGACCCGCGCTACACCTTCGACACGACGCCGTGGCCGACGCACGTCACGTGGGAGAACTTCGAGAACGCGTTGTCGACGGCGAACGGCAACAATTTTCTTCGTGCGGTGGGCAACAGCCTGATCGTGGGCGGCGCGACCACACTGATCGCGTTGGTCATCGGCATTTTCACCGCATACGCGCTCTCCCGCATCGACTTTCGCTTCAAGTACGTGGTGACGGGCATCATCCTGGGTGCGTCGATGTTCCCCGTCGTCGCATTGGTGACCCCGCTGTTCCAGTTCTTCACCAACATCGGCTGGATCGGCAGCTACCAGGCGATGGTCATCCCGAACATCTCGTTCGTCCTACCGCTGACGATCTATACGCTGGCGGCGTTCTTCGCCGAATTGCCCTGGGAGCTCGAAGAAGCCGCGCGGATCGACGGCGCCGGACGATTCCAGGCATTCCGCCTGGTGATGCTCCCGCTCGCCGCGCCTGCCTTGTTCACCACCGCGATTCTTGCGTTCATCGCCGCAGTGAACGAGTACCTGCTGGCCAGTCAGCTCTCGAGTGACAAGACCGAACCGGTGACCGTCGCCATCGCGCGGTTCACCGGCAACGATCCGCTTGTGGTGCCGTATGCCGCGATCATGGCCGCGGGCACCATCGTTGCGATTCCATTGGTGATCATGGTGCTGCTGTTCCAGCGCCGCATCATCTCCGGACTGACGGCGGGCGGCGTCAAGTCGTGACGGCGCAGGACCACCTGCAGTTGTTGGCAGGCATTCTCGGGTTCTTTGCGCTGGTAGCTCTCGGTTTCGCCGTAGCCGGGATCATCGGAGGTGATCCCGGCGTGCTGCCGTCCGTAGCGCTGCTCGGCTTGCTGGTCGCACTGTGGTTCACCGTCAAGAAGATTCGCTGAAACTCGTCGTCGAGATACCCACCAGTTCGGCCAGTGCCGGACTCATCGCGCTGCGCCACACCAGGGCCAGCAGGGCGGCGGTGTGCGAGTCGGTCAGCTCGATCGCGACGAGCCGGTCGCCGTAGAATTCGGCCATCGACCGGCTGAGAATCCCGACCCCCAAACCGCGGGTGGCGAGGTCGGCTACCGCGTCAGGTGCGCTGGCCTGCAACGTGATCGACGGTGACAGACCTCCCCCGGCGCAGTCCCTGTCGAACACCGCACGAATTCCGGTGCCCGGCGGAAGGGCAACGATCGGATATTCGCACACCTCGGCGAGTGTCGCGTCCTTATGCGCCGCCAGTGGATGCTCCGCCGGCACGGCGGCAACGATCCGCTCGTCGATCACCACCATCGATTCGAGTCCGGCGGGGGTCCGAGAAGCGAGACCGACCAACGCAAGATCCAGCTCGCCGGATCGAACATCCGCGACGAGATCGTCCGAATTACCCTCGCGCAAAGCAATGTCGACGCCGGGATGTGCCGCGTGGAAGCCCGCCAACGCGTCGAACAGTGGGGGAACGGTGCAGGCGGTGACCATACCGACGCTCAGTCTGCCGCGCAGTAGGCCCGTCACATCGTCGACGGATTGTTTGACGGATCCTGCCGCGGCGAGTGTCGCGCGGGCCTGCGGCAACGCCGCCTGGCCGGCTGTGGTCAAAGTGGCTGTGCCACCGGATCTGTCGATCAGCTCGGCCCCGAGTTCGCGCTCGAGCGCCCTGATCTGCGCGCTGACCCCCGATTGACTGATGTGAACGCGGGCGGCAGCGCGGGTGAAGTTCGCTTCCTCGGCCACCGCGACGAAATACTCGAGCTGCCTCAGTTCCATTGCTGTACTCCCAGATCGGGACCTTCGCCGGCATCGAGGCGGGCTATCGCGCGCTTCGGCGCGGTGACGCGGTAGCTGCAGTCGATCAGTTCGGCGGCTTCGGCCCAGACATCGCTGTCGGCCTTGTCTTTGCGGTCACTGCTCAGGTCGAACCCCACCCAGCCTGCGGGTCCAAGGTAGGCGGGATGAAAGTAGCGCGGCTCGAGTTCGCAGGCTCGCTGCTCCTCGGCGCTCTCGCATTTGACGATGAACGACAGATCGAACTGATCGCCGCCTTTGACGCCGCCGCCGAAGTAGACGAACACCGAGGTCGTGCGGAAGGTCGGCCTGCCGTGCGAAACCTTCTCGGTGACGTCGGGGTACGCGAACGCCAGAGCGCGAACGCGTTCGAGAATCGGATGCTTCGAGGTGGGATCGATGGCCACGCGAGAACCATAGCGCGTAGCGTCTAGCTGCGGCTATGAGTAAAAGTTCTGGTGATGATCGGAACCAACTGTTGGACTTCTGACTGCGCCGGTTCGAGACTCGAATCCATGACACAGACACCCGCACAAATTGCAGCAACCTACTTCGAGGCCTGGAAGGCGAAGGACTTCGACAACCTGGCGTCGATCCTGCACGAGGATGCAACGTTTCGCGGTCCACTCGGCACGGCCGACAGCGGCGAAGAATGCGTCGCCGGGTTGAAGGGAATGTCGCAGATCGTCACCGACATCGACATCGCGCACGTATTCGTCGATGGCCCGAACGTGTTGACGTGGTTCGACCTGCACACGTCGATCGCACCCCCGGCCCCCACCGCGAACTGGCAACGAATCGAAGACGGCAAAATCACCGAAATCAGGGTGACATTCGACCCTCGCGCCATCGTCGAGGCGGGATAGACGAACGCCCGCCGGTACTCAATGTGACATTTGGTGGCCTTTTGGGGGGTCAATGTCACGTTGAGTGGACCGGCGGGCGTCAGTGCCGCGGAGATTTACGCGTCGATGATGAAGGCTTCGAGTTGTTCGCGAGCAACGTCGTCGGCCAACTGCTGCGGCGGGCTCTTCATCAGGTAGGCGGAAGCCGGGATGACCGGTCCACCGATGCCGCGGTCCTTTGCGATTTTCGCGGCGCGGACTGCGTCGATGATGACACCGGCGGAGTTGGGTGAGTCCCAGACCTCGAGCTTGTATTCGAGGCTCAGGGGAACGTCACCGAAGGCGCGGCCTTCGAGGCGGACGTAGGCCCACTTGCGGTCGTCGAGCCAGCCGACGTGGTCGGACGGTCCGATGTGGACGTCCTTGGCGTTGAATTCCTTCTGCAGGTTCGACGTGACGGCCTGGGTCTTGGAGATCTTCTTCGACTCGAGGCGGGTGCGCTCGAGCATGTTGAGGAAGTCCATGTTGCCGCCGACGTTGAGCTGCATGGTGCGGTCGAGCTGCACGCCGCGGTCTTCGAACAGCTTCGCCATGACGCGGTGGGTGATGGTGGCACCGACCTGGCTCTTGATGTCGTCGCCGACGATGGGGACGCCAGCGTCGGTGAACTTCTTGGCCCAGACGGGGTCGGAGGCGATGAAGACGGGGAGGGCGTTGACGAAGGCGACGCCTGCGTCGATGGCGGCCTGTGCGTAGAACTTGTCGGCTTCTTCGGATCCGACGGGGAGGTAGGACACGAGGACGTCGACCTTGGCGTCGCGCAGTGCCTGTGCGACGTCGACTGCTTCGCCGTCGGCCTCGGTGATGGTCTCGCGGTAGTACTTTCCGAGGCCGTCGAGGGTCGGTCCGCGCAGGACGTGGACGTCCTTCGGGGGCACGTCGGCGATCTTGATGGTGTTGTTCTCGCTGGAGAAGATGGCCTCGGAGAGGTCGAAGCCGACCTTCTTGGCGTCGACGTCGAACGCGGCGACGAACTCGACGTCGCGGACGTGGTACTTGCCGAACATGACGTGCATCAGGCCGGGAACGGTGGCGTTCTCGTCTGCGTCCTTGTAGTACTCGACACCCTGGACCAGGGATGAGGCGCAGTTGCCCACACCCACAATGGCCACGCGGATTGCGTTGTTGTTCTCACCCATGGTCGGGTTCTCCTTCTGTCTTGACTGTCCTGTTTGGTGCTGTGTGGGACGGTGCTGGGTTGGGGGCGGCTTGCTCGGCTGCGATGACTTCGTTGAGCCAGCGCACCTCGCGTTCGCTCGATTCGAGACCGAGCTGGTGGAGTTGCCGGGTGTAGCGGTCGAGTGTTCCGTTCGCCTTGGCCACAGCGTCGCGGAGGCCTTCTCGGCGCTCCTCGACCTGGCGTCGTCTGCCTTCGAGAATGCGGACCCGAGCTTCTGCCGGGGTTCGACTGAAGAAGGCCAGATGTACGCCGAATCCGTCGTCGGTGTAGTTCTGCGGTCCGGTGTCGGCCACCAGTTCGGCAAATCGTTCCCTGCCGAGGGGGGTGAGCACGTACACCCGTTTTGCTCGTCTTTTCACGAGCAGTTCGGGACCGGCGTCCTCGGCGATGAGCCCGTCGGTTTGTAGTCGACGGAGCGCCGGGTACAGCGATCCGTACGAAAACGCACGAAATGCTCCGAGCAGGCCGGTCAGCCGCTTGCGAAGCTCGTAACCGTGCATGGGTGATTCGAGAAGCAGTCCGAGAATTGCGAGTTCGAGCATGCAACTCCCCCTTCTCGAATCCAACGATCACATCCCGGCGATGCGATGAGCCACACTATCGGAGAATGTATCGCGCCGATACATGAAGTGACAAACCAATGGCCGGTTACATCGCGCGAATCGGCATTTACGGACGTGTTTTTGGGGGTCCTCCGCGGGTATCGACACAGGACGGCACCACATCGAAGGAGCGCATCATGCACGAAAACGATCAACCGCCCCCACTGTCGAACGCCGAGTCCGAGCGCGGCTCCCATGTGGCGGACCTGTCGACGGTGCAACTGATCGAGCGACTGACGACTCAGGTCTCGACGCTCGTCCGGACCGAGATCGACGCCGGACTCGCCGAAGTCAAGAGCAAGGGAAGCCGCTTCGGGGTAGGCGTCGGAATCTCCGGCGCGGGTGCGCTGCTGCTGTTCCTCGGGCTCGCCACCTTGATCGCTACCGCAGTGCTCGGACTGGCGACAGTGTTGTCCGCATGGCTCGCGGCGCTGATCGTCGCGATCGCGGTGCTGGCGATCGGGGGCATTCTGGCCGCAGTCGGCGCGTCCCGGGCCAAGAAGGCCTTGCCGCCGATTCCCGCGGACACCGCAGCACGTATCGGCGACGACATCACCGCAGCGAAGGAGGGAATCCGATGACCGACACACCGGCGCACAGTGTTCCCGGCAACTCCGATCAGCCGCCCAGCATCGAGGAACAGCGTTCCGAACTGGCCGACACCGTCGCCGCTCTCGCGGCCAAAGCCGACATCCCCACTCGAGTGGGCAACGAGGCCTCTCGACAGGCGACACGTGCCTCCGATGCGGTGCGCAGTAGGCCCGGCACTGCCGCAGGGGCCGTGGGCTTCGTGGTGACCGCAGTGTTGGTGACGGTTCTTCTTCGTCGCCGACGTACGAGAAAGGTGTTTCGATGAGTGCAGTATCGAAGGCGTTCTACAGACCGATGTCGTTGGCGACGAGTGTGCTCGGCGGGCTGGCGGCCGGCGCGGTGTTCAAGCAGGTGTGGAAGCACGTCGGCGACGACGACGCGGCGGCCCCCGACCCGAAGGATCTGAATCGCTCCGTCCGAGAGGTGCTGATCGCGGCAGCCGTCCACGGTGCGGTGTTCGGCGTCGTCAAGGCCGCAGTCGACAGGGCAGGAGCAACCGGTTACCGCGCCATCACGCACGAGAGCCCGAAGTAGCTGACACGCAACATGATTCGCGGCGTCTATCGGCTTACTGAGACGATGTTGCCCGCGAAGTCCGCTTCGACGCGGCCACCCTGATCGTCGTCGTTCTTTGCGGTGATCGAGATGCGCTGCTCGCCGCGGGAATCGGTGATCATGACGTACTCGACGGCGGCGTCCGGAACCCCGACGGCCTCGGGCGTTCCCGCGACGAGGCCTGCCAGAACCGCAGAATCGATTGTGGCCCAGTCGAAGAGCGCCTCTTGGGCGTCTGGCGCGTCGGTTTCGTGATACACCTCGAACCCTCCGGAGACGAACACCCGCTCTCGTCGGCCCTCTGCCGTCGGGCGATAGACGTCGGCACGGTTGCTGTCCATCTGAATGAACACCTCGAGAACCTGCGAACTGCCGAAACGTTGCACGTAGCGTTCTCGGAAATCGTCGAGTCCGGCTGCCGTGTCGAAAACGAACGGGCGAGCGACTATCGGGGTGACGTCGACCGGCAGGTCCATCGGCACGGTGGGGGTCACGCTGCGCGTCGACGTGGACGCGACGACGGCAGCAGTCGGAACCGGTTGTTCGCCGGTCCTGGTCGACAGAAACACCACCAGCCCGACAGTCACGATGACGACCGAGCCGAGTGCCAGCAGTAGCCGGTTCTTCGGCTCGGATGTTCGCGGCGGTGGTTCCGGAAGGTCGACGTCGATTTGTAGGTCGGAGACCAGTCGTCGCAGATCGCGCAGGGTGATGGCCACCCGCGCACGTTCGCTACGTAGGCGGTGCTCGTCGAAGGTGAGCTGGCCGTCGGCGTATGCGGAATCCAGAACGGTGGCGGTCAGCGCGCGGTCTATGTCGCGAGCGCGAAAATCGGGTCGTGGTGCCACCTGCGGGCTTCCTTTCCGGACTGATCAGCCGAACGAAAACGGCGTGACACGCAGGAAGTTGCCTGCGGGATCGAATAGGAGAGTTCCGCTTTCCTGGTCGGTGTTGTCGGCGGAGACGGAAATTTGCGGGCCGTTGTCGCTGCCGTGGAAGCTCACGTTGTAGCTGTCGATGCGACTCATGTTCAAGCTCTCGCGGGCACCGGCGATGATCCCCGCTGCCTTCGTCAGATCGACCGTCGCCAGGTCGATCTGAGGTTCGTCGAAGTCGCGGGTGCTCGAGAAGTTGTCGTCGTAGTCGTCGATCACGCCGTCGCGATAGGTGTAGCTGACCTGTTTCTGTGGCACCCCGGGTGCGGGTGCCGAAATGACGGCGTAGTCGTCGTACAGCCCGAGTCTGTCGACCACCGACGTGCCGATCTTCTGTTGCAGTGCATCGACGATATCTACGACGACTGCAGGATTCTTGTACCCGGCCGACCCGAGACCCGATTCGGGGTCATTGGTGTTCGAGCACGCGCGAATGCCGAAGGTGAGCGCCACGAGGGCGGCAACGGCAGGGACCGCGACGGCCATGAAGCCCAGGCGTGAGCCCTTTGCCGTCGTGATCGGATGCGCGAACTCGATCGGGTCGGCCATCGGCGGCAGATCGGTGTCGTTCTGAAGGTCCTCGATGAGGGCGTGCAGATCGGCGATCGTGTCGGCTTCCTTCGCCAGATCGATCCTTGCGGCGTGCTCGAAATCGGACAGCTGCCCATCGGCGAGTGCTTCGTCCAACGTGGCGCAAGTGTCGGTGCGATCCACATCACGCGCTCGCGTACTGGGTGACAGTCGCGTCGGCACAGGTGGAGCATAGTTTCTCGGCCCAGGAATGGGGGTCGATCGTCGTCCAGGCGGGGATCGCAGGTCTCCATCGACACTGCCGCACGTACTCTGGTTCTCGTGCGACTTCAGCGACAGGTGGTGGACTACGCCCTTCAGCGTCGGTCGCTGCTGGCCGAGGTCTACTCCGGTAGGACGGGCGTGGCAGCGGTCTGCGATGCAGATCCCTATCTTCTACGTGCCGCCAAGTTCCACGGCCGCGGCAGCGACGTAGTGTGCCCGATCTGCCGGAAGGAGCAGCTCACGCTGGTGTCGTGGGTGTTCGGCGAGAAGCTCGGACCCCTGTCCGGCTCGGCGAGAACGGCCGACGAACTCGGCCGGCTGGCTGCCACCCAAGAGGAATTTTCGGTCCATGTGGTCGAGGTCTGCCGCTCGTGCAGCTGGAATCACCTCGTCCAGTCCTACGTCCTCGGGGCCGTGCCCGCACCCAAGCAACCCCGTCGCCCACGATCGGGATCCCGTCAACCGAACCGTCGAACTGCGAGTGAATGACACAATCGCTTCGCTGAACCCAGCCACCGAGAATTCGACGCGGCCGCCGAGATTACTGGAGATTCGTACGTGAGTTCCCCCTACGACAACAACCCGGGTAACAACGAACCTGGCCGTAGCGACTCCGGACGGCGCCCCGACGTGCCCGGACCACCGCGCGGCAGCCGCCATTCCGATCCGCCCGGACGTCGTCCGGTACCCCCACCGGGCCAACGTCCGGTGCCTCCTCCGGGCCAACGTCCGCTACCGCCTCCGGGTCAGCGCCCCGGACCGCCTCCCGGGCAGCGTCCGATGCCACCGCAGGGGCGACCGCCGATGCCACCTCCGGGCCAACGTCCGGTGCCTCCTCCGGGTCAGCGCCCCGGACCGCCTCCCGGGCAGCGTCCGATGCCACCGCAGGGTCGACCGCCGATGCCTCCCGCCGGCCAACGCCCGGGTCCGCCTCCTGGGCAGCGTCCGATGCCACCGCAGGGTCGACCGCCCGGTGACGGTCGCTACGCCGCGGCAGGTGTCACTCGATCGGGATCCGTCCCGCCGCCACACGAACCGAACGATCCATCAGCTAGCTCCTCGGGCAACGAACCGCCCGAGCCCCCCGAAAGAGGTTCCGCCGCGAAAACGAAGAAGAAGTCCAAGTGGCGGGTAGTTCGACGCACGTTGTATGCGTTGGTTGCCTTGGGCCTGATAGTGCCGATTCTGCTGTTCATGGTGGCGTACACGCTGGTGGACGTCCCGCGGCCCGGTGACCTCAGGACCAATCAGGTTGCGACGATCTTCGCTTCCGACGGGTCGAGCGTGCTCGGCAAGGTGGTGCCACCCGAGGGCAACCGAACCGATGTCACGATCGACCAGATTCCGGAGCACGTACGTAACGCCGTGCTCTCGGCGGAGGATCGCGACTTCTATTCCAATCCCGGGTTCTCGGTGACCGGCTTCGGCCGTGCCCTGCGCGACAACGTGCTCGGACGTGACAGCGCGGGCGGTGGTTCCACGATCACCCAGCAGTACGTCAAGAATGCGGTGGTCGGCTCCGAGCGGACGTTGACGCGAAAGATGCGGGAGCTGGTCATCTCGTCGAAGATGGCTCGCCAATGGTCCAAGGACGACATTCTCGCGGCGTATCTGAACACCATCTATTTCGGTCGTGGCGCTTATGGCATCGCTGCCGCGTCGACGGCGTACTTCGGCAAATCCGTCGATCAGCTCTCGGTCGAGGAAGGCGCAGTACTGGCTGCGACCATCCAGCAGCCGTCCGGACTCGATCCGGAAGTCAACCCCACCGGGGCTCAGTCGCGGTGGAACTACGTGCTCGACGGCATGGTCTCGCAGGGCCAGCTCGATGCGACTCAGCGTGCGGCGATGCAGTATCCGCAGTGGGTCCCCATTTCTCAGGTCGATTCGGGTGATGCCGCCGACGCAGGTCCCAACGGTCTGATCAAGGCGCAGGTACTGCGTGAGTTGTCGGCTGTCGGGGTCAGTGATCAGGATCTGAACACCGAGGGTCTGCAGATCACGACGACGATCGATCCGAGGGCGCAGGCCGCCGCCGTCGAGGCCGTGGACAACAACCTGCAGGGTGAGCCGTCGGAGCTGCGCACGGCGTCGGTGTCGATCGATCCGCGCAGTGGCGCGGTCCGCTCGTACTACGGCGGCGCGGACGGGCGCGGTTTCGACTTCGCTCAGTCCGGGTTGCAGACCGGATCGTCGTTCAAGGTGTTCGGCCTCGCCGCTGCCTTGGACCAAGGCATTCCGCTGTCGAAGATGTACGACAGTTCCTCGCTCGACGTCAACGGCATCCAGATCAGCAACGTCGAGGGCGAATCCTGTGGCACGTGCACCATCGCCGAAGCCCTCAAGCGGTCGCTGAACACGAGCTTCTACCGCATGATGCTGGGCATGGACAACGGCCCGCAGGCGATCGCGGACATGGCACACAAGCTCGGTATCCCGCAGGAGATCGAGGGCGTCGGACCCACGCTGACCGAGCCCGACAACGCGGGCCCGAACTACGGAATCGTGCTCGGCCAGTACCAGTCGCGGGTGATCGATATGGCCTCGGCCTACGCCACACTGGCAGCCTCCGGCGTCTACCACACCCCGCACTTCGTGCAGAAGGTCGTCACGGCCGACGGCACGGTGTTGCTCGATCGTGCACCCGAGGCCGGTCAGCAGGTCGTCTCGGCGGCGGTGGCCGACAACGTGACGTCGGCGATGCGTCCGATCGCCGGGTACTCCAACGGTCACAACCTCGCGGGTGGTCGTCAATCGGCGGCGAAGACCGGTACCGCGCAGCTCGGTGATACCGGGCAGAACAAGGACGCCTGGATGGTCGGGTACACCCCGTCACTGTCGACGGCGGTGTGGGTCGGTACCGAGCAGGGCTTGCCGCTCGAGAACAGTTACGGCGGTCCGATCTACGGATCGGGCATACCGTCGGACATCTGGAAGGCGACGATGGACGGCACGCTCGAGGGCACCTCGAACGAGACGTTCCCGACGCCCGAGGCCATCGCCGGTCAGGCAGGTGTCCCGCAGTACTCGGCACCGGCTGCCCCGGTCACGACGGTGGCTCCGTCCGCGCCGCCGCCCGTGACTCTGCCGATCCCGACGGAGATTTCGCCGCCGGTGGTCATCACGCCGCGTCAGGTCGAGATTCTGCCGGGCGTCACCATTCCGCTGCCGGGTCTGGCCCCGGCTCAGCCCGCACAGCCACCGGCAGCACCCGAGCCGGCAGCCCCCGAACCGGCGACTCCCGGCCAGTAGCACCGAACGGTGACGACCGAACCCGAGCGCAAGGGCAGAGCCCTTGCCAGTCCTGGTCGCCTGGACACGGCGAGTGCAACGGACCGTGACGCACCCAGCCGTACCGATCCGATGACCGAGGAACTGTCCTCGGTCATCGGCGGGCCGGTGGGCGCGCACGCTCTGGTCGGTCGGCAACGGTGGTTCACTGCGCTGCGGGTCATCCTGTTGCTCGCGGTGGTCTTTCTCTGCTTCGGTTGGTTTGCCAAGGCGGCGTGCATTCAACAGGCACCGGTGGGTCCGAACGGTGAACTCGGTCTCGACTGGAGCGGCAGTCGCCAGTACGTGGCGATGTGCTATTCGGACACCGTGCCGCTCTACGGTGCCGAGCGGCTCGACCAAGGTGCGTTTCCGTACAAGAAGTCCTGGGAAGAAACGAAGGCCGACGGGTCGAGTCAGATCCGGTACATGGAGTACCCGGTCATTGCCGGCCTGTACCAGTACGGCTCGATGGTCGTCGGAAAGGCATGGAACTCACTGAGTTTCCTGCCGCAAGCCCTGCCTGTGGTCGTCTACTTCAACGTCGTCGCTCTGGGATTGGCCGTCGCGTGGCTGGTCACCGTGTGGGCGACGGCGATCTCGGCGGGGCGACGCATCTGGGACGCTGCCCTGGTGGCTGCCTCACCGCTGGTGATCGTGCATGGATTCACCAACTTCGACGCTCTCGCAACGGCATTCGCGCTCACCGGTCTGCTGGCCTGGGCCAAGAAGCGGCCCGTACTGGCCGGCATACTGCTGGGTCTCGGCGGTGCCACCAAGCTCTATCCTCTGTTGTTCCTCGGGCCGCTGCTGGTGTTGTGCTGGCGGGCCGGCCGCATGCGCGAGTGGGGGCTGACCGCAGCGGCTGCCCTCGGGGCCTGGCTTGCGGTCAATCTTCCACTGGCCCTGCTGTATCCGACGGGGTGGTACGAGTTCTTCCGGCTCAACTCCGAGCGCGGAGCCGACCCCGATTCGCTGTACAACGTCGTCACTTCCTTCACCGGATGGACGGGCTTCGACGGCCCCCTCTATCCGGGGGACAAGCCGCTGGTTCTCAACGCAGTCACGCTGCTGCTCTTCGCCGTCGTGTGTGCGCTGATCGCCTACATCGGTACGACGGCTCCGACCCGGCCGAGGCTGGCCCAGTTGGTGTTTCTGGTGGTGGCCGGGTTCCTGCTGACCAACAAGGTGTGGAGTCCCCAGTACTCGCTGTGGCTGGTCCCTCTCGCGGTGCTGGCTCTACCGCATCGTCGAATCCTGTTGGCGTGGATGGCAATCGACGCGTTCGTCTGGTTCCCCCGGATGTACTACTACCTGGGCGTGGACAACAAGGGTCTGCCCGAACAGTGGTTCACCGCCACCGTGGTCGTGCGCGATATCGCAGTGATCGGCCTGTGCGCGTTGATCGTTCGGCAGATCTACCGGCCGTCGGAGGATCTTATTCGAAACGGCAGCGCCGTCGACCCGCTCGGTGGCGTACTCGACGGCGCTGCAGATCGAACCGGTCGGCGTGCGGTCACATATAGCGGCCGAGCTGCTTGACGGCTTCACCGGCGTGCTTGGCCTGGATGCCGTCGCCGATGGCCTGTAGCTTCCATTCACTGCCCTGGCGGTAGACCTTTGCCATCACCAATCCCGTGAACGGCATGCCGCCCTGCAGGGTGAAGCGGGCGAGTTCGGTGTTGGTGGTGTTGTCGACCAGCCGGCAGAACGCATTGGCAACCTGCTCGAACGTCTGGCCGCGGTACGAGGTGACCGTGAAGACGATGCCGGTGACGTGCTGGGGTACCCGCGTCAGATCGACGACGATGACCTCGTCGTCGCCCTCGCCCTCGCCGGTCAGGTTGTCTCCCTTGTGCGTGATCGACCCGTCCTTGGCGTTGAGCTGGCCGTAGTACACGACATCGTTGACGTTGCGATCTGCCAGCATGATTGCCGACGCGTCCAGGTCGATGTTCGCCGCACGGCCTCCGCCGCCGAACAGTCCACCCTTCTTCGGGGTCGTCACCGGGTCCCAGCCGAGGCCCATGCGAATCACCGTCAGGGCCACGCCGCCGTCCTTGCGGAGAGTGACCTTCTGGCCCTTGGACAGACTGACGGGCTTGGACTTGGTGAGGCTGACTTCCGG
>NZ_JABFAQ010000011.1:168194-223937 GCF_017168275.1 Rhodococcus sp. KRD175
GTGCAGGGGGCGGGGTGGGAGCCGGCGCGTCGTCCACGGAGACACCGTGATCGGTCACCAGTGCAGCGAAACCACCCGCGTAGCCCTGCCCCACGGCGCGCACTTTCCAGCTCCCCTGGCGGCGGTAGATCTCCAGCGCGATGACGATGGATTCGGAGCTCAAGCCGTCGATCGTGTACTCGTACAACACGTTTCCCGCTGTGTCGCTGACTCGTGCGACCGGGGGTGCCGATCGGCCGAAGTTGCTCGACGCGTCGTCGAGGGTGATGACCGCACGGATCTGCTCGATGTCGGACGGAACGGCGCCGAGCGAGACGGCGAGCCGCGCCGGCCCGCCCTGCCCGGGTTCGAGGCGGACACCGGGACCGGTCGGCTGATTGAAGAACACGAAATCGGCGTCCGTGCGCACCTTTCCGGCGTCGGTGACCAGAAGTGCAGACAGGTCGGCCGGCACCGCCAGGGCGATGGACACGACGACGTCGCCGACGGTGAGGGGGCCGTTCTGACCCTTGGACAACGGTTGACCGGCCGGAGCAGACAATGTGGTGGACTCTCTCTCGAAGTGCTGGTTACCGTTATCCAATGTACTTGGTCGATTTGTCCGGCTGATGTGACCGCGAAGGCCTATCGGTCAGATCTGACGGAGGGTGAACAGGTCGCCAGGGGTGCAGCCGAGCACCCGGCATACGGCGGTCAAGGTGGAGAATCGGATGGCCTTGGCGCGGTCGTTCTTGAGTACCGACAGATTCACGACGCTGACCCCCGCCAGACGCGACAGCTCGGCGAGCGTCATGCCGCGGGCTTCGAGGATCTCGCCGAGATGACACACGACGAGATGGTCGACGAATTCCTCGGCCATCAGACCAGACCATCGGCGTCGCGAGCAAGCTTGGAGCCCTGACGGAGCACTGCGTAGACGAACTGCAGGACCACTGCGACGATCACGGCAAGCCAGAATGCGCCGAGGCTCCCTGCGGTATCGGTGACATCGGTCGTTTCGAGCGCGCTCTGAATGGCATTGGTACTCATCACCCGTAGGCCCCCGGTAATGACCGGGTACAGAACCAGGCAGACGGCAACCACAACCAGGTCGATGCTGGCGCGGGTGCTGAACGGAGTCTCCTCGATCACGTTGAGAAAGAACCGGTACGCGAAGAAGATCCCTATCAGAATGACGATTCCGCCGGCCACGATCTCGCCGTATCGCATGAAGTCGATCATCCCGATGAGCCTCTGGACATCGCTCTTGGCAACAGCGAGTTCGACGGCGTTGCCCGGCTGCAGCCGGCCGCCGAGCAACTCGATGGTCGGCGAGTTGTAGCGCGGCGTGACCACTGCGCTGACGTAATCCGAGGAGTGGTATTCCCAGGCCTTCCAGCCGGACCAGACCACTGCCGCCCCTGCGTAGAACACCATTGCCCATTTGTTGGCTCGTGCCGAACCCAGTCCGTATGCCATCCCGCCGCCTCCATATCGATAGTCGATAACAACGAATATCGATAACCTATCGAAAATCGATACGGTGTCAAGGGGTGGGCTGTGTCATCGGCGTAAGGCCGACTCCAACTGTCGCCCAATCTCGGCAACCAATCGGGTGGAATCGGCGGGCACGACGTCGATCGACGCGTGGGACCGAACGAGGTAGCGGCCGTCCCCGTCGAAGTCCATCCAGAAGAACGAGACGGCATCGGTATCGCGGCGGTGGTCGTAGGTGGCGCCGCGCGCGACGATCACCTCGCCGACTGCCGATCGCGGTCGGGCGAAGAACGCCTCGAATTTCTCGTCCGCAGTCGCGTTTCGAGTGGCCGTGGACAGTATTGCTCCGCTCGATGTGGTTGCAGTGCAGGGATGTTCGAGGGTGGCTGCCGCACGGCGTCCGGCCTGCACGGTCGGCACGGACTCGGCGATCCGTACGGGGGCAGATGCCGGGGTCGCCGTGTCGATCGTGACCGAACAGTCCGGCCCAGGTCGTTGGGTGAGGACAACCGCGAGATCGTGGGTCACCGCTGCATGAACGCGCACCGGGCTCTGCCCGAGAGCGTGTGTGTCGCTTCGGCATTCGATGCGTACAGCGGGGTCGATCACCACTCCGATGGCCGCCTCGAGCCGCTCGTCCACCAGCGCGTCGATCCTCGCCGACGCTTCGCGCCGCAGCCGTCGGAGCTGATCCTCGGTATCGACGTCGACGGTGACGGCCAGAGGGTAGGGCAGCCGATCCCGTCCGAAACGACTGCAGAGCATCGCGAAATCCATGCCGCGCACGGTCCATTGCGTCACCGTCAGCCGCCGAGCACAGGGGGTGCGACGAGTGGCAGGTCGCCGATCAGTTCGCTGCCGTTGCCGACGTCGATCAAATAGCCGGGGGTGGTGTGTTCTCCGTCGTTGTCGCCGGTGCCACGACCTCCCGCCGCGCCCATACCGCCCACTCCGGGCATACCGTGAGCCCCTGCTCGACCGGCCGCCGCCGCACTCGCGCCGCCCGGGCCGCCGCTGGAACCGCCGGAACCGATCGGAGACCCGAGAACAGATCCGCCGTAACCTGCACCGGAGCCCACACCGCCACCGGATCCGTTGTAGCCCGAGCCGCCGTAGTTGGAGCCGCTGTAGCCCGAGCCGCCGTAGCCGGAGCCCGGGGAGCCTGTCCCCGAGGAACCGCCGCCTCCCACGTTGCTTCCGAGTCCCCCGGGAGCATTTCCGGGGCCACCGGCTGCGGCGGCCCGGGTTTCCCCGGACCGATCTGCAGGCGGCAGCGGTCCGGATGGACTCGAACCCGGTTGCCCGCGGCCCGATTGTCCAGGCGTCGCGGTGCCGGCATCGGTCTGCTGCGCAGCCGACTGCGCTGCGGGATCGACGGCTCCTGCCGAGCCTGCGCCCCCACCGGACGTCGCACCGCCGCTCCCACTGGCGGCCGGGAAACTGCCCGGCGGGAAACCGCCTGCCCAGCCGCCGGTGGAACCACCGCCTCCGCCGTCGACGGGATTGTGCGCCGTCGGCAGCACCGGAACGTTGGTGTCAGACAGCACCACGCCCGGTACGTACACCGATCGCATGATGCGACGTGCTTCGTTCTGCTGCTCCTCCTGCACTGCCGTCGCCGTTTTGGTAGCGAACGGAACGGGGAGCAGGGAACCGATCAGGGTGTTGGCCTCGGACGCGACCACCGGCGGCATTCTCGACTTGGTCTGCTCGAATCCCGCGTGTGCTTCGAGCAGCTTGTTCCCGATCAGGCTCATCGACGTGGCCAGCGCGGACGCCGACGAGACGTAATCGCCTACGCCGCCGCGCACGGCGTCGGACATCGGCCCGGACCAGCCCGACGCCATGGCCGCCTCGATTCCCGTTCGGAAGCCGTCGGATCCGGAGCCGGCGGCGGCCGAGAGGTCGTTCCAGTTCTTCGACGAAGTCGCAATGGGACCGATGGCCAACGACCCGACCATGCCCGCGATGTCCTCGTGTGACATCACCTCGAACGGTTCGGTGATCGTCACTTCGTTGGGTTCGTAGTCACCGCGGTAGTCGAATGCCCCGTTCGCTTTCTCGAACGCCTCCCCGAGCATGGTGCCGACCAGCTCGGGCCCCACCGGGGTCACGAATATGTTGGTGACTATCCCGTCGATCGTCGCTTCGAGTTCCTCGTACGGATTCGCCATGCCCACCCCTTGCCACGCGCCTGTCCCCCCGACGAACTGTTAGACGCGGTGCGCTGTGGTTCGGTTCCGCAGCCACTCGAGAATTTCCTCGCTGGCCCGCACGCCGGAGGAATCGGTGACGGTCAACCCGGGGCGGGTGAACCCCAGCAGTTCGAGCTCGCCGTGCCGCGGCCGAACGGCCTCGTCGGCGGCCATGAGCATCTCGGCGTCGAGCGCGCCGTCACCGGCAGCGAACACGCCGGCCTCGGCATCCAGGGAACCGTCCTGAACCAGCCTGGAACGGACCTCGGCCACGGCGGAGCTCTTGCACACCGCGTTGGGCATCGTGTAGATCTTGCGGCCTTGCTGGGACACGTTCCAGTCGCGTGCCGCGCACCACTGCGACCAGTCCGAGACGAAGTCCGGCGGTACGGCGGTGACGTCGACGACGAGGTAGCAGAACAGGCCGTCGGCCTCGCGGTACTTCAGTACCCAGTCTTCGGAGACCCTCGATCTCAACTCTGCGCCGATGCCGGCCAGGTCCAGATCGAAGCCCTTGCGCCAGGCCGTATCCGGCTCACCGTCGACGAGAATGTTGCCACCGTTGCTGGTGATGGCGTACCGCCACGGGGCACCCGGCAGGTCGATACGCTGGAACTGTTCGATGGTCCGCGTCGTCGTCGGAACCACGGTGACTCTCTCGCTCAACCCGCGGAGCAGCGACATCGACCGAATGCTCATGTACGACAACGGTTTACCCTCGTACACCTCCACGCACTCGAACGTCTCGTCCAGGGGCACACCGAGCGCGCCTTCGGAGAAGATTATCGTGCGATCGAGGTCGACGGCGACGAGGGCGCTCACGAGGCATCCTCGGTCGAGACGTTCTTGATCAGACCCATGCACGAGTAGGCGAGGTCGGGTACCACGTCGACCGGTACTCCCCTGGCCTCGGCGAGCATCCGAATATGTTGGTGCTCCGGAGCATTCGCGTCGCGCACCAACACGCGCCACGGTACTCGGCGTAGCAGCACCCGCGTGGTCTCGCCGACGCCGGGCTTGACGAAGTTGACGTGCGAGATGCCGTACTCCTGGCGGACCTTCTCCACCGATGCCCATCCCGACCAGGTGGGAGTTCTGTCGGACGCGAGCACCGCCGACACAGTCTCCGCGACCTCGTCACGCACGTCGTCGAATCGAGCTGCCACCGCGTCGAGTAGATGCCGTGAGACATCGTCGGGGGCGAGGTCCGAGTAGTACTTCGCGCCGTGGAAGTCACCCGGCCGGATGAGACTCTCGTTGAGGACTGTTCGCGAAACAAGGCCCGAGACGGTCGAATTCAGGCAGGCCGACGCAATGAGAAAGTCGTCTCGGGTGCCGTAGGTGCGAGCGCAGTGTCCGGGATCGGCGAGCACGGCCAGATCGTCGTCGAAGTCCGCCCCAGGGAAGTCGCGCAGTGCCGCTGTGAGTTCGCGTGCGATGGCACCTTTGCCGGTCCAGCCGTCCACGAACACCACCGAGCGTGAATCGTGGTGCTCGGCGAGGTAGCGCAAAGCGACGCTGTCGATACCCCGATCACGCACGATCGATACGGCGTAATGCGGTATCTCGATGCCGTGGGCGGCGAAAGCCCAGCGCCGCATCAGAATTCCCACCGGAGTACCGGCCCGGGCCAGTGACGCGAGCACGATGTCGTGTCCGCGCTCGGCGAGCACCACCTCGGTGACGGTTCCGACGGCGACCGCGAGCCGCGCCGCACTCTCGTGCAGTACCTTCTCGAACAGTTCGCGATACGCAAGATCGGGTTGGTATTCCACCGGCAGCGATTCGGCATAGTGTGCCGTGCCGGCCTGAATCGCCTTCTCGCGCTCTGCCGTTGCCGCTTCCAGCGAGATCCCCGACAGATCTCTGAGTAGCCAGGTCACCTCGTCCGGCGCGTACGAGCCGAACTCGGGCCCACGCAGTGGACGGGCGCGTCTGGCGATCTCGAGCGCCTGCGGATCGGCACCGGTCACGACCACGACCAGCACGTCGGTGCCCGCCGCCGCGAGTTTCTCTGCCGCGGCGGTGAGTGCGTCGGTATCCGCGGGGGCATCGGCGACGAACACCAGGGTCGAGCCGGCCGGCGCGTCGGCGTTGTAGAGGTAGCGCAGAGAGGATTCGTCCTCGGGCGCTGCGAATTCGAAGCCCCGGCGCAGTGGGTAGCCCGCCACGTCGAGTACGTAGGCGGGCGAGCGGGTGGTCGTCTGGAACAGGGCGCTGTGTCCGCGTCGTTGCAGCGCTGCCGCCAGGCGTAACGGCAGGTACATCAGCTCCTCGTGGCCGACGACCACGACGGCACCCGAGTCGGGGAGCGACGCGTCGACGGTGGCCGCGACTGCTTCGATAGCGTCGGCGAACCCGGGTGCATCGGACCCGAGGAAGCCGTGGCGGCCGCCCTCGGGTAGAGCTGCGGGCCAGGGCGCGTCGATGCGGCGTACCGAACCGGGTTGTGTAGCAACCGGATTGAACGTCGGATCGGGGAGGCTCAGTACCGTCTCCACGAGCCCGGGTTCCAGCTCGACCGATCCCTGAGCGAGGCTGACGTTGTCGATCACGACGCCCAGTTCGGTGGCCGTTGCTGCGGTCGCGTCGAGATGCTCGGCGGTACGCATGTCCACCAGGGATGCGATGACGTAGTGGGAACGCGCAGCCGTGGAATGGATCTGGCGGAGCGCATCGAGCGCGGTGGCTCCGGTCGAGATCTCGTCGTCGACGAGAACGAGGGGTAGTTCGCCGCCGAGCAGGTCCGCCGAGGTCGGCATCAGCAGATGGTCGGTGGCGTGCGAGTGCCCTTCCTCGAACTCACCGTGCACCGTCATGCCCGGTACCGTGCGGCGGGTCGAGTGCACATAGCAGCGCGCATCGAGGGCGGTTGCCACCGTGTGACCCAATCCCGTTGCCGTCTCCGCGAATCCGAGAACATCGACGTCGGAGCCGCCGACCGCCGCAGCGACCAGGCTGGCCAATTCATCGCCGGCACCGATGACGACGTCCGGATCCACGGGTATGTGTTTGCCGAGCACAGTGGACACCAACAGGTGTGCCCGTCGGGGATTGCGACGTAGGCCGGGACGCACCAGTTGTCGTGCCGTCCACGACGACGAGGAGCCGGTGTCGGTCAGGACGATGCCGTCGGCCGGGTTGTCGGTCATCGCTGAGCCAGCGCCGTCAGGAGGTCCACGAACGTGATCCCTTCGTTGGTGACCCCGAATGCCCGGGCGCGAACCATCGTCTGTTTCGCCCAATTGCGATGTGGTCCCAGCTCGTTCATCTTGTTCCGGTATCCGGAGGCCTGCGCGCCGCCCTGGTCGGAGGCCAGAATGTCGAGGGCGTCGTGGTATTCCTCGTGCGTCACTGCGGACAATGCGTGCACGGCAGGAACGTGGGATGGATGGATGACCGTCTTGCCCTGGATACCGTTGGCGCGGTCGAGGGCGACCTCGCGCAGCAGTGCGTCCAAGTCGCTGCTGACCAGTTGCTGCCGGAAGCGCACGGCCTCCTGGTCGACGAACGGCGTCTGGCGCAGCAATGGCCGGAACATGCGTTCGTGGTCTGCGAAGTACTCCCACACCGGCCCGGTGATGACGAATCCCGATCCGTCGTTGCGGCCCAGATGATTGACGATCGCGCTGATCACGTCGGCTACGACGCGGACGTCGTAGATCGTCAGGTCACGGTCGCGGCGAATGCCGAAGGTGCCGCACATGTCGGTGGCTCCGATGCGGACTGCCAGCACGATGTCTCGGTATTTTCCCAGTAGTTCTCGGATGGCAACGAGTTCGGTGTCGCGTGTTTCGCGGTGGACCACCTCGGCCGACTCGAGAACCGGCATCGCCAACAAGCGGGTGTCGTGCGCGGTGGACGCGGCGAGAATCTCGTCGAGGTACTCGGCTCCGGTTGCCGAGGTGAACTTCGGTACGACGAATCCGGCAAGTCCAGCGGCCCCAGGAGTCAGACCGGCGCAGACCGTCCGAATCTGTTGGGCCGTGCGGGCTCGGACGAACACCAGTGCATTCGAACCCGAGAGTTCGTTCAGAGTTCGGATGGTGTTCTCCACCGCGTACTGCAGATCATGATCTGCGACTGCATCTTCGAGATCGATCACGATCGATCGAACGCCCTCGTCGGTGCGCTTGTGCACCGTCGCGGTCAGGTCCGCACGGGTCGCGGGAATGTACAGCGTCGCACCGAGTGCTGTTGCTACGACGTTGTTTCCGTCACTGACCGCGATGTCCTCCGGTTGCAGGAAGAACATGCGTTCGCGGGTGTCGGCGTCGAGATGGCGAAAGTGTTGCACCATGATCCTTCGTGTGAATGCGGTCGGTGCTAGCTGCGCATGCGTTCGATCACGCCTGCGATGAAGTCCGAAATGGTAGCCAGATCCTGCAGATATGACCAGTAGTCGGGATGGGTACCCGTCAGTGCGTTGCTCGCCCTGTCGATCCGGGCGAGCTGAGCATCCAGCACCGAGCCCCATTCGGCAACCAGACCGCGATTGATCGCGAGTTGTTGAGCGTCACGAAGTTTGAACCGGACCTTGTTCTCGGTCTCGCTCGGATCGGCTTTGACTGCGCGCAGCAGGCGAACTCGATCGGTGACGGCGTCGACCAGGTGCTCGGCATCGGTCAGGTGCGACCGGGCCTGGGCGACGAGATCCAAGGCCTGCTCGGGGTTGCCCGTGTCGAGCGCCGAACGGGCCGCTCGTAGATCCTCGTCGGCCTGTTCGATGTGGCGTGTGCTCGATCGTTCGTTGTGCGATAGATCTGCCGAGCTCTTGGCATTGAATTCGCGGAGCAGACTCGAGAAGGCCGGCGCGATCCCCTCGGATCTCGTTCGTACGGCTTCGATTCGGGTCCGCACCGAGACCACTGCGGTCCGGGCCTCCTGCTGGCGTCCGGGAGCCGAGCGAACCGCCTCGCGCAACGCAGTGGATCTGTCCCGGACGACGGTGGCCTGCTCTCGCGCACGCAGCGGATCCCGTCGAACATCGTTCAATTGTGTTGTGGCGGCATCCAGTTCGTTCCAGGCCTGCCGCAGTGATGGATAGGTGGCGTACTGCTCGTCGACGGTGGACCGCGCAGCGTCCGCCTCGGCCAGTGCGTCCTGCACCAGGCGCGGGGTGGCCGCGAACTGTGCCGAGGCGTGCTCGAGAGTGCTGCGATGAGCCTCGTAGAAACGATCGACGGCGACACTGGCGTCGTGGAGCAGTCGCGTCGCGTTGTCGAATGCCGACCTCGCGGCGGCAGTGGTGATTCCGTCGAACTGTTCGACGGCAGCGAGATACGCCGCTCCCGCGTCGAAACACAGCTTCTCGGTATCGAACCATCGGCGGGCGAGTCCGTCCTCCGGACGCAGCGCGGTGGATGCCTCGACGCCGGCGGATGCGATGGACTGTCGCTTGTCCATGTCGAGAAAGGCGGCGACAGCGGCGTCCTGGGAACGACGCGCGGCGGCGTCCGATTCGGAACCTCGGCGAAACACCCCAGGCCAGCGACTTGTCACCTGTTCGATACTACCGACGGGAACCTCCGCATCACCGCGCTCGTTGGTCGAGTACGTCCAGAAACCGGACATTCCCACTACGGTTGTACCCGTAACGGGAAACCAATTGCGAAAGGACCTCTCAATGGGCGTCAGCCTCAGCAAGGGTGGCAATGTCTCGCTCACCAAGGCAGCACCGAACCTGACCGCGGTCGTGGTCGGCCTCGGTTGGGACATCCGCACGACGACGGGCACCGACTTCGACCTCGATGCCAGCGCCATCGCATTGAACTCGACGAAGAAGGCCCTGAGCGACGGGCACTTCGTGTTCTTCAACAACTTGAAGTCTCCCGACGGCTCCATCGAGCACACCGGGGACAACACGACCGGTGAAGGTGACGGAGACGACGAGCAGATCAAGGTCGATCTCGCCGCTGTGCCGCCGGAGATCGAGACCATCACGTTCCCCGTGTCGATCTACGATGCGGACGCTCGCTCGCAGTCGTTCGGTCAGGTGCGCAACGCGTTCATCCGCGTCATCAACCAGGCCGACAACTCCGAGCTTGCTCGCTACGACCTCAGCGAGGATGCCTCGACCGAGACCGCGATGGTCTTCGGCGAGCTGTACCGCAACGGCGCGGAGTGGAAGTTCCGCGCAGTCGGCCAGGGCTACGCGTCCGGACTCGCAGGCATCGCCCGGGACTTCGGAGTAAACGTCTAGTAAAGGCACTCCCAAGATTGGGGATACCCCCGCCTCGTCATTCATGATGGGCGGGGGTTTTTCCGTTTCGTCCCCCAACTTGGTCGCGCCTGCGGGCTCTGCTCCTAGCCAGAAAGGCCACTGACGTGGTTATGAGAATCTTCGGCTGGTCGATTGCGGTCACCATCGTGTCCGTCATCGTGGCCTTCTTGTACGGCGGACTCGAGGCGATGATTCTCGTCCTCATCCTCGGTGTGCTCGAAGTGTCCCTGTCTTTCGACAACGCCGTCATCAACGCCACCGTGTTGCGACGGATGAGTGAGTTCTGGCAGAAGATCTTCCTCACCATCGGCATCGTCATCGCCGTGTTCGGCATGCGGTTGCTGTTCCCGCTGGTCATCGTCTGGGCCGCGTCGGGCCTCGGTCCGGTCGCCGCCATCGACCTGGCACTCAACCCGCCCGCCGACGGTGCCGCGACCTTCCCGGACGGTTCGCCCAGTTACGAAACGCTCCTCACCGACGCACATCCACAGATCGCAGCCTTCGGCGGCATGTTCCTGCTGATGCTCTTCCTCGGCTTCATCTTCGAGGATCGCGAGATCACGTGGCTGAGCTGGCTGGAGAAGCCTCTCGCCCGGATCGGTCGCCTCGATCAGCTGTCCGTTGTCGTCGCGGGCCTGCTGCTCGTGCTCAGCGCCGAATTCCTCGCCGACGACGACAAGATTTCCACCGTCATGGTCTCCGGTGTGCTCGGCATGATCACGTACATTGCCGTCAACGGTCTCGGCGAACTGTTCCACATCGAGGAAGAGGGCGAAGAGTCCTCCGGCGGCCCGAGCGAACTGGCGAAGGCGACCGGCAAGGCCGGTTTCTTCCTGTTCCTCTACCTCGAGGTCCTCGACGCGTCGTTCTCGTTCGACGGTGTCATCGGAGCCTTCGCCATCACCGCGGACCCGATCATCATCGCGCTCGGCCTCGGCTTCATCGGTGCCATGTTCGTTCGCTCGATCACGGTGTTCCTCGTTCGCAAGGGAACGTTGTCGGACTACGTCTACCTCGAGCACGGCGCGCACTGGGCCATCGGTGCCTTGGCCCTCATCCTGCTCGTGTCGATCGGCGTTCACATCAACGAACTGATCACCGGCTTCGTCGGAATCCTCTTCATCGGTGCCGCACTGATCAGCAGCATCCGACGCAACAAGCGTCTCGAGAGCGAAGGCGTGGACACCGAAGTCCACGTCTGACCTACGCTCTCGAACCGCAACAGCTCGAAGACTTACAGCTCCGAGATGTCGACGAGTCCGTCCTGCAGGGCCCGGGCCACCAGGGCGGCCTTGGTCGGGGCGGACCGTCCGACAGAGGTGTATTTCGCGCGGATGCGCGTCAAGTGGGTGTTGACGGTTCCCAGTGACAGGAACAGTGCCTTGGCGACCTCGGTCTTGGAGTCGAGGCGAATCCAGCAGAGCAGTACCTCGATCTCACGGTCGGTCAGGCCGGGCCGCGTGGGGAACGTGTCCAGCTGCTCAGTGGGCGGCACCAGGCTGATCAGTCCGCGAGCGAGCGGTGCGGCAGAGATGGAGTCGCTGTGTTCCGAGGGCATGGGATCGAGCAGTGCGGACATCAGTTCTCCCGAGGGCCGAGGCAGGTTGAGACGGTCTAAACCTGAGCCAACTCATTCTCACAGGTCGATCACAGACTCGCTGCCCTGATTTCTATGGGCATTTGAACCGTCAACTCTGACGATGCGTCATGAGTCGCGCTCCAACCGGTCATCAGTCCTGCGAGGGGAGCTCGGGCATCGGGAGCCACCCGTCTTCGACCGCGCGTTTGTACAGATCGGTTTTGGTCGGTGCCGGACGCCCGGCCTCGGCGTATTTGTTGCGGATACGCACGAGATAGTCGTTCACGGTCTGTTCCGACAGTGCGGCCAGGCGGGCGACGCGTCCTGCCTTCTCGCCCGACGCGTAGAGGGCAAGTACCTCGCGTTGACGTGGGCTCAGACCGACGTCGGGCAGTTGTGGATCGCCGTCGATCGCCGCGGCCCAGTCCGTGGTGACCACCTGCCCGCCGCTCGCGGCTCGCCGGATCGCGGACACGATGGCCGATGCGGGCGCGGACTTGCGCACCACGCCGAGCACTCCCGCGCGTGCAGCGGACCGAACCAGGAATGCGTTCTCGGCACCGGTGTACACCAGCACTCGTGATCCCGCGGCGTGTAGCTGTTCCACGTTCGAGCGCGGAGAAGATCCGTCGCCGAGGCGCAGATCGAGTACCACCAGGTCGAGCTGCTCTCGGTGGGCGAGCAATTCGTCCACGGTGGAGGCCATGATCACGAGATCGAGATCGGGTTCGTCCGCCAGCATGGCCTTGAGGCCGAGCGCGACGGATTCGTGGTCCTCGATCAAACCGATCCGACGTACCGCGGCAGTGCCGTCCTCGGTACTTCCCTGAGATTGCGACACCTGTGCCATGTTCCCGCCCCGCTCTGCGCGCTATTTCCCCAGCGCCCTGTTTCCCGAAGCGCTAGTGCCTCGGTGATGCCGTCACAGATGTCGTCGACGAACGAGGCGACGTTACCGACTCCGAGTCGGTTTCGCCCGGTTGGGCAAACCGCAGGCGAGCGCGGGCGAACATCACGAACAGCACCACCAGCAGCAGCGCTCGCCCCCACACTCCGACGAGTACGAAGAATTCCTCGTCGTTGGCGTCGACGCCGGAGGCCAGCGCAGCGAAGTACTTGAACACGCCGATTCCCATCGACAGATCGACCACCAAGTAAGCGACGACGATTCCCCAGGGGACCCGAAGCAACACGAGGAAGGGAAGCAGCCACAGCGTGTACTGAGGCGAGTGCACCTTGTGCAGCAGCATGAAGCCGCACAGCATCGACCCGCTCACGGCGACCCAGGGATAGGTGCCGATCACGTTCGCGCGCCGGAAGCCGAGCCACAGCGCGATCGCGAACGCGACGAACACCAGGAGCGGCGAGGCCACGTCGACGACTTTCTGGAACGACGCTTCGGCGTCGTTGTACGCGTCGGGCGTCATGCGGTCGTTGACGTAGAGGTGACGCAGCCCCCAGTACCAGATGGAGTTGGTCGTCAGGTCCGCCTGGCGCAGCGACTGGAAGGTGAAGGACGCGCGCCAGCCCTCGTAACCGATGACGGCGAACGGCAGGTTGACCGCGACCACGGTGGCGATCGCGGCTCCGGCGACCTGCAGGCCGCCGCGTATGTCGTAGCGGCCACGGACGGTCTCCGGTTTTTCTCGACCGTTCGTTCCGCCGGTGACGACATAGGCAATGAGCGGGAGCACGAATGCGCCCGGATAGATCTTGAGGCAGAAGCCGATCGCCAGCAGTATGGAAGCCACGATTGCCTTGCGCCGCAATGCAATCGGCATTGTCATGACGAAGATCGCACCTACCGCAGAGGCGACGACCGGTAGTTCCCAGTTGTGGAAGGCGTACATCACCAGGGGTGGGGAGATGGACCACAGCAGCGCCGGCCAGCCGGCCATCCGCCCGAGCATCCAGGCGGTGAGAAGCCCGAACGGTGCAAGGATCAGTGCCGAGGTCAACAGGAACTGCGCGTCGGTGTGGGCCGGGATCGCGCCGAGCCACATCAGCAGACCGCTCAGAACCGGATACTCGACCGTCCCTCCGGTGAGGATTCCATCGCTCGTGATGGCCCCGTGGATGTAGGGAAATATGTGATTGTCGATATCGCGACCGAGCCACAGGAACTGGATGTCGGAGTAGCAGACGGACGAGTCCTTGATGACGTCGAACACCGTGCTGCGTCCGGACTCGTCGAACGGTGCGACGGCGCAGCGGGCCTTGTTCAGATATCCCAGAATCAACCCGATTGCTGCCATCGCGACGACCACGACAACCGTCGTCGGACTGGCGCGGACCCCGGATCGCATGGTGCAAGAGTATGACGAGCGAATGCCCGACTGTGCGCCCAGAGGGAATTAGCAGGTCAGGGCCCTGTCGTGTATCTTCGAGGGGTTGCTGACGCAACGACCCTCCTGCCACGGATAGTCCGTGGCCGTTTTCACTAGTCCACAGGAGGTGATGAGGTCTTATGCGTCATTACGAATTGATGGTCATTCTCGACCCCAATCTGGACGAGCGCACTGTCGCTCCGTCGCTCGATACGTTCCTCAACGTCGTTCGCAAGGATGGCGGCACCGTCGACAAGGTCGATGTATGGGGCAAGCGTCGTCTGGCTTACGAGATCCTCAAGCATGCCGAGGGCATCTACGCCGTTGTGAACCTCAACGCCGAGCCTGCCACCGTCAGCGAGCTGGATCGTCAGCTCGGACTCAACGAGTCCGTGTTGCGTACGAAGGTCCTGCGACAGGGCAAGTAATTGTCGGTGTCCGGCC
Organism: Rhodococcus sp. KRD175; assembly: GCF_017168275.1. NCBI lineage: Bacteria > Bacillati > Actinomycetota > Actinomycetes > Mycobacteriales > Nocardiaceae > Rhodococcus > Rhodococcus sp. KRD175. Next base: position 182,439 of record NZ_JABFAQ010000011.1, read on the forward strand.
CTAGGCTGGCACTCACAACGCTTACTACTGAAAGAGGAACCATGGCAGGCGAGACCGTCATCACCGTCATCGGAAACTTGACGGCTGATCCAGAACTTCGATTCACCCCCGCCGGTGCGGCAGTTGCCAACTTCACGGTTGCATCCACCCCGCGCACATTCGATCGTCAGACGAACGAATGGAAAGACGGCGACGCGCTCTTCATGCGCTGCAACATCTGGCGCGAGGCAGCGGAGAACGTTGCCGAGAGTCTGACCCGAGGCTCACGAGTGATCGTGAGCGGACGGCTGCGGCAGCGTTCGTACGAGACGCGCGAGGGTGAGAAGCGGACAGTCGTCGAGCTCGAAGTCGACGAGATCGGACCTTCACTTCGCTACGCCACCGCAAAGGTCAACAAGGCCAATCGCGGTGGAGGTGGCGGCGGAGGCGGCTTCAACTCCGGCTCGGGTTCCTCCGGCGGATCGGGCGGCGGCCGCTCGAACTCCTCGTCCAACTCCGGTTCCGGTGGAGACGATCCCTGGGGCAGTGCCCCGGCGGCGTCGGGCTCCTTCGGCGGACGTGGCGGAGACGAAGAGCCACCGTTCTAGATCCTTCGATCGAGAACAACCAGATGTAACGGAGAAAGACCCATGCCCAAACCGCCATTGCGCGACAAGGTGCTCAAGAAGAAGGCGTGTTCCTTCTGCAAGGAAAAGAACACGGCGATCGATTACAAGGACACGACGTTGCTGCGTAAGTACGTCAGCGATCGCGGAAAGATCCGTGCTCGCCGTGTCACCGGCAACTGCGTCCAGCATCAGCGTGACGTGGCCGTTGCCGTGAAGAACTCGCGTGAGGTAGCACTGCTGCCTTACGCCGCGACGGCTCGATAGAAAGGGGCGATTGGTATGAAACTGATCCTCACCGCTGATGTGGACAACCTCGGTGCGCCTGGCGACACCGTAGAGGTCAAGGACGGCTACGGCCGTAACTTCCTGCTGCCCCGCGGATTGGCCATCCAGGCCACCCGTGGAGCTCAGAAGCAGGTCGACGGCATTCGCCGCGCTCAGGAAGCTCGGGCCGTTCGCGGCCTCGAGCACGCCAACGAGCTGAAGCAGGCCATCGAGGGCCTCGAGTCCGTCACGCTGTCTGTCAAGACTGCCGGCGACTCGGGCAAGCTGTTCGGCTCGGTCACCGCGTCGGACGTCGCTTCTGCACTCAAGGCTGCCGGTGGACCGGTCGTCGACAAGCGCAGCATCGATCTGCCGAAGGCTCACGTCAAGAGCACGGGCAAGCACGACATCGTCGTGAACCTGCATCCCGACGTGACCGCCAAGTTCAAGCTGGAGGTCGTCGGAAGCTGATTTTCAGCTTTCGGCCCGAAACGGCTGCAAGAAACCCCACGAACTTCGGTTCGTGGGGTTTTTTCGTGCCATCTCACAAAATTCAACTGTCACAACGGTTTCCAAATTGTGAAGGATCTCTCTCGGTGCCACCTTCGGCCGAGGTTTGCGTACCCTTTACTTGGGGGCGACATTCCAAGCCGGAACACGATCGACCGACCTGACGCCTAGACGCCCGGAGGAACTGCCGTGACAACGACAGCAGAGCACGATTCAGAACCCAGTCCGAAGACCCGATCCGAGCCGCCGTCTCGGGTCGGGTCGATAATCAAGTACGACCTACCGGCCTCGCTGGTCGTTTTCCTTGTGGCAGTGCCACTTTCGATCGGTATCGCTGTCGCCTCCGGCGCTCCCATCATGGCCGGCCTCATCGCCGCTGTGGTCGGCGGCATTCTCGCCGGTATTCTCGGCGGATCGCCGTTGCAGGTCAGTGGTCCGGCTGCGGGTCTGACTGTGGTGGTCGCCGAGTTGGTCAATCAATTCGGTTGGGCCACAACATGTGCCATCACGGTGTTGGCCGGCCTCGTCCAGGTTCTTCTGGGCATGAGCCGCATTGCTCGTAGTGCACTTGCCATTTCGCCGGTGGTCGTTCACGCGATGCTCGCCGGCATCGGTATAACCATTGCGCTGCAACAGATTCACGTGCTGCTCGGTGGAGAATCCGAAAGCTCCGCGGTGCAGAACCTCCTCGCCATTCCGCGTTCCGTGGCCGACGGCCAATGGCCGTCCATCGTCGTCGGCGGCATCGTCGTCGTGCTGATGTTCTCGTGGCCGCGACTGGCCGGCGTGTCCAGTGTGATGGCCAAGGTTTCCAAAGTGCCTGCGGCACTGGTTGCAGTGGTCACTGCAACCGCGGTCTCGATCTTCTTCTCGCTCGACGTCGAGCGAATCGAGTTGCCGGGCAACCTCATCGAGTCTCTGAGCTTCCCGATCATGCCCGACGGTCAGTGGGGTGCATTCGCCACCGGTGTCATCACCATCGCGCTGATCGCCAGCGTCGAGAGCCTGCTGTCCGCTGTGGCCGTCGACAAGATGCACAGCGGTGAGCGCACCAACTTCGACCGCGAATTGATGGCTCAGGGTGCGGGCAACATGGCCTCCGGTGCCATCGGTGGCCTGCCGATCACCGGCGTCATCGTGCGTAGCGCGACAAATGTCAAGGTCGGTGCCAAGTCTCGTGCGTCGGCGATTCTGCACGGCGTGTGGATCCTGATCTTCTCGGTGCTGTTCATTTCGATCGTCGAGCTCGTACCCTTCGCGGCGCTCGCCGGGTTGCTCGTGATGATCGGTGTGCAGCTCATCAAACTGGCCGACATCAAGATCGCCAACAAGACCGGTGATATCGCTGTCTACGCAGTCACGGTGCTGGGTGTCGTGGCGCTCAACCTGCTCGAGGGAGTGCTGATCGGCCTGGCGCTCTCGATCATCCTGGTTCTGCGACGCGTGGTGCTGGCGAAGATTCGGGCCGAGGAAACGGTCGACGGAACCTGGCGGGTGACGATGGAGGGCTCGCTGAGCTTCCTCGCGCTGCCGCGACTGACTCGTGTGTTGGCCACGGTGCCCGCAGGCACGTCTGTCACCGTCCATCTCGGAGTCGACTTCCTCGACCATGCTGTGCACGACGCGTTGAACGAGTGGGTCCGCCAACACGAAGCGACCGGTGGTTCCGTGCGCGTCGAGGAGGTGGGCACGGCGTCGATGGCTGCGGCCACCGAAGGACCACCGCGGCGCGGATCTGCCACGGTGCGCAGCTCGTTGGCACCGTGGCGGGCATGGCAGCTCAAGAGCGACGACACGCAGGAAGATTCGCCTGCCGCTCTGCGTCCGGTGTTGAGCGGAGTGGCCGAGTACCACCGCACTCATGCCCCCAACATTCGTCCGCACCTGGAAGGTCTGACCGAGTCCCAGGACCCGGACACGCTGTTCCTCTGCTGCGTCGACTCACGCGTCATGCCGAACACGATCACCAGCAGCGGCCCCGGTGATCTGTTCACCGTGCGCAACGTCGGCAACATGATCCCCACTCAAGGTCAGGATTGCTCGGTGGAGGCAGCCCTTGCCTTCGGCGTCGACGAAGTGGGTACGTCGTCGGTCGTCGTGTGTGGCCATTCCGGTTGCGGTGCCATGAAGGCGATTCTCGGCGGGGCGGAGAACGCCGCCGACCCGTCGGTGGCCGAGTGGCTCGGGCACGGGAGAGCCAGCCTGGACGCGTTCCGCAGTGGGCACGCGGTGGGCCGTCAAGCGGCGGAGTTGGGCTTCGGCGAGGCCGACCAGCTCGCGATGGTCAATGTGGCGGTGCAGCTGCAGACGTTGACCCGCCACCGGGTGGTGGGACGCGCGAACGCGGAGGGTCGTCTGCGGATCACCGGTCTCTTCTTCGACATCCCGTCGGCCCGGGTGCTGCAGATCGGTACGAAGGAGATCACTGTTCTCGACCCGGCGCTGTGCCCGCAGAAGGCCGATCTCTGACGGCCTGTTCGAGCGAAGTACGAGGGCCCGATTCCCGACGGGGATCGGGCCCTTCGGCTCGAAAACCAGCTTTAAGACTTTTTCGGTGCCAATTTCGAGCCGGTGTGACGTACTTCACCACGGAGTTCACTTGGCATTTACTCAACACGCCCGAGTTGTCAATTCGGCCGACACGCCGCCCCCAGAACGATGCACAGGCAAAAAACTTTATGTACACGCCTTGACGTGCGGAAATGGTTCAAAGTCCAAAAGTTATACCCAGGTTATCCCCAGACGGTCAACACCGTTGTTCAACCTCGTCCACATTTCATCCACAGATCCATCCACAGCCTGTGTTGTGACTCCTGGCGATACCGCTTAACGTCCCTCCAGCGTCTCTCTCGATGCCGTCGAACGGTGCCGGGGCAGCGCGGATCCGGTACCGAACAGGACCTGTCGGTGCCCGGGGGTAGAACTTGCTTGACCGCACGTCCGGGTGTTATCCGGCCGTGCTCGGACTATGGGGAGAGGACGGCCGGTTCGCGTGGCAGTTGTGGACGATCGAGGACAGTCCGACTACTCCGGCTCCTCCTCCAGCGAAGGTCCGGGCGAAGACTTCGGGCGACAGCCGCCACAGGACATGGCCGCCGAACAGTCCGTGTTGGGCGGCATGCTGCTGAGCAAGGATGCCATCGCCGACGTGCTCGAGGTGCTCCGTCCGGGCGACTTCTACCGGCCGGCACACCAGAACGTCTACGACGCCATTCTCGACCTCTACAGCCGCGGTGAGCCTGCCGACCCGGTGACCGTCTCGGCCGAGCTGGATCGCCGCGGAGAGCTCAAGCGCATCGGCGGCCCGCCGTACCTGATCACGCTGACTCAGACGACGCCCACCGCCGCCAACGCCGGGTACTACGCCGAGATCGTGGCGGAGAAGTCCATTCTCCGGCGGCTCGTGCAAGCCGGTACCCGCATCGTGCAGTTCGGTTACGCCGGAGCCGACGGTCAGGACGTCGCCGAGGTCGTCGACCGCGCACAGGCAGAGGTGTACGAGGTCACCGAGCGACGCACCTCCGAGGACTTCCTCCCCCTCGAAGAGCTGCTGCAGCCCACGATGGACGAAATCGACTCCATCGCCAGCCGCGGCGGCATCTCCCTCGGCGTGCCGACGGGATTCGCCGAACTCGACGAGATCACGAACGGTCTTCACCCTGGTCAGATGATTATCGTCGCGGCGAGGCCCGGCGTTGGTAAGTCTACCCTAAGTATGGATTTCATGCGTTCGTGCTCCATCAAGCACGGCATGCCCAGTGTCATCTTCTCTCTGGAGATGAGTCGCACAGAGATCGTCATGCGTCTGCTGTCCGCGGAAGCGAAGATCAAGCTCGGCGACATGCGTTCCGGAAAGATGACCGACGACGACTGGACCAAGCTGGCCCGTCGCATGAGCGAGATCAGCGAAGCACCGCTTTTCGTCGACGATTCGCCCAACCTGACGATGATGGAGATTCGAGCCAAGGCGCGACGCCTCAAGCAGCGCAACGGCCTGAAACTCATTGTGGTGGACTACCTTCAGCTGATGTCGTCCGGCAAGAAGGTCGAGTCGCGTCAGCAAGAGGTCTCGGACTTCTCCCGTCAGCTCAAGCTGTTGGCCAAGGAACTCGAATGCCCGGTGGTCGCGGTCTGCCAGCTCAACCGTGGTCCTGAGCAGCGAACCGACAAGAAGCCGATGGTCTCGGACCTCCGTGAGTCCGGCTCACTGGAGCAGGACGCCGACATGGTGATTCTGTTGCACCGCCCCGACGCCATCGAGCGAGACGATCCCCGCGGCGGCGAGGCCGACCTGATCCTCGGCAAGCACCGTAACGGTCCAACGGCGACAATTACTGTCGCGCACCAGCTGCACCTGTCCCGATTCGTGGACATGGCACGGGGCTAGGGACAGCGGCGCTGGTCCAACGCTACGTCGCGTATTCTTCATGGGGTTCAGACCCCAGCACCCAACGCAGCACATCGACGAAAGTAATCATGCCCGAGGACCAGAACGCAGACGTTCCACCGAATCATCTCTCGATCGATCCGAGCAGCCGCTTCTACAACGAAGAGGTTCTTCGCCGCGACGTGGGCATTCGCTTCAACGGCGTCGAGAAGACGAGCATTCGCGAATACAACGTGTCCGAGGGTTGGGTGCGTGTCGAGGTCCCGACCGCGAAGGATCGCTACGGAAACCCCATGCTCGTCAAGCTCAAGGGCACGGTCGAACCGTACTTCCGCGACGCAAAATAGCGAAGTAGGTACCGGACACCTCGCCCTGGCGTTCGGTACCTACTGATCAGAGTCGGTATCGGATCAATCGCGAACTGTTGCCGACCACCGCGACCGACGAGGCGTTGTGCAAGATTGCCGCCAGCACTGGGGACAGCGCACCACCGGCGCTGACCGCCAAGCCGAGAGCGTTGACGGCGATGGACATTCCGTAGTTCTGACGGATGACCGACACCGAGTGCCGGCCGAGGTCACGTACGTCGAGCAGACGCGACAAGTCGTCGCTTGCCAGTGCCACGTCCGCGGTCTCGACGGCAACGTCGGTGCCCGCCAATCCCATTGCGATTCCGATATCGGCGACGGCCAACGCAGGAGCATCGTTGGTGCCGTCACCGACCATCGCCACGACGTAACCTGCGTCCTGCAGTTCTCGGACGGCTTCGAGCTTTTCGTCGGGCATCACTTCGGCCCGCCACTCGGTGATGCCGAGTTCCGCGGCGACCGCCGCCGCTGTCTTCGGGTGGTCGCCGGTGAGCATGATGATGCGTTCGACACCATCGGCTCGAAGCGCGTTCAGAACGGCGGATGCGTTGGTACGGACTTCGTCGCGGAGACTGATCAAGCCGACGAGTACGCCGTCGACGGCCAACAGCAGCGGAGTCTCGGCCTCGTCCTGCAGCCGCGAAACCCATTGCTGCGCATCCTCGGACACCGCGACGTTCTCGCTGCGCAGCAGGGATGGACTGCCCAGGAGCAGCGTCCGTCCGTCTGCGACCGTCCGCATGCCGAGTCCGACGATCACCTCGCACTCCTCGTGCGGCGGGATGACGATGTGTCGTTCCTCGGTACTCCGAATGACAGCTTCTGCCAAAGGATGTCGCGAGTGGATCTCGGAGCTCGCCGCGTAGGCCAGCACCTGCTCCGGTTCCCAGTCGTCCTGGAAGGACACGACATTGGTCACCACGGGCCGTCCCACCGTCAGGGTTCCGGTCTTGTCGAACACGAAGGCGTCGACCCTGCCGGCCTGTTCGAGGTGAGATCCGCCCTTGATGAGAATGCCTCTGCGAGCACCGTTTCCGATGGCTGCGCTGATGGCGGTCGGCGTGGACAACCCCACCGCGCACGGGCACGCCACGAGCAGCATCGTCATGGCACGTCGTACATCCCGGGTGACGACGAGAGTCAGCGCCGACAGGATGAAGGACGCGGGGACGAAGCGTCGTGAAAAGTTCTCTCCTACAGTCTGAATCGGTGCACGATCTTCCTGCGCCTCCTCGACGCGAGAGATGATGCGGCCGATCGTGGTGTCGCGACCGACGGCGGAGGCACGCACGACGAGGCGGCCACGGACGACGACGGATCCCGCATGAATACGGTCTCCGGCGACGATCGATACCGGCAAGGTTTCGCCGGTGATCGCGGACTGATCCACCACTGCGTCACCGTCGACCACGGTGCCGTCGACGGGAACGCCCACGTGGTCGTGCACGACGACCTCGTCGCCGATCTCGAGTCGATCGACGTCGACGGAGATCTCGGAGCCGTCGGGCAGCCTGATCCAGGCGGTGTCCTGTGTGCCGGTCAGCAAATCGGAGATCGCGCGTCGAGTTCGCTTGAGGGTCAATTCCTGCAGGTACTCGCCGATGTTCAGGAGCCACAGCACGGTGAGGGCGACGACGTTCTCGCGCAGCACGAGGCTGGCCACGGTTGCGGCGCTGACGAGCGCGTCGGTTCCTGCCGTCCTGTTGCCGGCAAGCGAGCGCACGGCTCCCTTGAGAAACGGGTAGCCGGTGAAGATCGTTGCGCCGGTGGCAACGAGACGGCTGGTGGGGCCGAGGATGGGCGGCCGACGGAACGCGTAGCGGCGAAGACCGAGAAGGACCAGTGCCGCGCCGCCGATAGTCATCCGCAGCACGTCGCCGCTGGTGACGTCAGCTGAGCGCGGACTACGGACCGGTACCAGGGCCCAATTCGTCGAGCGCCCCGCATTCACCGCGTCGAAGAGTTCGGCCCTGTCGATGCGTGTGCGGGAGTACCAGATGACGACCGACGCCGTCCGCGGGTACGCATGAACGGCGCGCACTCCGCGGATCTTGTCCACGTGGTCCTCGACCGCAACGGCACGGCCCGGGCTCGAGCGGAGCCAGTCGACGCGGAGGCGCATACGGCCGGCGGCGTCTGAGAGGATCTCGATGCCGTCTGCCTGCGTCGCGTCGATGTCGAGGGGGCGTTGGGCGAGGGTCGTCATAATCGGAAGCAGTCCCGGTCAGTGCGCGTGGCCGTGGCCTGCATCGGAGGCCGTGGGCGGCTGAACCTCTTCACCGATCCGGTCCCGGGCCTCGGCGACGACGTCGGACACGGCCAGTCGGGCCGATTCCGCGTGAACCTCGGCCTTGCGCGCTGCGCGCAGACCGAGTTCGGTGGCCGACACCGCAGCCTTGCGGACGGGGGCCTTCTCGTACAGCTTCTTGGCACCGTTGTATGCGGCGACGCCGACTGCACCCGTCACGACCGTCGATACTGCCTTCGCGACGATGATCGGAAACGCCATGATTGAACTCCTCGGGATCGATCGGGACCGCTGTTATTGGCAATCGTATTCGTTTTCTCGGGCTGTGGCGATTCCTGGACGTTTCGGACTTCTTCTACGACAACCGATCATTCGAGTTCGAGTTCGAGTTCGTAGTACAGAGCCTTGGGGCCGCTTCCGCGTCCCTCGTGGCAGTCGAATCCGCGTTTCTCGTACACGTGTCGAGCTGCCTCGTCGTCCTCCGAGGTGTTCAGATCGAGGTAGGTCGCGCCACGGCTGCGGACGTGCTCGATGACGTCGTCGAGAAACGTCGTGCCGTAGCCCTTTCCGCGCTGGCTGGGCTGAACGTAGAACTCGGCCAGGTAAGCCTCGATGTTCGAGCTCCACGTTCCGATGCGAAATCGAAGGACCGCCACCCCGATCGCGGGAGACCCGAACGTCAGCACGCTGGTATCACCGGACTGCACCAGTCGATCGAGATGCGTTGCAAGCCAATTCGGTTCGGGTGCAGGGTCGTCGTATTCGCGATTGAAGTCGACCAGCAGTGTTGCGGCCTCGTCGAAGCCGTCCCGGTCACGAACTACGTGTGTACCGTCCATGTCCATCATCGCCCGTTCCTTCGTCAGAGTTCAGGTCGAACCAGGTTCTTCGCGTCACCCAAGCCGAGGCCGGGATGTAGTTCACGCAGCGAGCGAATGGCCTTGACGGTGCGCCCGTGTTCGTCGACAACGGCGTCGACGTCCTCGGCGGGTACGGACTCGGGGCCGATCTTTTGTACGGTGCAGACAGGCGCGGGACGCCAATACCGGTACAGGAACCAGGGCACGGCCATGGCCAGTAGAGCCAACTTGATCCAGGTCCAGATGGACGGCTCGGTCAACACGTCGGAAATGACCAGGAAGGAGATGCACGTAAGCCAGATGACCAACAGATATCGAGTCCACGGTCGCTGACGGGCGTTCATCGGTCCATCGTGTCATCGCAGCCCTGTTCGGACAATGCGTCAGCGTCTCCGTCGTCCCAGACTTCCGTGGTGATGCAGAAGGGATGACCGGCCGGGTCCAGCAGCACCCTCCATCGGAGATCGGGCTGGTCGAGCGCTTCCGTCGCGCCGCAGTCCAGTGCGTATGCGACGGCTTCGGAGAGACGTCCGCCGGCGTCCAAGTCGAGGTGCACGATCGCCGCCGAGGGCCAGACGGGTGGTCGATAACTCTCGACTTTCTGCGCGACGATGCGAACACCTGACATCGTTTGTACTGCGGCACTGTCGTCGTTGTCCCACAGCACCTCGCCTCCAAGGAGCGCCAGGTAGAACTGTGCAAGTTCTCCTGGGTCTGCGCAGTCGACGGATGTCCCTGCGACAGCGAGATGTGAAATCGGCATGTCAGGAGAATACGGACGTGCTGGAATCCTCACCTGTACAGCTCGTAGGTCTCGAATGCCCGAGCAGCTAGTTCCTCCCGGATTGCTGTGGGCTGCAGAACTTCTACGCCGGGTCCGCAGTTCCACAGTGCACCGAGGGCGTGATTGTGTCCGGAGAACACGATCACTACCAGTCGCTTTCCGTCGTTCCGGATCCTCTCGTCAATGACTCGTACTACGTTCTTGGACAACGAAAGCCACGCTGATTCCTCGACTGTGCAGGTGATTTCGGTCTCGACCAAACTCGCACGGAACGACTTCCAGTGTGCGGTAAAGGCGGCCTCCAGGTCCACGGTGGAAGCGCGGTGAGCCTGCTCGTCGAGCACGGTCAGTTCGTCGATCCGCGATACCCGGTAGACACGTTCGGTGCCGTCACGCCCGGCGAGTAGGTACCAATGATCGCCGGCGTAGACGAGCCCGATGGGGTCCAGGATTCGATCGTTCACCGAGCCGCTGCGATCGCGATACGTGATTCTTATCCGCACACCGTCTATGACGACCCGTTGGAGTTCCACCAGATGTTCTTCCGGTTCGTGGGGATACGCGAAACCGTCGGGCCGGACCAGGATTCGTTGTGAGGCAGTGCTTGCCGCTGCTCGGTGAGCGTCGGGTATCGCGGCGATCACCTTGCGCATGGCGCTTGCGAACGCCGGGGTGGCGACGCGTCCCGCGCCGGAAGTGAGCAATGCCGTCGCCTCGGCGGCCGTCAGACCGGTCAGCTCGGTGCGATAGCCCTGCAGCAGACTGATGCCACCACCGCGACCGCGATCGGTGTAGACCGGAATGCCCGCCGAAGACAACGCTTCGATGTCACGCAACACGGTGCGCGTGGATACTTCGAGCTGGGCGGCAATGTCGGCAGCGTTCAGTCTGCCCCGATGTTGGAGCAGCATGACGATGGACAACAACCGGTCTGCGCGCACCCGAAAAGTCTCTCACCAATACATGACAGAAGATGTCATGTTCACCCGATCTACTTCTACCCAGCAGGCCACACCCGGTGGCCGCGAAACGGAAGGATCGACAATGAACACCATCGAGACCACGCAGCAGACGGATCCGCGCGAGGTGTACTTCACGTCCGCCGCATGGGTGAGCGGTCTGCTCACAGGCGTGCGCGCAGACCAACTGGACCTTCCCACTCCGTGCGACGAGTTCGATGTCCGGACGCTCGCAGGGCATCTCGTTGCCACGGTCCGAAGGCTGATTGCGATCGCCGAACTCGGGAGTCCGGACTCTGTGTCGCCCTTGTGCTCCGATCATGACGCCGCATCCTTCGACACGTCGGTGACGCAAGCCCGTGCCGCGTGGGCCGACGATGAATTGCTCGATGCCCCGGTCGCGGTCCCGTGGGGTGAAGTACCGGGGCGATCGGCTGTGTGGGGATACACGCGCGAGCTACTACTGCACGGCTGGGACCTCGCGGTGGCGACTGGCCAGCCCGCAGAAGTGGACGACACTCTCGTCGAGCCGGTAGCAGTGGAATTCCATGCAATGCTTCCAGCGGATGCGCGGGTTCCGGGAGTGCCGTTCGGCCCCGTCGTGGAACCGAGGCCGGAAGCGGGTTCACTCGAACGCCTGGCGAATTTTTCCGGACGGTCGTCGGACGGCTGGGTGTAGTCACGAGTATTGGCTCATGCAAATGACTTTCGACGAGACGCCGCGACATATGGCAATGCGCTGACTCACCGCCGATCTGCAACTGCCCTGAGCGTCCACAATTCGGCTCTGGAATCGGGATCGCGTCGATGCCTGCGAATTGTGGGCGCTCACCTCACCTGTGGCGGCGCTCGAATCGTGTTTTCGCGGTCTCGTAGGCCGATCGAAGCAACTCCTCGACTTGTGGCTGCGTTCCAGATGCCGGATTGACGATCGATATCCATCCGGCAGTGCCGTATTGCGGATGCGCTGCGAGCGTGTCGTCGGCATCGGCTCGAGGCGCACGGTCAGCCTCGCGTGGCACTACACCCAACAGCCTCTCGAATTCTGCTTTCGCTACAGGGACATTGACGCGGAAGGCGTCGGGACGATCCAGCCGAGACAGTTCGTCGCCTGGGTAATTCTTGGTCACGACGGTGGCGAACGGCTGAGTACCGGTCGGGATGGTCCCGTCGGGTGAGTAGTAGAAGAACACGTCGCCCCAGGCGAGTTCGGGGGTTCCGTCGCCCTCGCTGGGACGCTGCGCCACTGTTCCGTCGAAGCTGCCGACCAGGTCGACGATGTCGTCGAGAGTCATGTTCTTCACCTCGTCGAAGTAGCTGTTGCGCGATGGATGATCTGTTCGATTCGATCTGCGTCGTCGGAGTCTCTCGGTGCGTAGAGGAAGACGTAGGTTTCGGGAAGTCCGAGGCCAGGGCGTCCGGCGAGGGGGTGTAGCTCACCCCAGCCCGCGGAGATGACGGTCTGAGCATCGTCGGGCTGCATGACGACGTGCATCGATCCTTCGGTCTCGTGGACGTGGAGTATCTCGCCGTTGGTTCGCGAAATCCACGGTGCAGCAGTGGTGACATCCGTCAGATACAGCGCGTCCCCTCGCCTCTCGAAGTGGCTGCGCGCCAGGTGGTATCGATTGTTCGTGCGCGCTTCGGTAGTAACTGCGCCGGTGATCCTGTCTGTCAGTACGGGCGTAGCACGGTCGGTGAGCTGGCGATGTGGAATCGGGTACGGGGCGATCGTCGGCCGTGGTCCTCGGCGCGGTTCGAGGTGCCAGTGCCGGCCTGCGGGCGACGCGCCGGCGACGGTCATAAGGTCACGTCTGGACAACGGTCGTAGCGCGGTGGCGATCAACCACCCACCGACGTTGGCCGGTAAGCCGCCCGGCCCCAGGGCCCTCCACGTCGTGTAGTCGTTCTTGACGGTCTGCACAAGTCCCCCCAGGTCGGATATGTCCGCACCACGGTAACTGCGCGACGACTCCGGCGGTAGGCCTACATCGTCCGATGTACGACGAGATACACGTGCAGACCGATGTGCAGGAACGTTCGGGTCCATAGCGTTGTGGTCGTCAACGAAACAGCGAAGAACAAGCACAGCAGAGGAACCGTCATGCACGCCGCAGTACTACTTTCACAACAACACTCGACCACCGAGCAGGTACTCGGGTTCGGGCTGGGAACCATCGTCTTGGTGGCAGTGCTCGGCGCGGTCGTTCTGTTCGTCGCCGCGCTCGTCAGCATCCTTCGCTCACCCAATTACAGTGTCGCAGGCCGTGCGGTGTGGATCTTCGTCGTGCTCGCGTTTCCGTTTCTCGGGCCTCTGGTCTGGTTCGTATGGGGCCGCACCTCGACGTTCGCCGTCGAAGCGTCGAACAGTCTCAGATGACCGATCCGATCGTGCGTGCCGCATCCGGGAACTCACCGGCGTTCGAGCCCGCGTAGTTCAACCGCAGGAACTTGCCGGTGGGTTCGGCCGGGAAGTAATCGTCTCCCGCACCGACGATGACACCCGCCGATTTGCATTTGTGCACAACGTCTTCCAGGTCGATGTCGTCACGCAGGCGCATCCACAGATTGAGTCCGCCCCGGGGGATCCGGTCGAGATGCCCGCGAGGAGCGAACTCGATCAGGCTGTGGGCCAATAGGTCTCGACGAGCTTCGAGTTGCGTGCGTAGGCGTCGTAGGTGTGTGCGCCAGGCGGGTTGGGTGACGACATCGAGAGCGACGGTTTGCAGGATGCCGCTGACGTACATCGATTCGGCTCCCGTGTCGGCGAGGATACGTTCGTGGGCCGGGCCACGAGCGATCAAGCCTGCCAATCGAATCGACGGTGATACGACCTTGGTCAGCGAACGCAGGTACACCACATGTCCGCCGTCGTCTCGTGCGGCCAATGGGCTGGGTTCGGCGGTGATGCCGAAATCGTGGGCGGAGTCGTCCTCGATCAGGAACGCGCCGTGTCGTCGAACGATGTCGAGCACACGTTCGGACAGGTCCGGAGACCACTGCGCTCCGGTGGGGCTGGCGAAGGTCGGTTGAGCGTAGAACGCCCGCGCGCCGGACTCGGCGAATGCCTGCTCCAGCGCGTCCGGGTCGGGTCCGTCGACCCCGGTGGGGACCGGGACCACGCGAACGCCCGCCTGCGTTGCCGCCAGAATTGCTCCCCAGTACGTCGGTGATTCCATGAGAAGTGGGCGTCCCGCACCGACGAGCGCTCGAAAGGCCGTGCTCAGGCCGGTCTGGCTGCCCGGGATGATGACCACGTCGCTGGCCGAGGGCGGTGTGATACCCAGCGGGGTGGAAGCGCCCAGTTCCGCGGCGAACCAAGCTCGAAGCTCGGGCAGACCTGCGGTGGGCGGCCGGGCAACCACTGCGTCGGTGCGTGAGGCTCGGGTGAAAGCAGCGTGAACGAGTCGCTCCGGCAACAGCTCTCGGGCCGGGTAACCGGAATGCAGAGCGATCACGTCACTCGACGTGGACTGCAGTGCGGCGGGGAGTTGCAATCTGTTTCCGGGTGCACCGAGCGCGGCAGTCTGCCACCCGTAGTCGTTCGGGCGGGCCGTGTGCACGGTCTTGACGAATGTTCCGACGCCAGGCCGTGTTTCGATGACACCCTGCGACATGAGAGTGCGCAGTGCTTTCTGCACCGTCACAGGGCTGGCCGAATGCTGGGCCACCAGCGCCCGAGTGGATGGCAGCTTCGCCTCGGGCGGGGCGGTTGCGATCCAGGTTCGCAGTGCAGACACGATCCGGGAACTGCTATCGTCGGACATGACACAGCATAGTAGCGCTACCCAGCCTGCGCCGGGACTGCTATCCCGAGCCGGCCTCTTGTGGGGACTGGCGGGTGTCACGGCGTTCTCGTTCACCGTGCCGCTGACTCGGATCGCCGTGACCGGTGGCCTGTCGCCGCTGTTCGTCGGGTCCGGACGCGCCGTCGTCGCCGCGGCCCTCGCTGCTGCCGCCCTGGCCCTGACCTCGCAACGGTTGCCACGCGGACGGCAATGGGTTCGACTGGGTGTCATCGCGGCCGGGGTCGTCATCGGTTTCCCCGTGCTCACGTCGTTCGCTCTGACCACCGCCTCCGCCGGCCACAGTGCCGTCGTCATCGCGCTTCTGCCGGCTGCGACCGCGGCCTTCGCCGTCGTCCGCGAGCGGCAACGCGTCCGGCCGATGTTCTGGTTGGTTGCGGCCATGGGTGCTGCGGTCGCTGTCGGATTCGCGGCCGTGCAGGGCGGCGAGGTCGCCGGACTGGGGTGGTCGGATCTGCTTCTCCTCGGAGCCGTCGTGGCGGCCGCGGTGGGATACGCGGAGGGCGGGCTGCTTGCGCGTGAACTGGGAGCGTGGCAGACGGTCTCGTGGGCGCTTGTCGTCTCCGTTCCGGTGACCGGAGCGATGACGGCGTTCGCGTGGTGGCATCAACCCACGAGCGGAGGCGTCTCGGAGTGGGCTGCGTTCGCCTATCTGGCCGTCGTGAGTATGTATCTGGGGTTCTTCGCCTGGTATCGGGGGTTGGCCATCGGTCCGATGTCGAGCGTGAGCCAGGTGCAGCTCGTTCAGCCGGTGCTGACGATCTGCTGGGCCGCGATCCTGCTCCACGAGGGACTGACGTGGCCGGTGGTCGTGGGTGGAGCAGCGGTCATCGTATGTGCAACAGTGGCGGTCCGAACTCGGATGTCGCCGTCCGTTCGACAGGAGGAACTTTCGTCATGACGCGATCGATCGATCAGGCACGCAAGCTCGAGAATGTTCGCTACGACATTCGTGGCCGCATCCTGGACAAGACCGAGGAACTCGAGGAGCAGGGGCACAAGATCCTGCGCCTCAACGTGGGTAACCCGGCCCCGTTCGGTTTCGAGGCACCCGACGAGATCATGATGGCGATGATTCGCAATCTGCCTACCGCGCAGGGATATTCCGACTCGCGGGGCCTGTTCTCGGCGCGCACCGCGGTGGTGCAGTACTACCAGACCAAGGGCCTGAGCGACCTCGACGTCGGCGACGTCTACCTGGGCAACGGGGTCTCCGAGCTGATCACCATGACGATGCAGGCGCTGTGCAACCCCGAGGACGAGGTGCTGATCCCCTCCCCCGACTACCCGCTGTGGACGGGTTCGGTTGCGCTCGCCGGAGGCAGTCCGGTCCACTACTTGGCAGACGAGACTCAGGACTGGGCTCCGGACTTCGAGGATCTGGAATCGAAGATCACCACCCGTACCCGGGCCATCGTCGTGATCAATCCCAACAACCCCACTGGTGCGGTGTACTCACGCGACGTTCTGCAGCGTTTCGTCGACCTCGCGCGCGAGCACGATCTGATTCTGCTCGCCGACGAGATCTACGAGAAGATCGTGTACGACGGTTCCGAGATGACCAATCTCGCAACTCTCACCGGCAAAGATGTGCTGTGCCTGACCTATTCGGGGTTGTCGAAGGCCTACCGAGTGTGTGGATTCCGTGCCGGGTGGCTGGCGATCACCGGTCCACGACGCCGTGCTGCGAGCTTCATCGAGGGCATCACGTTGCTGTCCAACATGCGCATGTGCGCGAATGTGCCTGCACAACATGCAATACAGACGGCGCTCGGCGGCCGTCAATCGATCGAGGACCTCCTGCTGCCGACGGGTCGGTTGACCGCGCAGCGGGATCTGGCGCATCGAATGCTGAACTCCATCGACGGGATCAGCTGTGTGCAGGCTGCGGGCGCGCTGTACATGTTCCCCAAGCTCGACACCGACCGTTTCGGCATCGTCGACGACGAGAAGTTCGTCCTCGACCTGCTCGAATCCGAGAAAATCCTGGTCAGTCACGGTCGAGCGTTCAATTGGGATGTGCCCGACCACTTCCGGCTCGTCACCCTGCCCAACGTGGACGATCTCTCGACTGCACTCGAGCGGCTCGGCAACTTCATGAGTTCGTACACGCAGTAGAACCGATTCTGCTCGAGCTGATTTTAAGTCCGTGCGGGCGCTCGGCAAGGGCGTATTCGCGCAGATGAACCCGCGTATCGCTCTGCTGCACGGCCTTTGGCGAACCCGCATTTCCCCGACGCCCCGGGGAAATGCGGGTTACGCTCGTCGTCCGATCTGCCGGGCGAGAGGGAATTCGTGGATCTATGGGGCTATTTGCAGGGGCGGGGTGAATCCCTCGCGTTTCTGACCTATCAACATGCGTCGCTGGCGTTTCAGACGGTTCTGGTGGGCACGGTCGTGGCCGTGCTCATCGCGATCGCAGTCCATCGTCTGCCTCTCTTCTCGGCACTGACGCTGACGACCAGTCGAGTAGCGCTGACGATTCCGTCTCTGGCGTTGCTCGCGCTGCTCATCGTCCCGTTCGGCTTGGGTGTGGTGCCCTCGTTCATCATGCTCGCGTTATTCGCCGCCATGCCCGTGATCGGCAACGCCATCGTCGGACTGCGTGGAGTTCCCGACACCGTGATCGAGTCGGCGAAAGGAATCGGGTTCTCGCGCAGCCGCATCCTCGTCTCCGTCTCGCTGCCCATGGCATGGCCGGTCATTCTCACCGGAATCCGCGTCTCGACTCAGATGGTTGTCGGCGTCGCGGCCATCGTCGCGTACGTACTCGGGCCGGGCCTCGGGTCGCTCATCTTCAATGGCCTGTCGAGACTGGGCGGGACCAATTCCGTCGAGATGGCAGTGACCGGCACAGTGCTCATCGTCGTCATCGCCCTGGTGTTCGACGGCCTGCTCGTCCTTCTCGGGCGCCTCACCATCTCGAAGGGATTGTCATGACGGACAACACAACCGGCGAGCGAACGGTCACCGGCGCCTCGATTCGCCTCGACGGTGTGGTCAAGCAGTACAAGGGCCAGAACAAGGCGGCGGTGCAGAAGATCGATCTCGATATCGAGGCCGGCCACATCGTCGCGTTTGTCGGTCCGTCGGGTTGCGGTAAGACGACCACTCTCAAGATGATCAACCGTCTGATCGAACCGACAGAGGGCCGAATCTTCATTGGAGACCGCGACGTCACCGGCGAGGATCCGGACAAGCTGCGGCAGTCGATCGGCTACGTCATCCAGTCCGGTGGCCTGTTTCCACACTGGTCGGTCGCCAAGAACATCGGAGCCATTCCCCGGGTACTGGGCTGGGAGGCAAAGAAGATCGACGAGCGAACCGATTACCTGCTGGATCTGGTGGGACTCGACGTCGCCGACTTCCGCGATCGTCTCCCCAAGGACATGTCGGGAGGACAGCAACAGCGAGTGGGTGTGGCGCGAGCGCTCGCCGCCGATCCACCGGTGTTGCTGATGGACGAACCGTTCGGTGCCGTCGACCCGATCACCAGGGTTCGGCTGCAGGACAGCCTCATCGCCATCCAGCACGAGCTGGCGAAGACCATCGTCATCGTCACCCACGATTTCGAGGAAGCGACGAAGCTCGGCGACAAGGTATTGATTCTGTCCGAGGGCGGCCACATCGAGCAGTACGCGACGCCGGAAGAGATCTTGGCCAAGCCTGCGAGCCCGTTCGTCGAGGAGTTCATCGGATCCGGTGCCACGCTGGCACATTTGACGCTGTCCCGCGTCAAGGACGTCGACCACGACCCAGTCGTCACCGCCGAGGTGGGCGATGCGTCGCAGGAGGTCATCGCTCGTGCGCGGGCTCAGGGTGCCACCTGGATCGTCGTCATCAACGAACACGGTCGGCCTCGCGCCTGGCCGTCGCTCGACGAAGTCGCCACCAAGGAACGCATCACCGATTACGTCGACGACCGATTGCCCACCGTCGCACCGTCATCCACGCTCAACGACGCACTGGACACGATGCTTGCCGCCAGTCAGGGCGGCGTACTCGTCACCGACGGCCGCGGTGCCGTTACTGGCGCACTGACGATCGCGACCGTGATGGCCGTGATTCGTGGTCAACTCTCGGATGCTCGCTCCGGTGACGGTCACGTCTCGTATTCGGCCCATACCGAGGGCGCAGCAACATGAATCGACTTCGTCGCGCACCGTTGGACGTGTGGTTCGAGCCGCTCCTCATCGTCGTGCTCGGGGTCGGTTACATCCTGTGGTACCGCTCCACGACGCTGACGACTACCGAGCAGGCATCACTGGGCTGGGACAATTTGAAGACGACGATCGTCGACCACATCGTGTTGACGTTGACCGCGACCGTGATCGTCGTCGCCATCGCAATTCCGTTGGGCATCCTGCTCACTCGCGACAGGGCGAAGAATTTCCGACCGGTGGCCGTCAACTTCGCCAACATCGGCCAGGCCGCTCCGGCGGTGGGTCTGATCGTGTTGCTGACGATGTGGCTCGGAACCGGGTTCCGCACCGCCGTCATCGGATTGGTGGTCTACGCGATACTGCCGATTCTGCAGAATACGATCGTCGGAATCCAACAGGTCGATCAGCGGACCATCGAAGCGGCCCGGGGAATCGGGTTCTCCGGCCTCCGCACGCTGGTGCAGGTGGAGTTGCCGCTCGCGGTGCCTGTGATCCTGAACGGCGTACGTACCGCGTTGGTCATTCTCGTCGGCACCGCGACACTGAGCACCTTCATCGGGGCGTCCAGCCTCGGCACGCTCATCACCACGGGTACCACGCTGTTCCTACCGAAGTTACTCATCTCCGGTGCCGTTCTCGTCGCGCTGCTCGCACTGATCATCGACTGGCTCGGCCGTGTGGTCGAACTGATCGCGACCCCACGAGGAGTGGCATGATTCGCCGACTGTCCACGGCAGCAACCGCTCTCGCGCTGACGGCAGCACTCGCCGGTTGCGGGTTGGTCAGCTCGTCGGGAACGTTCGAGAGCACGTCACTTCCGGACGGTGCGACCCCGTTGGACGGCGCATCGCTGGTGGTGACGAGCAAGAGCTTCACCGAGGGCGTATTGCTCGGAAAGATCACGGCCACATACCTTGCCGCTGCCGGCGCGAAAGTCACCGACCTGACCGGAGCACCGGGGTCGGCGTCGTCGAGACAGGCACAGCTCAACGGTGACGCAGACATCCTCTGGGAATACACCGGTACCGGGTGGGTCAACTACCACAGCCAGACCGAGACGATCAGTGATCCGCAGGAGCTGTGGGAGCGCGTCCGCGACATCGAGAAGAGTGAGCACAACCTCGATTGGCTACCGCCCGCGAATTTCAACGACACGTATGCGTTCGCCGCCTCGGCCGAGACGGCACAGCGTCTGGGTGTCGCATCTTTGTCGGATGTAGCGAAGCTCCCCGTGGCCGACAGGACGTTCTGCGTCGACGACGAGTTCTTCTCTCGCTCGGACGGTTTCGGCCCGATGCTCGACACCTACGGCATCGGACTGAACGCACCCGACGGCGTACCGTCGGGCAACGTCACGCGGATGGATGCGGGTGTCGTCTACACCTCGACCGCCGACAGCTCACCGTGCAACTTCGGCATGGTCTACACCACCGACGGCAGAATCAAGAACTTGAATCTGACTGTGTTGCAGGATGACAGGGCCTTCTTCCTGCCTTACAGCGGGACCGCGGTGGTGCGCGACGCGGTGCTCGAACAGCATCCCGAGATCGCCGATCTTTTGGCCGTCGTATCCGAGCGATTGACCGACGACCTGATGCAGGAGTTGAACGGGCGGGTCGACATCGAGGGCGAAGACCCATCCGATGTCGCCTACGAGTGGTTGAAGAGCGAAGACCTGGTGACGTGAGGTCCGGTCAATTCGTATCCGGCTCGAACAACTCCTCGATCGTGCAGTCGAATGCTGCGGCAAGGCGGAAGGCGACAGGCAGGCTCGGGTCGAACCGCTCCTTCTCGATGGAGATGATCGTCAGTCGGGTGACGTCGATTCGCTCGGCCAATTCGCTCTGAGACCACCGCTTCTCGGTGCGGCGCCGTCGAACATCGTTCTTCACTCGGACAGGGCCCGGTAGCGCGCGAACGCGTACCGCGCGGTGAACGATGCGAATGCCGCCAGCAGCAAGCCCGTCAGCAGCAGCGTGGCCGGGGGATCGACGCGGGCGATGGACACCACCGCAAGAGTCAGACCCAGCACGGTCACCAGATCGGTGGCCGTACCGCTGGACGCGGATGTCGTCCAATGGCTTTCGACGCTGTCGCCCGAGGTGTAGGTCTGGTCGGCGGTGACCGGTGCGACGAACAGTATCCAGCCCAGCATTGCACCGAACGGGAGTGCGGTGAACCCGAACACCACCGCCGCGACCCCTGGGGCGACGGGTGAGACCAGCCAGGCCAGCAATGCCGTCGCCGAGGCGGTAGCGAGACCGACGGCGCCGACCGACAACCATCTGAGTGTCATGAGCAACTCCCGTTCTACGTATAGTTCACTGTACGTATAGGAGACCATACATCAAGCTGGGTCGTCAGAAGTCAGATCCCGGGCTCCTCGCTGATGTGCTCGATGTACCCATGAATGCGATGTGCGTCGGCAAATGTTGCAGTCCGACTTCCCCCGTCTGCCAGGTCGTCGATGATCGCCAGATATTGCGATGCGATATTGGTTGCTGCTGGATTGCCGGGAAGATGGATTGTGGGCATGGAGGACGGCAACGTGAGGGGTTCGGGTTGTCCGTTCGGGTGGAATGTCGCCGCGAGCGGTGCCATCTGGACCTGACGCATGATCGGCGTCGGTACTGGAAGGGTGAACAGGGAAGCCCGACCGCGTGATCCCTGTATGTCGATGACTGTCTGCGCGTTGTCGTCCCCGTCCCAAATCAGTGCGGAACCGAGCGCTCCACCCGCGTCGAATTGGACCCGGACGGTATCCGGCGCAGTCGCAGCCACAGGCAGGGCTTGTCCCGCCACGCGATAGTCGCGCCTGTGAATTCTCGACGTTCCACCGGTAACGGCGATCCCGCCGAGTACCTGATCGAGGAGGTCGAGTACGTGGCCAGTGTGTACCTCCCTCGTGCCGGCGGCGCTGGTGCGATCGAGCGTGTACGCGGACTGCGCAGATATGGTCTCGGCTCCTTTGGCTCGTGACGATCGCGCGTTCACGGCCTGAATGTCACCCAGTTCTCCGGCCGCGATCATCTCGCGAAGCGCGATCGCAGAGGGGTCGAACCGTGATTGAAGGCCGACGAAGCCACGGTGCTGTGAAGTCGCTCGAACACTCATCGAATGGGCCTCGGCCGCGTCGAGGCCGAGTGGCCATTCGCAGAGCACGTGTTTTCCGGCAGCCTGCGCTGCGCTGACCAACTCGGAGTGTGCCTGCACTTTGACTGTCACTACGACAAGGTCGACAGCCTCGAACCTGGCCAATGCGCTGGCCGAGGTAAATGGTTCGGCTCCGGTGGCGGCCGCGGCTGCATGCGCAGATTCGGTGCGTGACGTACTCACCGCACTGATCGAAATATCCGTGCCGAGAACAGTGCGCAGAAATTCTATTGCGGGAACGTGCGCACGGAACGCCCACCCGTGTTCGATATTTGCTCCGACCAGTCCTATGCGCATCGGCAGTCCCCTTCGGATCGGCAGGTTCGAATTATTCGAACCAGTACGCGTGACGGTATCATCGAGTTCGGAAAGTTCGAACCCGGAGGTCTGGATGAGCGACATGTCCGTGTCGGCGATACTTCATGCGCTGTCCGACGAGACTCGGCTCGACATGGTGCGTCGATTGGCAGACTCGAAAGTCGATATGGCGTGTGGGCAGCTATACGAAGACCTGGCAAAGTCTTCGGCGTCATACCATTTCTCGATACTCAGAAACTCGGGAATCATCGAGCAGTACGAGCAGTCGGGACGCAAGTTCAACAAACTCCGATCGGCTCACATCGAGGCCGCGGCACCTGGGGTACTGAAACTGGTGCTCGAAGCGTTCCGCCGCGAACATGCCGGCCGTTGACCGACGCTTTACTCCGAGCTTCACGCTGACGGCCGGGGCGGTAGGGTTCACCTGATCCGACGTCGGTTCGTAGCCTAGGAGTCTCACAGTGCAATCGTCTTCACTCGGAGGTCTGTGATGGCAGGCGGACTCGTAGCTCTGCTCGACGACGTGGCAGCGCTGGCTCGTTTGGCCGCGGCATCCATCGACGATGTCGGTGCGGCTACCGGCAAAGCGACGGCCAAGGCCGCCGGTGTCGTGATCGACGACGCAGCGGTGACCCCGCAGTACGTTCGCGGTCTCGCGGCCGAACGTGAACTGCCCATCATCAAGCGCATCGCCGTCGGCTCGCTTCGGAACAAGCTGCTGATCATTCTGCCGATCGCCCTGCTGCTCAGTCAGTTCCTCCCATGGCTTCTGACGCCCATTCTGATGCTCGGTGGCTGCTACCTCAGCTACGAGGCAGCGCACAAGATCTGGGGAGCGCTGTTCGGCCACGGCGATCATCACGCCGAGGCAGAGGACGAGCCGCGGGACGAGGACAGCGTGGTGTCGGGTGCCGTTCGGACCGACCTGATTCTCTCCGCCGAGATCATGGTCATCGCTCTCGACACCATTGCGAGCGAGGGCTTCTGGAGTCGCCTCATCATCTTGGCGGTAGTCGCGGTGGTCATCACCATCGTCGTCTACGGCGTCGTCGCACTCATCGTCAAAATGGACGACATCGGTCTGAAGCTGGCCGAGGGCTCGTCCGGGTTCGTCGAGAAGTTCGGCCGCGGACTGGTCAAGGGCATGCCGAAGGTGATGGCAGTGCTATCGGTCGTCGGCACCGCAGCCATGCTGTGGGTCGGTGGGCACATCCTTCTCGTGGGCATCGACGAGCTCGGTTTCCACCCCATCTACGAGCTGGTGCACCACGGTGAGGATGCGGTGCGTGGGGTCGCGGGTGTCGGCGGAGTGCTGGCGTGGATCGTCAACACTCTCGCGTCGGCAGTCATCGGTGCGATCGTCGGCTGCATCATCGTTGTTGCGCAGCTCGGGATCTCGAAGGTGCTCGCCAGACGGGCCGCCGCGAAGTAGTGCCTGTATCGGCGACGTTCGCTGTCGTTCATCCCTCCTCGGAGCCGGCGCTCGACATCCTGTTTCGCTACAACGTCGATATCGTCGGACGCCTCTACGGCCGCGAGGCGTCGGACGAGGAAGTACGACGAGTCATGGTCGACGAGCCGAGTGACGATCTCGTGGGTGATTCGGGCCTGTTCGTTGTCGCATACCTGGGCTCGACGCTGGTCGGTTGCGGTGGTGCTCGTTTCGTCTCCGACGACATCGCAGAACTGACTCGGGTCTTCGTCGACGCGCGCGCCCGTGGAAACGGCGTCGGGTCGTCGGTCGTCGAGTTCGTCGAAGGTTCGGTCCGCCAATCGCGCCGTACGACAATGCGATTGGATACGCGAGCGGACCTCGTCGAGGCCCGGGGCCTGTACTCCAAGCTCGGCTATCGGGAGGTGCCGGCATTCAACGCCGAGCCGTACGCCGAGGTGTGGTTGGAAAAGCGACTGCTTTGAACAGCTTTCGTCACCGACGAGCCAGCTCGAGGACCCGTCGCTCGGAAAGGGAGACATCGGCGAGCGATGCGGTCAACTCGTCCCACGCCTTCTGAACGCGGAGTTCATCTCGGCGGAGGCGCTTCTGCGCAGCAGCGAGTCTGCGCCGCTCAGCCAGAAGCACATGCCGATCGCGATCTTGCTCGGCCAAGAAGAGGTACGTGTGCGGATCGAACGGATACATGCCAACTCCTAAGGTGTAGTGGGGAATCCATGCATCAGCACCATCACGTGTTCACGCTCCCCCGAGGTCGCGTTCTCGCCGCGTCGACGCCATTTGTCGATGACGGCGCGCATCTCCGTGCCCATCTCCTTCGTCTCCTCGGCGGTGAGCCGCAGGACGTCGTCGGAGCTGAAGGCCGCCGATACCCACTCATGCCCCCACGACTCGGAAGTCCGGTCGAAATCACGCAGCCGAGACCACTGGTGCGCCAACCAGGAGTCCTTGGACGCCTTGGCAACCGACAGTGACTCGGGCGAGTCGGAGAAGTCGTTCTCGGACCAGCTGAAGCCCTCCTCATTGGCCTCCGACCACCAACGTTGGCGCTTGTCCGAGCCGTTCTCTACCTCCTTTACGAACCCGTGCTCGGCGAGTTTGCGCAGGTGATAGCTCACCGAGGCGGGTGACTCGTCCACGAGATCGCCGAGCTGGGTCGCCGTCATCGACTTGTTGGCGCGGAGTGCATAGAGCAGACGTAACCGGATGGGATGCGTCAGCGCTTTCAGCTCGGACATGTCTGTCAGCTTGCGCGGCGTCCTACCGGGAGGTGGTGGGCTCATGCAACAACCATAACCCGAAAGAAATATTTCGCAATAGTTCTTTCGGATCCGCGGTTGGGGTATCAGTCCCGCCAGATGGCCGAGAATTCGTACCAGGGACCGTCCAGGTGCGTGGCGGTGAAGTCGTCGAATCCCGCGGGCGGCCCACCTGGTGCATACGCCCAGCCCGAGGCGCTCATGAGGGAGAAGCCGCTGTCTTCGGCGAAGTAGACCTCGCCACCAGATGTGGCGCGTGCCGAGCTGATGTCGAACGGGCCAATCTCGATGTGTTCGCGGCTATTCGAGGGCTGTGCACTCAATTCTCGCGCAACGGCCTCGAATTCGTCGCGATGGTCCAGCATATTGTCCGGTGGCAGCAGTACCAGAACAGCCGCTGCCAAGCCCACCACCACCGGAGCCGGCGCTATCCACCACGACCATCTTCGATCCTGGCCGACGACGTGGAGGGTGCGAATTGCCCAGATGAGCCCGACGATCAGCAGCACCAGGATCGATGACGCGCCGGCGAGGAGCGGATCGAACCAGGCGAACTGTCCGTAGGGCGAGGCCACCAGTTCCTGGACACGCATGCCCACGTGACGGCGGCGATCGTGGTAAATACCAGCAGGATTGGCCCGGGCGGTTTCGCGGCTTTTCGAGGTGCGTTCGCCGACTCGATGAGGCGGTTCTTCAGGCGCTCGATGATGGTCGTGTTCCCTACGCGTCGGAGGTGGCATCCGCGCTCAGGGTCCCACATTTGTCGATGACTTCGGGGCTAACTGCTGTGCACGGTGACGGCGTATCCGTCGGGGTCACGTAGGACGAAGGTCTTTCCGAAGGGGCCGTCGAAGGGGGCGGTCACGATCGTGACGCCGGCGGCGACGAGATTTTCGTGGAGCGCTTCGGCGTCGTCGCACACCAGCCAGAGGGCAACTCCGAGTCCTGGCTGACCACTGTCGAGATCCGTTTCGGGAGCGGGGTTTCGGACAGCGAACGGTATCGGTGAGGTGGTGAACACCACTGCGCCGGGTGGTGCCTGGGGTGCCCGGACGAGGCCCAGCTGCGATTCGTAGAAGTCTGCACTGACGGCGAGGTCGCGTACCTGGAGGGAGAGGAAGCTCGGTCCGGAAACGGTTGCAACGGTCATGTCGTGTCCTTTCGGTAGTTCGTCAAGTTCTTGACGAGATGAATGTATGTCAAGATGTTGACATGAGTCAAGTGGATGTCGACACCTCGATCGGTTACGCCCTCAAGCGGGCCACGTCCGCCCTGCGTTCGGCGATGGACGAGTGCCTACGCGATCTCGGTATCACCGTCTCGCAGTACTCGAGCCTCGAACTCCTCGCGCACAAACCGGGACTGTCCAACGCCGAACTCGCGCGCGCGGTATTCGTCAGCAGGCAGGCAACCCATCAACTGCTGGCCGGGCTCACACGCGGCGGTCTGGTGGAGATCGAGGGGGTAGGTCGAGACCAGCGTCTGTACGTGACGACCCTGGGCAGGGAGCGCCTGCGGCAAGCGTCGGCCGCTGTCGCTGCGGTGGAACACGCCATGATTGCGTCGCTGTCGAAGAGCGAGCGAGAAGTGCTGCACCGCAACCTTGTTACGTGTGCCGAGGCTCTGGATGGGCGCGAGCAGTCGTAACCTCAGTCGATCGAGTCGAGGAATTCCAGCATCGCCGCATTGAACTCGTTCGGCCGGTCCATGTTGGCAGCGTGACCGCAGTTCTCCAAGACCACAGATCGACCACCCGAATTGAGCTTCGCGGACTCGGAAGCATGTGCAGCAGGCCAGAACTGGCTGTCGCGTCCGGCGATCATGAGGTACGGCCTATCGGTACCGGACATGGTTGCGCGCCAGTCCTGCGCCGCATGATCGGCCAGTAGCGCCTTCATCGGGGCCGTGTCGGGTGATGCCATCTTCGGCATCGCGCGCAATGCAAACGCGAGTTTCAGTAGTGCAGGCACCGACTTCCACTGCGGTCGGCCGTGGCCCGTGTCGGGTATTCCGCTGTCGAAGAACGACGTTCGATTGCTGTCGGTCAGACCGTAGAAGCCGTTCGACCAATCGTCGCTGTTCGCCATCTTCGGTGTCTGATCCACCGACACGATGGCTCGAACGCGGTCGGTGCCGAACTGCGAGACGTAAGACCAGATGGTGTTGGCCCCCATGGAACCTCCGATCAAGACGGCTTCGTCGACGCCCACCTCCGAGAGGAAATTCGCGATATCGCGTCCGTGCCGCTCCATCGACGCTCCGTGTGTCGGTGCATCGGAGGTGCCGTGACCCCGTCGATTGAGGGCCAGAACACGGTATCCGGCTCGCACCAACGCTTTCTGCTGCAACATCCAGGTGGTCGCCGGTGCGCAGAAGCCGGCGAGGAGAACCACGGCCGGGCCGGTGCCTTCGTCGAGATAGTTCAGGGAGACGGCATCGTCGGTGACAACGGTTGGCATGGTGAATCTCCCTGTGTCAGAAGAACTCGGTCAGGCGAAGCCGGCGTGCATTTCCCAGATCAAGATCTCGCTCGCCGTCGATGCTGTCACACGGTGACCTCCGGTGGCGGTGAGTCGGACCGCGTCGCCTTGGGCAACGTCTCCGACGGTCTCGAACACTGCGGAACCGTCGGCGACGAAGACGTGACCGTACGGCGCGTCAGGGACGGTGACGGACTCCCCCGGTGCGAGTCGGGCGGCATGCAGCGTCGCGTAGCGGTTGCCGATCCGAACGCCGCCGCGCCCCGACATGCCGGATGCCACCGGAACCAGCTCGCCGCTCGCCAGCTGGTCCTGCACTTCCAGCTCTTCGTACGAGGGATCGGTTCCATCGGTGTCGGGTGGGATCCACATCTGCACCACGCGCAGCTTTTCGCGGCTGGTCCGGCTCGACGCATTGGTCTCGGTGTGCCGGATTCCGGTTCCGGCACTCATGCGTTGAACGAGGCCGGGGTAGATCAACCCCGAATTACCCTCGGAGTCAGTATGTTTCAGCGTCCCTTCCAGCACCCACGTGACGATCTCCATGTTCTCGTGCTGATGGGAGTCGAACCCTTCGCCGGGAAACACCGTGTCCTCGTTGTGCACCATCAGTAGCCCGTGCGCATTGGCCGCCAGGTCGTAATTGCCGGTGGCGGGAAACGACTGCTTCGAGTCGAGCCACTCGTTCCACCAGTGATGGCGTTGCGTACCGGGTATGTGAGTCACCGTCACGATGCGTGATTCCGCATCGCCGTGAAAGTTCGGGTCAGAGCCGCGAGATCGTTCGGGTCAACCAGGTCGAACATTTTCCCTCGTACTGCTTCGACGTGTCCCGGGCTGGCGGCGGCGAGGGTGTTCATGCCTGCTTCGGTGAGTTCGGCGGACATTCCTCGCTTGTCGTCGTCGCATTTGACGCGTGTGACCCAGCCGTTGTCGACGAGTCGGCTGATGGCTCTGGTGACGCCGCTACGAGTCGTGGTGACGGCGTCGGCCAGTTCGCTCATTCGTCGGCGACGGTCGGGTGCCTCGGACAGTACGACCAGCAGCTCGAAGTCGGTGAAGGAGATCCCGGAGTCGCGTGTGAGTTGATTGTCGAGGTCGCGAAGCAGCAGCCGCGTCGCATCGAGGTATGCGCGCCAGGCCTGCTGTTCGTCGGCATCGAGCCACCGTGGTGAGTCCATGCCCCCATGCTAGTTGACAACGCAACTAACCGGTGTACTGTTCTCGGTAGTTGACGAAGCAACTACCTGACCGGAGGCCGAAGCGATGACCGAGACCAACGAACTGACTGCAGACGAGACACGCCGCGCGCAGGAGCACGCCGAACAGCGGGATCGCATTCGTCAGCAGTACATGAAGCCTGCAGGCGAGCGTCCGGCATCGTCTGCCCGCGGACTTCATCACACGGCATTGGTCAGCAGCGATGTCGAGGCGACCGTGCGGTTCTATCAAGACCTGCTCGAGTTCCCTCTGACCGAGCTCATCGAGAACCGTGACTACCCGGGTTCGTCGCACTTCTTCTTCGACATCGGCAACAGCAACCTGCTGGCCTTCTTCGACTTCCCCGGACTCGACGTCGGCCCGTACGCGGAGGTGCTGGGCGGTCTGCATCACGTGGCCATCAGTGTCGAGCCCACCCGCTGGGAGCACCTGCGCACCAAGCTGATCGACGCGGGAATCGAATTGATCGAGCACAGCGAGGTCTCGCTCTACTTCCGCGACCCCGACGGTGCACGGCTCGAACTGATCGCCGATCCGCTCGGTGAAATGTACGGCTCGCACGTTCTCTGAGAACACACCTACTTTCGAGATTCGAGGCAATGACATGACCTCTGCAGCAACCACACTCGACCTCCGCCGCGCCGACGACCGATTCAAGACCAAGATCGGCTGGCTGGACTCCAAGCATTCCTTCTCGTTCGGCAACCACTTCGATCGCGGTAACACCCACCACGGCGTGCTCATGGTCAACAACGACGACATCGTCACCCCGGGAATGGGATTCGATACCCACCCGCACCGCGACATGGAGATCATCACCTGGGTTCTGCAGGGATCGCTGGTGCACCAGGATTCGATGGGCCACTCCGGAGTCATCTACCCCGGCCTCGCACAGCGCATGAGTGCGGGCACCGGAATTCTGCACTCCGAGAAGAACGATTCGTGGCGACTCGGCGATACTGCCGGCTCGTACTCGGGCAAGCACGGCGATCCTGTTCGCTTCGTCCAGATGTGGGTCGTGCCCGACGAGCAGGGCATCACCCCGGGCTACGAACAGCTCGAGATCGACAACGAATTGCTCAGCGGTGGAATGGTTCCCGTCGCATCCGGCATGCCCGACCATGCCGATCACGCCGCCATTCGCATCAAGAACAAGTACGCCGCCATGCACGTGGCGCGCCTACAGCCCGGGCAGGCTCCGGTGGAGATTCCCGATGCACCGTTCGTGCACATCTTCGTGGCCGAGGGTGAGGCGATGCTCGAGGGAGTCGGACCCCTCGCGCAGGGCGACGCCGTGCGCGTCAGCGGAGGTGGCGGTCAGAAACTGAGCACTGCCAGTGGCGCCGAAGTGATCGTCTGGGAGATGCACGCCGCGATCGCCGGTTAATCGGTCTCTCGGTGTGGGCGGAACGAATGCTCCTCGTGGTCGAGTTCGTGTTCGAGGCTGCGCATGCTGTTGTCCGGTAGCCGGCCGGCATCGCGCCAGCAGAGCAACTCTTCTCGCTCCACATCGAGGATTCGGCGGCGCGTACTCATCGCAGCAATCTGTTCCGGTGAGATGACCGCGTCGCCGACGTCCGTCTCGTCGAGATGATCGAGTCGACGGTGGTAGCGGTCGATGCGATGCTCGAGCTCGCTCCGCAGGATCTCCCGGCCCTCGTCGTCGAGGTTCTCTTCGTCGGCGATGCGATCGAGCTGTGACAGTGCAGCTTTGGCCGATCCCTCACGTGCTTCGTTTCGCAGACGCGCCTCTGCGGCGGGGTCCGCGACGACGTTCAGCTTGCGGACCAGTGGAGCGAACGTGAGGCCCTGTCCAACGACCGTCACCAGCACGACGAGAAATGCGCAGAACAGCAACAGGTCTCGGCTCTCGAAAGGCTCGCCCGAGTCGATCGTCAGAGGGAGCGTGAACACCGCGGCGACGGTGATGACGCCGCGGGTGCCGGCCCAGCTCATCACCACCGCCTCGCGTGGGGACAGCCCGGTCGTGAGCAACCACAGCGGGCGCAGCAGGAGCACGCCGACCAGAGTGACCGTGACCGCGAGAGCGATGGTCGTTCCCGAGTAGGCCGAGACACCGCCGACCACGGTGGGCAACTGCTCACCGATGAGCAGAAAAACGAATCCCTCCAGCAGCAGATCGATCAGTCGCCACACAGCGCTGGTCTGCAGTCGGCTGGCCCCGGAGATGGCGTGGCGGGTGTGGTGCCCGATCACCAGAGCCGCGACGACCACGGCGAGAACACCCGAGGCGTGAACTTCCTCTGCCGCCAGGTACGCCACGAACGGCGTCGCCAGCGACACGATGTTGAGCAGCAGCGAATCGTGAACGTAGCGCTGTACGAGGCGAATCAGCAGGGCGACGACCAATCCGACGACGATTCCGCCGGCCGCAGCCAACACGAACAACCCACCCGCGTGGACGAAGGTCATGTCCTGACTGGATATTGCGGCGATCGCGACGGTCAGCATCGTCAGCGCCGTCGCGTCGTTCAGCAGTCCCTCACCTTCGATGAGGGTGACGAGTTTCGGTGGGATACCGGCGCGACGACCCACCGCAAGGGCGGCGACCGGGTCCGGCGGCGCAACAGCGGCACCGAGCGCCATACCGGCGGCCAGGGTGATGCCCGGAACGAGCAACCACATGCCGACGCCCACGAGGGCAGCGGTCGCCACCACGAGGGCGACCGACAGACTCAGGATCGTCCAGACGTTGCGGCGGATCGCGATCAGCGAGGAGTTAAGCGCGGCGCTGTAGAGCAGCGGCGGAATCACCAGAGTAAGCACGACTTCGGGGTCGAGAACGATGTCGGGCAACGCCGACGCCGAGACGGCCAGGCCGGCCAAGGTCAACAACGCTGCCGCGGGCAGCGCCGTCTTCTTCGAGATCACCTGGGCGGCGACGATCAGACCCGTCGCCGCCAGGACCAGGCCCAGAGTTTCTATCACCCGGCTGTATTCCACCAGGTCAGGGGTTCAAACTATCTCTTCAACCCGAACATCTTCGCAATCGTCTTCTCCATGAATGTCGCCGGCAGCAACCGTCGCGCCAGAAACACGACCGGTGCGTTGCTTCCCCTGGCGTACAGGGGTTTCGGCTTGTCGGCCTCGATGGCCTTCAGTACTACTTCGGCGACGTCCTCGGCGGAGATTCCGGTTCCCTCCTTACGGTCCAGTGACGAGATCGCTGTGTGGAAGTCGTCACGGTGGACCGAATCCGCTGCGATGTACTTGGTGCGGCGTTCGCTGATTCCGGTGTTGATCGATCCCGGCTCCACGGTGGTCATCCACACGCCGAACGGAGAGAGTTCCAGCCGCGCTGCGTCGGAGAAGCCCTTGATGGCTGCTTTCGTCGACGCGTACGAGGAGCGGTAGGCGAGCGGAAAGCTCGCCAGCATCGACCCGACCATGACGATGCGGCCGTACCCGCGCTCACGCATGCCGGGAATGACGTTCTGCGACAGCGTCACTGCGCCGAACACGTTCAATTGGAACAATCGCTCGATGGCGTCGGTCGGCAGTTCCTCGAAGGGCCCGGACTGGCTCTCGCCCGCGTTGTTGACCAGAACGTCGACGGCGCCCAGCTCGGCAACGAATGCGCCGATCGACGTGGTGTCGGTCAGGTCCAGAGCTCGATACTCGACGCCTGCTGCCCGTTGATCGGAGGTCATCGAATCCGGATTCCGAGAAGTGCCGATAACTCGGTAGCCGCGGGCAACCAGCGCCGACGCGACGGCCCTTCCGATGCCCGACGAAGCTCCGGTGACCACTGCGGTGCGATTCATGCCCAGATGGTACCGGTGCAGTCGGTTCGTAGCGCATGACGAAAACGCCCATACCGGTTAGTCTGTTACCCGTGCAAACGAATCCTCCCGCTTTGCTGCTCGAGCACATGTGCATGGCCTTCGGCCCGAAGATTGCGGTCGACGACCTGTCATTGATGGTTCCGCCCGGGTCGATGTTCGGGTTGGTCGGCCCCAACGGTGCTGGTAAGACGACATGTCTGTCCATGGCGGTCGGGCTGCTCAGACCGCAGTACGGCCGAAGCCTCGTTTTCGGGCGTGACGTCTGGGCCGATCCGATCGCGGCGAAGGAGCTGCTCGGCGTGCTACCCGACGGACTGACATTGCCTTCCCAGTTCACCGGCCACGAGCTCCTGACCTATATCGGTCGACTGCGCGCGATGCCGGAGGACGTCATCGCGCAACGTCGCGACGAGCTACTGAACGCGTTGGGTCTCGCCGATGCCGGCGGAACCGTCATCGCCGACTATTCCGCCGGAATGACCAAGAAGATCGGACTGGCGTCGGCGCTGTTGCACGGGCCTCGCCTCTTGGTGTTGGACGAGCCCTTCGAAGCCGTCGATCCCATCTCGTCCACGACGATCCGCAACATCCTGATTCAGTTCGTTCGCTCCGGTGGCTCGGTGATCCTGTCCAGTCATGTCATGGCCCTCGTGGAACGGCTGTGCTCCCACGTCGGTGTCATCACCGGTGGTCGAGTCGTGGCGGCGGGAACGGTCGACGACGTCCGCGCCGGTGGCACCCTCGACGACGCCTTCGTGCGCCTCGTCGGATCCCGAGACCAGAACCCGGACGGCTTGTCCTGGATGCGCTCGTGAAGTCGGTCGGTCGCACCGTCCTGCAGATGCGAATCACGCTCTACCGCAGGCAGTTCAAGGGCGGACAAGCAGTGGTCAAGACCGTGTTCGGGTTGCTGGGGCTGGCCCTCGCGGTTCTCGCATGCGTGATGGCGGCCCGAACCGGCGCGTCGCAGGTATTGGTGGGCGGCACCGCAAGCCTCGGACTGACCCTGACGGGCCTGAGTTGGGTGCTCTTCCCGGTGCTGTCGGGTATCTCCGACGACAACATCCAGCCCCGCCACTTCCAATTGCTGTCCGTCGATCCTGCGCGACTGGCCCGTGCGCTGCTGACCACGTCGGTGATCGGCATGGTGGTTCCGCTGACGATCGTCGCGACGGCGTCCATTCCGATCTACGCTCTGTCGCGGTCGGCTGCCGCAGTACCTCTGGCGCTCGTGGCCTGGCCCGCGACGGTGGTGTTCTTCGTGACGTTGTCACGGGTGGTGACGCTGGCCATGTCGCAACTACTCAAGAGTCGCCGCAGCCGCGAATTCGCGTTGCTGGCGTTCGGCGCTGTCTTCGGAGGCCTGTACTTCCTGCAGTTCCCCATCACGCAGAATCTCGATCGTGTGCTGTCGGGTGAGGTGACGTGGCCGCTCACACTGGCCCATTCGATTCCCTTCGGCTGGGGCATCACCGGCGTCGATGCTGTGCTGGAGGGCAAGTGGCTGTTGGCGATCGGCGCGGTGGTGGGATTGCTGCTGCTGGACGTCGCACTGGTGTGGGCCTGGCAGCGACTGGTTCTACGCCACTTCGAGGGACGTGTCTCGACGTCGTCGGGATCAACCCGTAAGCAGACGGCAGAGAAGGGGCGCGACGGTGCAACAGGGTGGCGGGCAACGCGCGTCGGGGCGGTAGTGACGCGAGAGCTGTCTCTGTGGCGCGGTGACATGCGTCGTCGGAGTCAGCTGCTGTCGGTGCTGATTTTCGCAGTGCTGGCCGGCATCGGCCCGCTGGTGACCGACTCGATTCCGTTCAGCGCAGCCTGGGGCGCCTGGATCGCGATCTTCATGGCGATGGGTGCGGGATCGAATTCGTACGGTCTCGACGGCGGTTCGATGTGGCACCTGGTGATGATTCCGCAGGCTCTCCCCGACGACATCCGTGGTCGGCAGATCGCCTGGTTGCTGGTCGCGACCCCCTTCGCGATCGTGCCGGTCGTGGTGGTTCGAGTGTTTGGAGATCTCGGGCTCGACCGATGGGAGATCCCTGTCGCCGTGACGATCTCGATGCTCGGAGTCAGCGCCGGTCTGACCGCCGTGAACTCCGTACGCGGTGCCTACCCGGTGCCCGAAGCTACGAAGTCGTTCTCGATGAACACACGGGGGTCGTTCACCGGAAATGCATTCGTCTTCCTCATCCTCGGGATAGTGGTCCTGGCCGTGTCGGTCGTGCCCGCACTGCTTCTCGCACTGCTCCTTCCGGGAGCGTGGGCGTATCTGTCCATCCTGGTGGCCGCAGCGATCGGCTGGCTGGGGATGTGGTGGGGCGCGCGGATGGCAGTCGGCACGCTGGTTCGTGACTCCGACAGAATCCTGAACTCGGTGATCTCACGGTAGTGCGCGGATCGCCCGACACGGGTTGCCTGCAGCGAACGTATGCGGCGGTACGTCGCGGGTGACGACACTTCCGGCTCCGATCACCGAGTTCTCTCCGATCGTGACTCCGGGACAGACGATAACGCCTCCGCCGAGCCAGACATTGTCTCCGATAGTGATGGGAAGGGCGCTCTCCCAACGAGATCGACGAGCATCGTGGTCCTCCATGGGATGCAGCGCAGTCAGTAGTTGCGCACGTGGACCGGTCGAGACGTCGTTCCCGATGGTGATGGGCGCGCAGTCCAACAGAATGGCGTCGTAGTTCAGAAAGCTGTTGGACCCGATGGAAATGTATGTGCCGTAGTCGCATTGGAAGCGCGGCATGATCCACGAGTCTGATCCGATGGAACCGAGTAGCTCGCCGAGCAGTTCACGTCTTGCTTCGTCCTGGTCTGCCTCGGTCGCGTTGAATCTGTCGAGCAACTTTCCACACGACACCCGAGAGGCCACCAGGTCAGGATCGCCGTCTCGGTAGAGTTCGCCGCGCAGCATCCGATCTCGGTTCTCGCCCATGGGGGACACGCTACAAGCAGGTCGGCTTCTCGAACAGCGCCACGCTGAACCACGAACTGCCACCGTCGAAGTCGCGACGGCCGACGTACTGGAAACCCTGCCGAAGGTAGTAGTTGCGAAGAGCGGTGTTGGTTTCGGCGCAGTCCAGCCGTAGCAGCCCTCGCCCTTCCTGTCGGGTCCGCTGCGTCGCCCACTCGAGCAACGAGGTGCCCAGTCCCGTTCCGGCTTCGCTTCTGTCGATCACCAATCCGTGCACATAGCCTGCGTCGTCGTCTGGCTCCGGCCAGACGGCAGGATCGGCCCAAATCAGTCGCAGGGCTCCGACGATCGGGCCACCGGCGTGACGTCGAGCGATGTAGAACTCCCCTGCGTCTATCTGGGCCGCAACAGTCGACAGAGGTACCTCGCGCGGTGCCCACTGATCGATGCTGCGGGCGGCCAACCAGTCCTCGGCGGCGTGCCGGAGGTCGAGTATCGTTGCTGTGTCGGCGGCAGACGCGAGTTCTACGGTGAGCACCCTGCCATCGTACGGAGGTGACGAGTCCTGTGGTGAACGTGCTTGTGGTCGAGAGTGATTCGGACCGAAAAGCCTTCCCGTCGATCGATGGAGTTCAGCTCCGGAGCTGCGCGATCACCGAACTCGTCGACGCTGTGTCGTGGGCGGAGGTTCTGCTGTTTCGCACGTTCGAGACGGTCGACCTGCGCAACGTGTGGCCGCACGCCGACAAGCTCCGATGGATTCATGTGTCGAGCGCTGGGGTCGATCGGGTTCTGGATCCGGTTCTGCGGGAAACTCCCTGGGTGCTGACCAACTCCGGCGGCATTCTCGACCGTGCAATTGCCGAATACGTCGCTGCGGGCGTTCTGGCGTCGATGAAGAAGCTGCCCGAAGCGCTTCGGCGACAACGTGAACGGGTCTGGGAGCATCGCCTCACCAGTGGAATCCACAATCGGAGAGTGCTGGTCGTCGGTCCGGGTTCGATCGGCCGCGCCATCGGTCGCGTTCTCGGGGCACTCGGTATGCGTGTCGACGCGGCCGGCACATCCGAGCGGCCGGGAGACGCGGAGTTCGGGAGAATTCGTTCGGTGGACGAGTTACCCGCCTACGCAGGTGAATACGACGTGGTGGTGCTGTCCGCGCCGCTGACCGAGAAGACCCGGGGGCTCGTGAATGCAGAGGTCCTCGGGGCGATGCGTCACGACGCGGGGCTGGTCAACATCGCCCGTGGGCCCGTTGTCGACGAACAGGCCTTGTGTGAGGCGTTGGATTCCGGGGCGATCGGATGGGCCGTGTTGGATGTCTTCGAGGTCGAGCCACTTCCGGCGTCGAGTCCGCTGTGGGAGATGGACAACGTGATTCTGACGGCGCATCTGGCCGGTGACGCCGACGACTTCGCCGATCGGCTGTGGACGCTGTTCGAGGACAATCTCGATAGGTATCGGCGGAACGAGTCCCTGGTCAATGTGGTGGACAAGCAGGCGGGCTACGTCCGCCGGTAGAGGCCGACGCCAATCTATGTGTAACACGCCGTCGCGTGTATTAGTGTCGGTGGAATGCGTGAGATAAACCATTCGGCGGTCGCGTCGACACCCCGCGATGTGGCGTTCGCCTACCTCGACGACTATCGAAACGTCCCGCGGTGGATGTTCGGGATCACGCGGTTCGAGCCGAGGAGTGAGACCACCTCCGGTCTCGGGGCGACGTACGACGCAACCATGCAGATTGGCCCCAAGTCGTTGAATTCGATCGTGCGCGTCACCGAATGGGTCGAGAACGAGCGACTCACGCTCGAATCGGTCGAAGGCCTGTCCAACTCCTCGACCTGGTCGTTCACGGACCTGGATGAGGGCCGGACCCGTCTCGACGTCATCTTCCGTTACAGCCTGCCCGGGGGCATCGCCGGAAAGGTTCTCGGGGCCGTCGTGGAGCCCGTCGTCGGGCAGGCAATTCGGCACACCGAGTCCACTCTCCGATCGCAGCTGGAAGCGGCCGAACATCGGTAGTCCCGAATAATCGGTACTCTGGCTAACGTGACGGACGAGCCGGAACGACCCCGCGGTTTGACCTTCGGCCGAGTCGCCGAGGAGTACGACCGCGCTCGTCCTGGATACCCGGCGGCGCTGTACACGGATGTTCTTGCCGGCGGTGCGACCCGCGTGTTGGAAGCGGGAGCCGGCACCGGCAAAGCCACCGTTGCGTTGGCTGAACGCGGCGCTTCTGTGGTTGCGGTCGAGCCGGATTCAGCTATGGCCGAGGTGATCCGACACCGAACCGAGAACATGGACGTCGATGTTCAGGTCACCCGGTTCGAGGACTACGTCGGCGCGCGCTCATCGTTCGATGTCGTCGTGGCCGCTCAGGCGTGGCACTGGGTCGATCCCGATCGAGGAGCCGCGGTGGCGGCTCGTGCATTGGTCCCCGGGGGATCACTTCGGCTGTGGTGGAACATGCCCGGTCAGCTTGACGGGCCGGTGTGGGAGTCGGTGCGGGCTGCGTACATCGCCACCGAGCCGGAAGCCGCACCGCTGTTGGCGCACTCTCTCGGCGTGCAATCCGAGACCGCGGTACCCCGCGCGGCCGGCTTCGGCCCATGGTCCACGTCGACCTACGAGTGGGTTCAGCGTTACACCGCGGACGAATTCTGCGCCATGGCCGCGACGTACTCGAGTCACCAGATTCTCACCGACACACGTCGGCAGGAAGTGCTCCGAGCGGTCCATGCGGCTATCGACAGCCACGGCCACCTGGACTATCACTACGTCACGCAGATGATGACGGCGAATCCAGGCTAGGACATCGTTGTGGTGCAGACGACGAATTGCCGTGCTTCGTAGGCGAATCCGCCTTCGGGGCAGTCGTTGGGGTCGGCGGTTCCGGTCTTGATCTCGGTGACCTTCTCCACGCTCGTCGCGCTGGGGTCTGCGCAATCGACTCGGGCGGGCTCGTCCATTCCGGTACTCGGCACGCTCATGCAGCCGTCGATCACCCAGTCGACGTCGAGGCACAATGCACCCTGCTCGACACCGTTCAGAGTCTCGTAATACGTCTGGTTGACGTCGGTGGGGCACTGCTCGTTCTCTTCGGCTTTGGCGATGACCTTGTAGTTGGACTCCATGCTGCCGCACTCGGCGTTGTCGATCTCGGCGGCAGTCATCGTGCCACCGAGCTTGACGCACTGGCCGATCTCGACGTCGATGTCGGTGGAGCCACCGGCGTCGATGCCTTCCTGGCCGGACACGTTGTCGGTGGTGGTGGGGGCTGCGGAACTGCTGGAGGCGGTGGTGTCTGCGGCAACGGCAGTGCCGGCGTCGGACGACGAACAGCCCGCGGCGAGCATCAGCGTGAGGGCTGCACCCGCGGCGAGAAGGCCTCGAGATAGTGCGTGCATCGTGGCATGACCTTTTGGACTCGTCCAGACGAAGGAGTAATCCTTCGTCGGCAGCCCCGCGGGCCACCGATGAAAGATTCTCGACTATCCGGGTGGTTTTGCAAAGTCACGAACGGAACACGATGCGCGCCACCCACTTGGTGTTGTGCACACCGGGAAGCGCGGGAACGATGACACGTGCCGGGTAGCCGTGATCGAGCGAGAGATCGACGCCGTTGACTTTCAATGCCAACAGCGAATCGGGATGGAGCGCTTGATTGCCCTGCAGCACAGCACGACCGAATGGGCCACCCTGTTCTATCGAGATGATTTCCGCGGACCTGGGTGCGGGTACCCCTGCCAATGCTGCGAGTTCGGCCAACGGAACTCCCGTCCAACTCTGCGTGGTCGACCATCCTTCGACACAGGCGATGGGAAGTTCGGCGGTGTGCTGAGTCATGGACAGCAGCCTGCCGCGGGAGAGAACCACGGGTTCCGAGTTCTCCGAAGCGCTCTCGACGGACAGAGTCCAGTCTGCGCCCGTCTGTTCTTCGGTGACACCGGCCGCCTCGGCGGTGCGGTTGATTTGAAAGTCGTTGGGCCCGTCGCCGTACGAACGCCCCCGCGGAAGCAGAATTGCTGCCTTGCGTAGGACGCCTCCGACGGTTTGCCCCACCGTCAACACGGCTACGAATCCCATTCCGGCGGCGACCAATCCGATCGCACCTCGTCGGCTCATGGTTTCGTGTGGCCGGCTCGGCGCTTCGTTGCGGGCGCGCAGGACGTCCATCAACGATTCCGATCGAAGGGTCCGCCACATCAGCGGCACTTTGAGACCGAGGTGCACCAGGAATCCGGAGATGAAAACCCAGGCACCGAAGTAGTGAGCGGCGTAGAAATCGAAGCCGAACACGTAGTCGTACTGGATGTTCAGCACGCCGGTGACGATCTCGAACAGCAGGCCACCGACGAGTGCCAGCAGCGACAGTCGTTCGAGTGCATGTGCGGGCGACCGGACCGGTGGCAGTTCGACGAGCTTGGGCATCACCGACCAGAGCTTGGCGATGACGAGCGGGACGATGATCAGGCCCAACCCGACGTGCAGGCCCTGCGTCAGCTGGTACAGCCAGGCCGGGTTCGT
The DNA here is from genome assembly GCF_017168275.1 of Rhodococcus sp. KRD175. Lineage (NCBI taxonomy): Bacteria > Bacillati > Actinomycetota > Actinomycetes > Mycobacteriales > Nocardiaceae > Rhodococcus > Rhodococcus sp. KRD175. The sequence goes on from NZ_JABFAQ010000011.1 coordinate 222,542, forward strand.
CGGCCAGTCGAAGAACGGTAAACGCAACCACCCGACGGCACCTGGTCTGGCTTGGCCGAATTGCGGCCCGTAGGCACTGTAGGACAGCAGGCCCGTCAGAATCACGATCGGCAGCGCAACGAGCAGCACCGCGCCGAACACCGACGTCAACCACGTGCTGCGCAGCGGACTGCGAAAGCGCGCGAGCGGGTTGGGTGCGTCGGCCATGTATGGCATTCGCTGCCCGACCCGTCCCGGATGTGTGGCGGCGAGTTCCCCTTCCTGTTCCATGGCTCGGTAGAAGGCCTCGGCATCCTCGGCCGTCGACACCTTGGGGCGGCTCGACGCCCATCGGCGGAACAGCATTTCGTATCGGTCGCCCAACGCCGAGGGCAGTGCCGGATAGCGTGCCGCGATCTCGGCCGCTCGCTTGTTCAGCAAAGCCGCTCGGACAGTGTCCACTGTCGCAGAATCGAATTCGGCGGGCAGTGGCCCACCTGCCACGAGAGCGCGCACCAACTCTTCTTGACGGCGAGCCAGGTCGTCGTTCACCTCGTGTACCCGGACGTCCGTACCCCGGTGATGCGATCGAGTCCCGCGGCATCCGCGATCGAATCCAGTTCTGCGAGAAGCTCGGCCTCGGGTGGATAGTGACCGTCGCGTTCGAGCATCAGGGGCGTGCGATGCCCAGCCGTCGCAAAGGTTCGTAGTAGTTCGAGGACTTCGTCGGGCACCGGCTCAGTGTGGGTGTCGTGATAGATGCCGCCGCGGACCGTGCCACCGGCGATGTGGCAGTAAGCAATTCGATCCAGCGGCAGGCGTTCGAGTTCGGTCCACGGGTCGCGGCCCCGATTGAGTGCGTTCGCGTACACGTTGGCGATGTCGAGCACCAGGCTCACGCCGGTCCGCTCGACGAGTTCTGCCAGGAACTCACTCTCGGTCAACTGGTCTTCCGGCCAATCGAACAGGGCTGCAATGTTTTCCACCGCCAGCGGAACCGGCACACCATCCTGCGTTCGTGCGATGTTTCGCGCGAGCGCCGTCAGGGCTTCGTGGGTGCGCGGCACCGGAAGCAGATGACCGGCCTCGATGCCGTCGGCGCGGACGAAGGCGATGTGCTCGCTCACCAGTGGGGATCCGAGCATCGAGGCGACTCGTGCCAGTCGGTCGATACGGTGCTGCTCCACCGGCTCCGCACCGCCCAACGACAACGAGATTCCGTGCGCGACGACGGGAACTCCCAATGCGACGAGGCGATCGGGTGCCTGCTCACCGATCGATTCGGCGATGACCTCGCAGAACGCCAGCCCCGGCAGTTCCGAGACGATGCCGGATATCTCCGAGCGCCAACCGATTCCGAGCCCCACGGGCACTGCGTCGACGTTCAACCTCCACAACCTCCGCCGCCGCATCCCCC
>NZ_JABFAQ010000011.1:224037-293833 GCF_017168275.1 Rhodococcus sp. KRD175
GAACACTACGACACGCTCACCTCCCACTCGCATCGATCACCATCCCGGCAACAGGAAGCGGTGGCACACACGACGGTGCGTGCCACCGCTTCACCATGCCGTCGTTGACAGGCCGACCTCCATATGAGAGCGGCTTCGCCGCATGTGAGTGGAACTTCGACCCCTGCTACGAAGTTCCACTCACATAGGTTGGTCTGCGTGACGGCACCAGTTGGGGCCGCGTTCACCATTCGTTAGCCGCGACTGAGCACAGTCCTCGCGGTGAGTGCGACAACCGAACGAGTGCTGCCCACGGCAGGCAAGAAGAGCTTCTTCTCGCGGCCGTGGACCGATTACGCACTGTTCCTGATTCTCGTGGGCCCCAACCTGGTTCTGTTGGCGGTGTTCACGTACCGCCCGTTGGTGGAGAACTTCCAGTTCTCGTTCTTCGACTGGAACCTGTCCTCGCCCACGTCCACGTTCGTCGGATTCGAGAACTACCGCGAGTGGGCCTCCCGCGACGACACGTGGCAGATCGTCGGCAACACCGTCGTGTTCACCGTGGCCGCGGTCGTCGGCTCGTTGGTGCTCGGCCTGATTCTCGCGCTGCTGCTCGATCGTAAACTGCGGGGCCGCAACTTCGTTCGCTCCGCGGTGTTCGCGCCCTACGTGATCTCCGGTGCCGCGATCGGTATCGCATTCCAGTTCGTCTTCGATCCCAACTTCGGACTCGTCCAGGACCTGATGCGCAGATTCGGCCTCGGTGCGGTCCCGGATTTCTATCAGGATCCGAAATGGGCGATGGTCATGATCACCGTCACCTACCTGTGGAAGAACCTGGGCTACACCTTCGTCATCTATCTCGCGGCGCTGCAGGGTGTGCGCAAGGAATTGATGGAAGCGGCCGAGATCGACCAGGCCGGCCGCTGGACCACGTTCCGGAAAGTGCTTCTACCGCAACTGCGTCCGACGACGTTCTTCCTCTCGATCACGGTGTTGCTCAACTCCCTTCAGGTCTTCGACATCATCAACGTCATGACGCGCGGTGGCCCACTGGGCACCGGAACCACCACGATGGTCTACCAGGTCTACGAGGAAACGTTCCGTAACTTCCGGGCCGGCTACGGGGCGACCGTCGCGACCATCCTGTTCCTCGTGCTGTTGATCGTCACTCTCGTACAGGTACGAATCATGGATCGGGACGATCAGCGATGACCTTGGTGAGCAAGCCCGATGCTGCAGTGCCGGAAAAGCCTTCGCTCGGTCGGGACCCGCAGCGCACGCGTCGCAGCGCGAATGTCCTCGGCTACGCGGCCATGGTTGCCGTCCTGCTGATGATCGGCCTACCGCTGTTCTGGATTCTGGTCACCTCGTTCAAGGACCGACCCGACATCTACGTTCAACCGGTCACGTGGTGGCCCAGCACTTTTCACCCCCAGAACTACGACGAGGCGACGACGGAGGTGCCGTTCTTCACGTATCTGCGCAACTCGATCGTCATCACCACGGCGGTCGCGTCGATCAAGTTCGTCCTCGGTGTGCTCAGTGCGTACGGCCTGGTCTTTCTGCGCTTTCCGGGCAAGAACATCGTCTTCCTCGTCATCATTGCCGCACTGATGGTGCCCAATCAGATCACCGTCATCTCCAACTACTCGCTCATCTCCGAGCTCGGTTGGCGAAACTCGTTTCAGGGCATCATCATTCCGCTGGCAGGCGTTGCATTCGGTACCTTCCTGATGCGTAACCACTTCCTGTCGCTGCCACCGGAGATCATCGAGGCCGCGCGCATGGACGGTGCGGGTCCGGTGCGGTTGATGTTCCGCGTCATCCTGCCGCTGTCGGGTCCGACGATGGTGGCGTTCGCGATCATCACCATCGTCACCGAATGGAACGAATACCTCTGGCCGTTCCTGATGTCCGACGACTCGTCGGTTGCTCCGCTACCGGTCGGCCTGACGCTGCTGCAGAACAGCGAGGGCTACACCAACTGGGGAGCGGTCATGGCCGCGACAGTGCTCACCATTCTGCCGATTCTTCTCGTCTTCCTCGTCCTGCAGCGCCACATGATCAAGGGCCTCACCTCCGGTGCGGTCAAGGGCTGATCCACCTCACTATCAGGAGTCGAACACCATGGCACACATCATCAATCGGCGTGGCTTCCTCACGCTCACCGGTGCGGCTGCGGCCGCCGCAGCCCTCGCGGCGTGCAGCGGTCCCGGATCGGGCTCGTCCGGCGGCGGCGGCGTCGAAGGCGATGCGAACACCATCAACTTCTGGTCGAACCACCCGGGCAAGTCCCAGGAATTCGAGAAGGAGCTGATCTCGCGGTTCCAGGCGCAGAACCCCGGACTGACGGTCAATCTCATCGACGGCGGCAAGAACTACGAGGAGGTGTCGCAGAAGTTCAACGCGGCGCTCTCGGGCAACGATGTGCCCGACGTCGTCGTACTCTCGGATGTCTGGTGGTTCAACTACGCACTCACCGGTGCGATCGAGCCCCTCGACAAGCATTTCTCTGCGGCCGGGGTCGACCAGTCCGATTACGTGGATTCGCTTCTTGCCGATTACAACTGGAACGGTAGCCACTGGGCTCTGCCGTACGCGCGCTCGACTCCGCTGTTCTACTACAACAAGGCCGTCTGGTCGGCAGCCGGCCTGCCCGATCGCGGACCGGCCACGTGGCAGGAATTCGACGAGTGGGGCCCGCGCATCCAGGCCGTCGTCGGAAACGGCAAGCTCGCCCATGGCTGGGGCAACGCCGTCGACTATCTCGGGTGGACGTTCGAGGGACCGATCTGGACGTTCGGCGGATCGTACTCCGATCAGTTCGAGCTTAAGTTCGACGATCCCAATACCATTGCGGCAGGCAAGTTCCTGCAGGACATGATCCACACCAAGAAGTACGCGGCGGTCTCCAACGACATTGCCAACGACTTCGCCGCGGGCATCCTCGCCTCCACGATCGCCTCCACCGGAGACCTGTCCACCATCACCAAGGGTGCCGCGTTCGATTTCGGTACGGCCTTCCTGCCGGCCACCGACGGTGCGCCCGGATGCCCCACCGGCGGCGCGGGTCTGGCCATCCCGGCCAAGATCTCCGACGAGCGCAAGGTGAACGCGCTCAAGTTCATCGATTTCGTGACCAACGGTGCCAACACTGCGTACTTCTCGCAGAACACCGGGTACATGCCGGTCCGCAAGTCGGCGCAGCAGGACCCGTCGGAAATCGCGTTCCTCGAGGCCAACCCGAACGCGAAGACAGCCGTCGACCAGTTGGCGCGTACCCGATCCCAGGACGCTGCCCGCGTGTTCGTGCCCGGCGGCGACAAGATCATCGGTAGCGGTCTCGAGCAGATCGCTCTGCAGAATGCCGACGTCGCAACGACATTCGCGTCCGTCTCGGATCAATTGCAGCAGATCATCGACCGTCAGATCACCCCGAAGCTGCCGAAGTAATGGCGACCGTTCACTATGCGGGTGTCTCGCACAGGTACCCGGGCGCGGACTCTCTCGCTGTCGACACGCTCGAACTCGACATAGCGGACGGCGAGTTCATCGTGCTGGTGGGACCGTCCGGATGTGGAAAGTCGACAAGTCTGCGGATGTTGGCCGGCCTCGAATCCGTCGAGAGCGGCCACATCGACATCGGCGGAGTGGACGTCACCTCGCTCGCCCCACGGGCGAGGGACGTCGCGATGGTGTTCCAGAACTACGCGCTGTACCCCAACATGACCGTCGGCGACAACATGGGCTTCGCACTGCGAAACGCGGGAATGAGCAAGGCCGACACAGCGGCTCGCGTATTGGACGCGGCGAGGATGCTCGAACTCGAGCCACTGCTGGGTCGCAAGCCCGGCAAGCTCTCCGGTGGGCAGCGGCAGCGAGTGGCCATGGGGCGAGCAATCGTTCGTCAACCCAAGGTGTTCTGCATGGACGAGCCGCTGTCCAACCTCGACGCCAAATTGCGAGTGTCGACGAGGGCCCAGATCGCCGGACTGCAGAAGCGATTGGGAACCACCACCGTGTACGTCACCCATGATCAGGTCGAGGCGATGACGATGGGTGACCGGGTTGCGGTGTTGCGGGACGGCAAGTTACAGCAGATCGACGCACCGCGGGAGCTGTACGACAACCCCGTCAACACCTTCGTCGCCGGGTTCATCGGATCTCCCGGCATGAACCTCGTCGACGCTCCCGTGCACGAGGGCGCTGCGGTCCTCGGAGACATTCGGATCCCCGTTCCGTCGTCGGCGGGCCAACGCGTCGTCGTCGGGGTTCGGCCGGAATCGTGGGAGCTCGTCGGCGAACATGCGGGTGGACTCCGACTCACCGTCGAATTGATCGAGGAATTGGGTGCGGAGTCGTTCGTGTACGCCTCGGCACCCAACGTCGACGGTCAGTGGACGACGCCCTCGGGACGTATCTCGGTGAGGGTGGATCGCAAGCTGTCGGTCGCCCTCGCCGAGACCGTCCGGTTGAAGCCGGTGCTCGACGAACTGTTCTTCTTCGACTCCGCTACCGGACTGCGGTTGTCCTGACGGGTTCGCCCAGATCCACCGGAAGTGTTGCCCACCCGTGCAATACGCGCGTGTCGCGACGGGTTCCTTCGCCTGCAGACCGTAGGTGGGGGAACCTGTCGAACAACGTCTTCAGACCCACCTCCGACTCTGCTTTGGCCAGCGCCGCGCCCAGGCAGTAGTGGCGTCCGCCGGAGAACGACAGGTGCTTACCCGCGTTGTCGCGCGTGACGTCGAACCGGTCGGGGTCCTCGAACACCAGCGGATCGCGGTTGGCACCGGCCAGCACGAGGACGACCAGTGAGTCCTTCGTGATCGGCACACCCTCCACGACCACGTCGTGCTTGGCGGCCCGAGCCGTCAGCTGAACCGGAGATTCCATCCGCAACATCTCGTCGATCGCGGTGGGCCAGTGCGATGGATCCTGTTGCAGCACAGCCAGTTGATCCGGATGATCGAGCAAAAGTTGGATGCCGCTGCCGAGCAGATTGACGGTTGTCTCGAACCCGGCCGCCAATACCAATCCTGCTGTGGCCCTGAGCTCTTCGTCGTTCAGGCCGATGCCCTCGTCCTCGGCGGCGATCAGTTGGCTCATCAGGTCGTCGCCGGGGTTGCGGCGAAGTTCGGCGATGTGCTGCGAGAGCCACGCGTCGAAACCGATGAGGCCACGCTCCACCTGCTTGAACTGGCTCCACGAGATACCGATGTCGAGGCTGGGTGCCGCCATTTCGCCGAATTCGAGGACGCGCTGATTGTCCTTCTCCGGAACGCCGAGGATGCGGCCGATGACTGCGACGGGAAGGCGAGCGCAGTATCGGTCGACGATGTCGACGACAGGGCTGCCGTCGGACAATTCGTCGAGTAGCGCGTCCGCGGTTTCCTGCACCTGATCTCGCATCTGCGCGACCGCCCGGGCGGTGAAGACCGAGGACACCAGCTTGCGGTAGCGGGTGTGATCGGGCGGCTCGACCGACAGCAGGGACGGCGGAAGGATCGGATGCAGGGCACCGGAGCGGGTGTGGCGTTCCACCCACTTCAGCGGTGCCGGCAGCGTGCCGCCCAGCTGGGTGACCCGAAAATCGTCGGAGCGCAGCAGCGCGAACGCCACCCGGTGATGCACGGTGATGTTGGAGATCCGAGTCTTCACCAGCGGTGCCGTCGCCCGAAGTTCCTCGTACACCGGCGTCGGATTTGCCCGCGTCGCGGGATCGGCGACCAGCATGGCCTGCCGGTCACCGGCGGCCGCAGCACGCTTGGCTCCGAACCTGATGACCCCGTGTGCCGCGATCCACCGTACGAATTCCCTCATCCGACTGTCCTCCCCGTTGTCCCGCCCTATGTGAGTGGTTTCTCGTAGCAGACTACGAAGTTCCACTCACGTGCTACCAGATCTTGACGCGCTTCCCCGGGTCCAAGTACAGCGCATCACCGGGCTGAACGTCGAACGCTTCGTGAAAACTGTCCAGATTGCGCACGACTCCGTTGCACCGGAACTCCGGCGGCGAGTGCGGATCGACGGCGAGACGACGGATCGCTTCGGCGTCTCGTGCCTTGGTGCGCCATACCTGCGACCAGCCGAAGAACACGCGCTGCAACCCGGTCAGGCCGTCGAGCACCGGTGCGTCCTTGCCCTCGAGCGAGATCTCGTAGGCGGCGACGGCGATGGACAGGCCACCCAGATCGCCGATGTTCTCTCCGATGGTGAATTCGCCGTTGACCTTGTGGCCGGGCAGTGCCTTCGGCTCAAATTCGTTGTACTGCTCGATCAGGGCTGTGGTGCGCTTGCCGAATTCGGTGCGGTCGCTGTCGGTCCACCAATCCACCATGTTGCCGTCGCCGTCGTATTTGGCACCCTGGTCGTCGAATCCGTGCCCGATCTCGTGCCCGATGACGGCTCCGATTCCGCCGTAGTTGGCTGCGTCGTCGGCCTCGGCGTCGAAGAACGGCGGCTGCAGAATGGCTGCGGGAAAGACGATTTCGTTCATCCCGGGGTTGTAGTAGGCGTTGACGGTCTGCGGCGTCATGAACCATTCGTCGCGATCGACCGGTCCGCCGAGCTTGTCGAGATCACGCTGATAGTCGGCTTCGTAGCCGCGGCGGTAGTTGCCGAGCAGATCGTCGGCGGTGATGTCGACGCTCGAGTAGTCGCGCCAGCGGTCGGGGTAGCCGATCTTGGGGGTGAACTTGTCCAGCTTGTCCAAGGCTTTGCGGCGCGTCTCCGGGCTCATCCATTCGAGCTCGGAGATGTTGCGGCGGTAGGCCTCGGTGAGGTTGTCGACGAGCACCTGCATGCGTGCCTTCGAGTCCGCCGGGAAGTGGCGTTCGACGTAGAGCTTGCCGACGGCCTCGCCGAGGACGTCCTGTACGAGCGAGACGCCGCGCTTCCAGCGCTCGCGGTTCTCCTCGGTTCCGGTCAGCGTCGTTCCGTAGAACGCGAAGTTCTCGTCGACGAGTGCGCTGGTCAGGAACGGAGCCCGGGCATGGACGACGCGCCACGCGAGCCACGCCTTCCACGTCTCGATGTCCTCCGACGTCCACAGGGACACGAACGTGTTGACGAACGGTGGCTGGCGCACGACGATCTCGGCGAACTGTTCGGTGGTGCCGCCGAGGCCGGAAATCCATGCGGTCCAATTGAATCCGGGCTCGTTCTGCACCAGAGTGTCGAACTGGACGAGGTTGTAGCTCTTCTCGGCGTCGCGCCGGGCGACGACGTCCCAGTGGCCCGCGGCGATCTTGTGCTCGAGATCGAACACCGTCTGCGCGTCGTACTCGACGCCGCTGAGCGCGAACATCTTCGCGATGTGCGCGATGTAGCTCGCGCGGATGTCGGCGTACTCGTCCTGGCGGTAGTACGACTCGTCGGGCAAGCCGATTCCGGACTGGCTGAAGTGCACCAGGTAGCGGTCGGATCGCTTGGCGTCGGTGTCGACGTAGTGAGCGATACCGCCGCCGACTCCGGTGCGTTGCAGAGAGCCGAGAACGCCTGCGAGCGTGACCAAGTCGGTCGCATCGGCAACGGCGGCGAGCTCGTCGGCGATCGGGGTGGTGCCGAGCTGTTCGGCCCGGTCGGCGTCCATGAAGCTCGAGAACAGGTCGCCGATCTTCTGTGCGTCGCTACCGGCGGGCGGATTCGCGGCCGCCGATTCTTCGATGATGGTCTGTACATCGACCTCGGCGCGGTCGTACAACGTCCGGAACGCACCGTCGACGGCGCGGTCGGCGGGAATGCTGTAGTCCTCCAGCCATTTGCCGTTGACGTGCACGAAGAGGTCGTCCTGCGCGCGTGTGTTCTCGTCCTGGTAGCTGAGATCGATGCCCGAGTTCACTACTGAAGTCATGTATCCATCTTTACACTCTTGCGCTCGATTGAACGGGTGTTTAATGTGCTGTACATGCGTTCAGCATCGGAGGATCTGACCACTCGCGCGCGGATCCGCGACACCGCGATCGACGTCTTCGGCGTGCAGGGTTTCACCGCCGGTGTGCGGTCCATCGCCGGCGCCGCCGGCGTCTCACCCGGGCTGCTCAACCACCACTTCGGGTCCAAGGACGGACTTCGCGCGGCGTGCGACGAGTACGTCCTGCGCACGATCCGCGAATCGAAGGCCGCCTCGGCCGGTCCTACCGGGGTGATGGAACAGCTTGCTCGCATCGACGAGTACGCACCGCTCGTCGCCTACATCGTGCGGAGCTTCTCCTCGGGCGGAGCGCTGGCCCGAGAGTTGTTCGAGCACATGGTCGACGACGCGGTCCGGTACCTCGACGACGGAGTGCGCGACGGCCGATTCACACCCAGCCGCGACCCCGCGGCGCGCGCCCGGTTCCTGACGCGCCAGAACGTGGGCGGTCTGCTGTTGTACGTGCAGATGGCCGGCCCGGACGTGGATTTCCGTGCGGCTCTGAGCGCGCTCGGCGACGAGGTCATGCTGCCGGCACTCGAGCTGTACACCGATGGATTGTTCACCGATTCTCGAATCTTGGACACCTATCTGGAGGCCGAGCAATGACCGACGCCATCGCAGTCGACGATCTGGTGAAGACGTTCGGTTCGGTCCGGGCCCTCGACGGCCTGAACCTGCACGTCGAGACCGGTGATGTGCACGGCTTTCTCGGCCCCAACGGGTCGGGTAAATCGACCACGATCCGCGTCCTGCTCGGTCTCGTGCGCGCGACGTCGGGGACGGTCCGGTTGCTCGGCGGTGATCCGTGGGCCGACGGCGTCGCACTGCATCGACGGCTGGCCTACGTTCCCGGAGATGTGACGCTGTGGCCGTCGTTGACCGGCGGGGAGGTGATCGATCTGCTCGCCAGGATGCGCGGCGGTATCGATTCCGGCCGCCGGGCCGAGCTGATCGAACGGTTCTCCCTCGACCCAGGAAAGCGGAGTCGCACCTATTCGAAGGGCAATCGCCAGAAGGTCGCTCTGATCTCGGCCCTGGCATCGAACGTGGAGCTGCTGCTCCTCGACGAGCCCACTTCCGGTCTCGATCCCCTGATGGAGCAGCAGTTCGCCGAATGCGTGAAAGATGCTGCGCGACGCGGAGTCACGGTGCTGCTGTCCTCGCACATCCTGTCCGAGGTGGATGCGTTGTGCAGTTCGGTCACCATCGTCCGGGACGGGCGCACGGTGGACACCGGGACCCTGGCGTCGATGCGGCACCTCACCCGCACGACGATGATTATCACTGTGGATCGAGTACCCGGCGATCTCGACAGGCTCACCGGGGTCAGTGGGGTGACCGTGGACGGGTCCACGATTACCTGCACGGTGGAGAACGAGGCGCTCGCTGCGGTGATGCACGTCCTGGCCGACGCAGGCGTGCAGAGCATGATCAGCTCCGCGCCGACTCTCGAAGAGCTGTTCCTGAGGTACTACGCATGAACAGCCTGAGCGGAACGGCGGCCTTGCTGCGGTTGTATCTACGCCGCGACCGACTCGTGTTGCCGATCTGGGTCGTTCTGCTCGGAGCGCTCCCGCTGCTGTACGCGGTCAGCTTCGAGGGGCTGTATCCGACGGCGGCAGACCGTCGAGCGTTCTATCTCGGCACCGAGGCAGTGCCGGCGCAAGCGGCTCTCGTGGGGCCGATCTTCGGTAGCGACCTCGGTGCCCTGGTGTCGTGGCGCGCCGGACTGATGCTGACCCTCGTTCCGTTGGCGGCGATCCTCACTGTCGTTCGGCATACCCGCGGTGAGGAGGACGCGGGTCGTGTCGAGCTGGTCGGGTCGACTGCAGTGGGCAGATTTGCAGGGTTGACAGCGGCCGTGCTGCTTGCGGGCGGCGGTGTGATGGCGACGGGAATGCTGACGTTCGTCTCGCTGTGGGCGTTCGGTCTGCCGGTGGCCGGGAGCGTCGCGTTCGGTGCCTCGATCGTCGTCGCCGGTGCGGTGTTCGTCGGCTGCGCGGGGCTGGCAGCACAGGTGGCGTCCGGGGCTCGCGCGGCTCGCGGCTATGCCCTCGGCGTGTTGGCCGCAGCGTTCGTTCTCAGAGCGATCGGCGACATCGGTTCGGGAACCCTGTCGTGGTTCTCGCCGATCGGGTGGTCGGCGCAGGTGCGACCGTTCGCCGACGAACGGTGGTGGCCGCTGTTGCTGTCGCTGGCGACCGCTACGGCGTTGGTCGCCGCAGCGTTCGTGGCAGCGAATCGACGCGATCTCGGCAGTGGTCTGCGGGCCGAACGCCGCGGCCGGGTGGCTGCCGTTCCGTCACTGTCCGGTCCCGTCGCCCTCGCGTGGCGACTGTCCCGCGGAACCACCGTCGTCTGGACCGTCGGCCTCGCCCTGTTCGGTATCGCGATCGGGTCGTCCACGGACGGCATCGGTGATCAACTCGGCAGCAGCGCCGCCATCAGCGACGCACTGGGCAAGTTCGGCGGCACCACGATCGAACAGTCGTTCATCGCCGTCGTGCTGAGCATGGTCGGCATCATGGTGGCGGCCTATTCCGCGTCGGCCGTGCTACGTCTGCACAGCGAGGAAGAGTCGGGTCTGGCCGAGATCGTGCTGGCCGCCGGCATCTCGCGCCGTCGGTGGGCGGCGGGGTATCTGCTCTTCGCCGTCCTCGGCCCGGTGTGGCTACTGCTGGTCGTCGGCCTCACCATCGGGCTGACGTACGGGTCGGCAACCGGCGACATGTCGCGCGAACTGCCGTCCGCCGTGGTCGGCGCTCTGGCTCAGCTCCCGGCCGTGTGGGTGGTGACGGCCATCGGCGTGGCATTGTTCGGCGCTGTCCCTCGATTCGCGACCGTCCTGTGGGCGGTCCTCGGCGGCTTCGTTGCCCTGGGGCAGATCGGGGCGGTGGTCGGGCTGCCCCAGTGGTCACAGGACATCTCGCCGTTCACCCACCTGCCCAAGCTGCCGGGTGGAGAATTCTCGGTAATGCCCTCGCTGTGGCTCGTCGCCATCGCCGCCGCCGCAGGCGGTGCCGGAAGCACCGCGCTGCGTCGACGGGACGTCCGCGGCTGAGTGAATCGGCCGCGACTCAGTTCGGTGTCGAGTCGCCGTACTGGTTCTCGACGTTCTGCTGGAATTCGTCGGCGCATTGTTGTTGCGCTGCAGTATCGCTGCCTGCGTTGGTCATGCAGTCGGTGAAGTCCTGTCCACCGACTGCGTTGAACAGGCCGACGCCGACGACGACGAGAACGATCGACAAAGCCGCCGCCACGAAACCGAGAATGATCGCGATGAGAGACACGGTGCCGTTGGTGGCGACGCGCTTCTTGTACCTCGACCGACCGATGAAGCCGAGGACGATCGCGATCAGGCCGAGAACAATGCCGCCGACGATGGTCCAGGAGAACAACACGCCGAGAATCGCGAGAACCAGAGCCACTGTGCCGATGGTGTTCTTCGGCGCTACCGGCTGTTGCTCGTATCCACCCTGCTGATATCCACCCTGCTGGGGGTACTCGCCGGGTGAAGGGTAGTTTCCGGGCGGGGGATAGTCATTCGACACGTCTGATACCTCCGAGATCGGCGATCGTGAACGCTCGGAGTGTATGCAGATCTCAGTCGTGCGCGCAGACGCCACGTGCCCCCGTGATCAACTTGTCATCGAGCGTTCCTGTCAGCCGCCCAGTCGCGAGTGCATCTCCCAGATCAGGATCTCGGCTGGTTCCGAGGCTGTAATTCGCTGTCCGCCAGTGGAACTCATGCGTACCGCGTCACCCTCGTACAGTTCTCCGACACCCTCCATCGAGACGGTGCCGCGGACCACGAACACGTGCACGAACGGTGCGTCGGGAACGGTCACGGTCGAATCCGGTGTCAGTCGCGCAGCGTGCAACGCGGCCGATTTCTGGCCGATGCCGATGGCCGCCTGACCACGGTGTCGGTTCATTCCCGACGCGACGGTGACGAGTCCGCCGCGCAGCAGTTCGTCGTCGATCTCGAGTTGCTCGTAGCCCGGTGCGGTGCCGGGGCTGTCGGGCATCACCCACATCTGTACGAAGCGGACGGGTTCGGTGTGCCGATTGCCGTCGATACTCCAGGAGTCGTTCTTCTCCGAGTGCATGATGCCTTTGCCCGCACTCATCCGTTGCGCCAGTCCGGGATAGATGATGCCGGAGTGCCCGATCGAATCCTGATGCACCAGAGAGCCCTGCACCACCCACGTGATGATTTCCGTGTCGCGGTGCGGATGCGTCTCGAATCCCTGCCCGGCGGTGACGATGTCGTCGTTGTTCACCAACAACAGGCCGTGGTGGGTGTTCTCGGGGTCGTAGTGCTGACCGAAAGAGAACGAGTGCTTCGAGTCGAGCCAGGACACACGGGTTTTCAGTCGATCACCGGCACGATGCACGTCGATGTGGGCGGTCAGTGGAGCGGACATGTCCCCACTGTACGAGCATGTCGATGCACCGGCGTACGACCTGCATAACGTTCGGGTGTCTTTGCCGCCGGGGTGTGACGGCGGCCCCGAGTGGGTAGGTTCGGACACGGTACGGTCACACGCTCTGCAACTCCCCGAAGGCGGCGAGAGATACTCATGGTCGGTTCCAGCTCGAGCGCGGCACACGCTGTTCGACACTTGCTCGAGGACGCACTGGTGTCGTGGTTGCCAGGTCAACGATGGTTCGGCGCAAAGGGTTCGACGGTGGGTGCCGTGCGGATCGTCGCTCGGGACGTACTGCACGACGAGCCGCATTTCGCCGCCGAGCACCTGCTGGTCGAGGTGGACCTCGTCCAAGACGGCACGTCGGTGACCCAGACCTATCAGGTGCCCCTCGGTTTCCGCACCGAGGTACCCGAGGAACTACGCCCGTGGCTGTTGCCGGTGCCCGGTGAGGTGGCAGTGTTCGACGGGTTACGTGATCCGGAGATCATCGCCCTGTACGGTGACGCGTTCTCCGATGAGAACCCCACGGGCAGTATCGAATTCAAGGTCGTCGGCGGTTCGAGCGTGCCGCAGGGCATGCGCGGTCGGGTTCTGGGTGCTGAGCAGTCCAACACGTCGGTGATCCTCGGTGATCTGCTGCTGCTCAAGCTGTTTCGTCAGGTACCGCCCGGAATCAGTCCGGACGTCGAGTTGCACCGTGCGCTGGCCGAGGCCGGCAGCGTCAACGTGGCACCGCTGCGAGGGTGGCTCGAAGCCCAGGTCGGCGGTGAGACGACCACGCTGGGGATGATCCAGGACTTCGCCGCGAATTCTGCCGAGGGATGGACCACTGCGCTGGCCAGCGTGCGCGAGGTGTTCGATTCCCCCGACACACCGATCGAGGATTTGTCCGCCGATTTCGCTCCCCACGCGTATCGACTCGGCGCTGCCGTCGCGCAGGTACACCACGACCTCGCTTCGGTTATGGGTACCGCCGAACGTTCCGTGGAATCAACGGCCGTCGAAGAGATCCTCGAGCGCATCTCCGGAGTAGCGCGAGTGGTTCCGGAGATCGCCCAGTACATCCCCGCCGCGACGGCCCTGATCTCACGGGCAGAGGCGTCGAGCAGTACCACCGTCCAACGCATTCACGGCGATCTGCATCTAGGGCAGGTATTGGGGACCCCCGAACGGTGGCTGCTCATCGATTTCGAGGGAGAGCCGGCCAAGACGCTGGACGAGCGCAGACAAATGGACAGTGCTTTGCGCGACGTCGCGGGAATGCTGCGGTCGTTCGACTATGCCGCCAACCACCTCCTCGTCGACCTGCCGGAGGACCCGGCTAGACGGGAACGCGCCGAGCAGTGGGCTGCGCGGAGCATCACGGCCTTCTTCGATGGGTACGCATCGGTGGCCGGCCACGATCCACGCGACGAAGCCGATCTGCTGCGCGCATACGAACTGGACAAAGCGGTCTACGAGGTTCTGTACGAAGCGCGCAATCGACCGACCTGGCTCTCTCTGCCGATGCGCGCGGTCGAACGGTTGGTCAGCTGACGGCCGGGAAACGGGCTGTAGGGGCGGGCGTGGACCGGCCCGTCTACGACAAGTACCGTATTGCCTGACACGGGAGGCAGGACATGAACGGTATTTTGGCAATTTTCGGCATCGTGGTGGTAGTCATCACCATCGTGGTCGTGGTCGTGCTCGTCGCGGTGTTGTTCGTCGCGTCGATCAAGCCCGACAAGCTGAACATCGACCTCGGTCGCAAGAAGCGTGAACGGGAAGAAAGTTCCTCGAAGGTCTGAGACCTCGGTCACCTCTGGCACCGATTCGCGCAGACGCGGAGTTGTATCGATTCGAAGCGTCGGTCGACGCTTCCGGTTCTACAACTGGAGACCTCGTGAGCACAGCACTGTCAGCGCCTACGGAGCCCGACTGCAGGGCGCGCCTGTTCGGTGAGACTGTGCCGGCCCAGTTCGCTCGTTTCGTGATCGTCGGGGTATCGAGCAACGGCGTCTATGCACTGCTGTTCGTCGCTCTCGCGTCGTTCGGGTCTTTCCCCGCCAATCTGGCGGGAGCGTCGGCGAGCACCGTTCTCGCCAATGAGTTGCACCGTCGCCACACCTTCCACGCCGCCGACCGCGTCGGCTGGTTCCAGACCCAGTGGGAAGCGGGAGGACTCGCACTGATCGGGCTGGGTCTGAGTACCGCCGCGTTGGCCGCAGTCCACCTCCTCGTTCCCGCCGCCGCCACGTACGTGCAAGTTCTGGCTGTGATCGCCGTCAGCGGTCTGGTCGGTGCCGCTCGATTCCTCGCCCTTCGCGGATGGGTATTCCGTTCGCCGAGCCTCCCCGGGATGGAAGCGGCTCATTCGTGATGCTGTGACAGAGCACGACCGGTCTCGAAGATCGGTTGCTACCTGTAACAGAGTTTCGGCGAGGCTTCGTGATAGTCGCCCGTATCGACCTAGGCTCGTGAGCTGACGTCAATGCGAGGAGGCATGTCGAATGGCCAGGGATCTGACACAGCTCGAGCTTCTGCAGGAGCTGGTGCCCACTGCCGAGGACAACGTGAACCGTCACATTTCGATGGCGCGCGAATGGCATCCCCACGACTACGTGCCGTGGGACGAAGGCCGTAACTTCGCCGCCCTCGGCGGTACGGACTACGACCCGGGGCAGTCCAAGCTCTCCGACGTCGCGCAGGCCGCGATGATCACCAACCTGCTCACCGAGGACAATCTGCCGTCCTACCACCGTGAGATCGCCGAGAACTTCTCCCGGGACGGTGCCTGGGGAACGTGGGTCGGCCGCTGGACTGCCGAAGAGAACCGTCACGGCATCGTCATGCGCGACTACCTCGTCGTCACCCGAGGCGTCGATCCCGTCGCCCTCGAAGAAGCCCGCATGATCCACATGACCAACGGCTACGCGTCGCCCGCCGGCGCAGGGGTCGGTCTGTTGCACTCGGTGGCGTACGTGACGTTCCAGGAACTCGCGACCCGTGTCTCGCACCGCAACACCGGCAAGGTCTGTGACGACCCGATCGCCGACCGCATGCTCCAGCGCATCGCCGCCGACGAGAACCTGCACATGATCTTCTACCGCAATATCACCGGCGCAGCGATGGACATCTCGCCGGATCAGACGTTGCAGGCCGTCTCCGACATCGTGACGAACTTCGTCATGCCCGGTGCCGGCATGCCGAACTTCCGCCGCAACGGTGTGTTGATGGCCAAGCACGGCATCTACGACCTGCGTCAGCACCTCGAAGACGTCGTCTGGCCCGTGCTGCGCAAGTGGCAAGTGTTCGAGCGCAACGACTTCACCGCACGCGGTGAGAACAAGCGTGAAGAACTCGCCGCGTTCCTCGAAGACCTCGAGCGCCAGGCCACCAAGTTCGAGGAGATGCGAGATCGCTCGCTGGCCCGCGAACGCGCCAAGGCCGAGGCGCGCGCGTCCTGAGGTGACCCATGTGAGCGGAACTTCGTAGTCTGCTACGAAGTTCCGCTCACATAGGGTGTGGTGTGAACGAATTCTGGGACCGCATTTCCGCGGTGAGTCCTGATCCACCCGTGTGGATCGTCCAAGTGGCTGCCCTGGCGGCGCTCGTCATCGTCGTGTTGCCGCAGACCTGGCGGATTGCACGCAATGTGGTGACCATCGCGCACGAGGGTGCGCACCTGTTCGTCGCGTTGATCACCGGGCGTCAGTTGATGGGTCTTCGGCTGCATTCGGATACGTCCGGCGTCGCGATCTCCAAGGGCAAGCCCACCGGTCTCGGGGTCATCGCCATGACTTTCGCGGGCTACGTCGGGCCGTCGCTTCTCGGACTCGGAGCCGCTCTGGTGCTGGGTACACAGCGGGCGTCGGCGGTGTTGTGGATCGGCATCATCTCGATTACGTTGATGCTGTTGATGATTCGTAATATCTACGGACTGCTGTCTCTCGTCACCGTCGGTGGGCTGCTGTTCGTCGTATCCTGGTGGGGTACCGGGGAACAGCAGGTCGCTGCGGCGTACTTCATCACGTTCTTCCTGCTGATCGCCGGTCCGCGCCCCGTTCTCGAACTGCAGAAATCCCGAAGTGCCGGACGGGCGCGGGACTCCGACGCCGATCAACTGGCTCGGCTCACCTTCCTGCCCGGCATCGTCTGGGTCGGACTGTTTCTCGTCGTCACCGTCGGCGCACTCGCACTGGGGGCGTGGAGAATCCTCGTTCCGGTGCAGTGACGGCGGCTTGGATGAAGCGCTAGAACACCACCCACAGCAGTGATGCGAGGGCGAATATCGCCAGTCCCAGTGTCGTTTCCATGACCGTCCAGGTCTTGAGGGTGGTTTTCTCGTCCATGCCGAAGAAGCGGCTGACGAGCCAGAAGCCGGAGTCGTTGACGTGGGAGAGCACGGTGGCTCCGGCAGCCAGTGCGAACACCAACAGCGCGATCTTGAAATTGCTCAGATCGAGCTCGGCGACCTGGACCGAGATCAGCCCGGCGGTGGTGGTCAAGGCGACGGTGGCCGAACCCTGCGCCACGCGTAGCGCGGTGGCGATCAGGAAGGCCTGCAACAGGATCGGCAGTCCGAGATCGGACAACGAGGCGGTCAGAGACTGGCCGATGCCACTGGCCCGAAGTACTCCGCCGAACATGCCGCCGGCACCGGTGATCAGGATGATCGAGCAGATCGGCCCGAGGGCCTGATCCATGTACTTGGCACCGTCGGCGACGGGGAAGCGTCCCGGCGCGAGGATGAACAGAGCCAGCAGCAAGGTGATGAGCAGCGCGATGGGCGTCTGACCGATGAGAGTCAGGGCCGCTGCCCAGGTTTCGTCTCCGGTCAGCACACCCGAGGTGGTCAGCGTGTTGACGACGGTGTTGAGCGAGATGAGGACCAACGGCGTCAGCAGGATGAGCAGCACCGCAGCGAACTTGGGGGCGGGGTCGCGGAGTGCGGCCATCTCCTTGTCGTGTTCTTCGGAGTTCTGCGACCCGGCTGCGAAGAGGTCGGCAGGCGCGGTGACGAATCGTTTGCCGAGCTGGGTACCGACGAGGTAGGAGCCGACGAACCAGGAGACGACGGCGACGGGAACTCCGACGAGAAGCACCGAACCGATATCTCCGCCGAGGAGTTCCGTGGCGGCGACGGGGCCGGGGTGCGGGGGAACGATGGCGTGCATCGCGGCGAACGCGCCTGCGGTCGGCAGCGCGTACAGCAGCACCGACCCGCCGAAGCGCTTGGCGACTGTGAAGATGATCGGTAGGAAGACGACGAGTCCGGCGTCGAAGAAGATGGGGAAGCCGAAGATCAGCGCGGCGACACCGAGGGCGAGCGGTGCGCGCTTGGCTCCGAATCGGTTGATCAGGGTATCGGCCAATACTTGAGCGCCACCGGTGATTTCGAGCAGTCTGCCGACCATCACACCCAGGGCGACGAGTAGAGCGACCGAACCGAGGGTGGAACTGAAGCCCGAGAGCAATGCCGACGGCACGTCTGCCAGTGGAATGCCCGCTGCGACGGCGGTGACGGCGCTGACCAGAACCAGCGAGACGAAGGCGTGCAGTTTCACCTTCATGATCAGGAACAGCAGAACTGCGACGGCTGCTGCGGCGATCAGGAGTAGGGGAGTCGTCCCGTACGCCGGTTCGATCGGATCCATCTGTGTACCTCGTTCACTCGGCTGGAGATTCGACCATAACGGACAGCTCGGTGCCCGCGCGGGGATACCGAGCACGGTCGTCGGACCTGGAGTTCGTGGTGGAGTACCGTGCGGGTATGAGTGATGGGGATCACGTAGTGGGTGGGGACAGCTCCGACAAGCCTTCGAAGGACGCTCTACGCGAGCAAGCGCAGCGCTATGCCGCAGCGGCTCGGCTGAAGATGAAGGAGCGACGCGAGAAGGCGTCGGGGGGCCTCGGGTCCGTGGTCGCCGACCGTGCAGGAAATTGGGATCTCGACGATCAGAACACCGTGGCGATGGACCGTCAGCAGAAGCTCTGGAACGGGGTGATGGATCGCTACTTCCGGATGGAGATCGACGGTTGGGAGACGATTCCCGAGTCGCCGGTTCTGGTCGTCGGAGTGCATTCGGGTGCGCCGTTCGTGTGGGACGCGTGGACGGTGGGTGCGCAGTGGTGGCGGCATTTCGGCGACAAGCGAATCCTGCACGGCACTGCGCACGACGCGCTGATGGCATTTCCGTTGATCGGCAAGGTCTTTCGATCCATGGGTGTGTTGCCGGCGGCTCCGGACTCGATGTCGACCGCATTGGCCGAGGGCCGAGACGTGATCGTGTGGCCCGGTGGTGAGGTCGATTCGCTGCGTCCGTGGAGCAAGCGTGACGAGGCGACACTGGGTGGTCGTACCGGTTTCGTCAAGCTTGCGATCCGGATGGGTGTGCCCATCGTGCCGGTGGCGACCGTGGGCGGGGCCGACGCCATGCCGGTGCTCATTCGAGGCGACAAGCTCGCAAAAGCGCTCGGACTGGACAGGTTTGCGCGCCTGAAGGTCTTTCCCATCGCCATCTCGCTGCCGTGGATCATCGCGCCTGCCGCGCTGCCGCAGATTCCGTTGCCGGCCAAGATCCGAACCCGGTTCATGCCTCCGGTCGAGCTCGACCACGATCCGTCGCGCTGTGACGACGAGGCCTACGTCGACGCGAAATACGACGAGGTCCGCGCCAGTATTCAGGCCGGCATGGACGAGCTCGCCAGCAAGCGCAAGTTCCCGGTGTTCGGCTAGTTCGCTCGCGCCGAGCATCGCGGACCGTAGCTGACCGCGATCGTTTCTAGCGTCTCCTCTCGTACGGATTCACCGATACGACGAGGGGCGCACGAGATGATCGAAACATCGGGATTGACCAAGACTTTTCGGCAGGGCAAGAAGACCGTGGAGGCGGTGCGCGGCATCGATCTGACGATCGGTGAGGGAGAACTGGTCGCTCTCCTCGGCCCCAACGGTGCAGGCAAGTCGACCACGCTGCGAATGCTCACCACGCTGCTGGCACCGACGTCGGGTTCGGCCCGGATCGCGGGGTTCGACGTGGGCAGGGACCGGGACAGTGTCCGGCGCAGTCTCGGCTATGTGGGGCAGGGAAACGGCGCGGGACACAACCAGCGCGTGCGTGACGAACTCGTCGTGCAAGGCCTGTGCTACGGCATGACTCGTCAGCGATCACGAACTCGCGCAGACGAATTGATCGACGCACTCGAGCTCGGCGAACTGCGCTCGCGCACCGTCTCGACGCTCTCCGGCGGACAGCGTCGCCGACTCGATATCGCCCTGGGGCTGGTGCACCGACCGGCACTGTTGTTCCTCGACGAGCCGACCACCGGAATGGACCCGCAGAGTCGGGCCAACCTGTGGGGTCACATCCTCCGGCTACGACGCGAGATGGGCACGACCATCGTTCTGACCACCCACTACCTCGACGAGGCCGATTCGATGGCCGAGCGGGTCATCGTCGTCGACCGCGGAACCGTCATCGCCGACGACACCGCCGCGTCGCTGAAATCGGAACTGGCAGGCGATCTGATCGTTCTCACCGTGTCCGACGCGTCGGCGCTCCTTCCGCT
This sequence comes from Rhodococcus sp. KRD175, assembly GCF_017168275.1. Classification (NCBI taxonomy): domain Bacteria; kingdom Bacillati; phylum Actinomycetota; class Actinomycetes; order Mycobacteriales; family Nocardiaceae; genus Rhodococcus; species Rhodococcus sp. KRD175. Next base: position 243,922 of record NZ_JABFAQ010000011.1, read on the forward strand.
TCTCGCCGGCATCGACGGCATCAGAGACGTCACGAGATCCGGTTCGCGGCTGAACCTGCGTGTCGGACGCGCCGAAGTCGTTCTCCCGGAAGTGGTGCGGCGGAGCGAGTTACACGGTATCCGCGTCCATACTGCGGACATGACCCGACCGACTCTCGACGACGTGTTCCTCGGACTGACCGGCCGTAGTCTTCGGGAAAGTGCCGCAGCCCTCGACAACGCGAGCGTGGCAGGAGAACTCCGATGAACGTTCTCTCCGGAAGCACTCTGGTGATGGGTCGGGAATTGCGGCCGATGGTGCGCGATCCGTTCACCGTCATCTTCAGTCTCGTCCAACCGCTGATCCTGCTCGCTCTGTTCGGCCCACTGCTCACCGATGTCCCCGGTCTCGGCGACGGAAGTGTCTGGGACTGGTTCGTGCCGGGTGTTCTCGCGATGATCACCATCTTCGGCACTTCCATGACGGGCTCCAATCTGCTGGCCGAGTTGCAGCAGGGTTCTCACGAGCGAATGTTGGTGACCCCGTTGCCGCGATCTGCCCTGCTCGTCGGGCGGGCGTTCAAGGAAATGGTGCCGCTCGCTGCGCAGGCCGTGTTGATCGTTCTGGTCGCATTGCCGCTGGGGTTGTCCGTGAATCCGATCGGTGCCGCTGTGGGAATCGTGCTGCTCGGGGTGTTCGGCGTCGGGCTCGGCGCGCTGTCCTACGCGTTGGCTTTGGCTGTGCGCGGACAGGATTGGGTGTTCTGGTCCATTCAGCAGACGTTGATGTTCCCGCTGCTGATCCTCTCGGGCACGATGTTGCCGCTGACGGCCGCACCGGTGTGGATGCAGTTCCTGGTGAACATCAACCCGCTCGGATATCTCGTCGACGCCGAACGTGCACTGTTCGCCGGAGACTTCGCGAGTTCGACGGTGACGGCAGGTGTCGTCGCAGCCGTAGCCACCGCGGCGGTCGGGTTGATCGTCGGCATCCGGGCTATGGGCTCCTCGCGCGAGTGAGGCTAAGCTCGCGTCATGGATCGGCCTGCGGTAATTCTCGAGAACGACGAGACGGTGTACGACTTCTATCTGCGTCATCAGCAGAATCGTCAGGTTGCGAGGCTGGCGTACGCCGCCCTCGCCCGACGCTTCCGCCCGCGGGTGTCGTACTCCGACGGTGCCCAGGAGGAGCTGCGGCGTCTGGTGTACGACAACACGCGTCTGCTCATCGCGGTCAATCACCTCACCGAGAGTGATCCCTACACCCTCGCAGCGGCGGCCTGGGCGTCGCCGCTGCGTCCGGTGATCGGGCGCACCAGAGTGCTCGCGAAGGACGAATTGTTCCAGGACCCCAAGCAGCGCAAGCGAATCGACATGATGGGCGGCATTCCCGTCTTTCGCGGCAAGAATCACGGGATGCGGGCAGTCAGCGCGGCAGGCAACCGCATGATGGACATCAGTGCCGAAAGAATGAAGCGCGGCGACGACCTCGCGGTGTTCCCGGAAGGCACCTGCAACCTCGAGGACCCGACGACGGTGCAACACGTCGGCAGCGGAATCGGCCACATCGCGATGCGGGCCCGCAAACTCGGCGTCGAGCCGACGTTGATCTGCATCGGACTGAGTTACGGCCCCGGCTCGGCGAAAGTGAAGCAGGCGAGCGTCTACTTCGATACGCCCATCACCGATCTGCCCCAGAAACCGATCGACATCACCCGGGTGGTGGCAGGGGGAATGCAGAAAGCACTCGACGGAGCGGTGGCTGCGTACTGACTGCGCCGCCGGGGTTGGTAGAAACAGATGACAGATAATTCGATTCGGCGTTGTGTCAGGAGATATTCGTGAGCGATCAGATCAAGACGGCCATCGTTACCGGTAGTGCCCGGGGCATCGGTGCAGCAGTGGCCAAGCGACTGGCCAAGGACGGTTTCGGCGTCGCGGTGGTCGACCTCGACGAGGCCGCATGCAGCGACACCGTCGGTGCGATCGAGTCCGCAGGCGGGCAGGCCGTGGCCATCGGCGCGAACGTGGCCGACGAGGAGTCGGTGCAGACTGCAGTCGACCGCATCGCGAGCGAGTTCGGTGCACCGACCGTACTGATCAACAACGCTGGCATCACCCGCGACAACCTCCTGTTCAAGATGACGGTGCAGGACTGGGATTCCGTGCTCGGCGTACACCTGCGCGGCTCGTTCCTGATGACGCGTGCAGTGCAGAAGCACATGATCGACGCCAAGTGGGGCCGCATCGTCAACCTGTCGAGCACCTCGGCCCTGGGCAATCGCGGCCAGGCAAACTACTCCGCGGCCAAGGCCGGCATGCAGGGATTCACCAAGACTCTCGCCATCGAGCTCGGCAAGTTCGGCGTCACCGCCAACGCCATCGCCCCCGGATTCATCGAAACAGAGATGACGGCAGCCACCGCCGAGCGGGTCGGAATGTCGTTCGACGACTTCAAAGCTGCTGCGGCGTCGCAGATCCCGGTCAATCGCGTCGGACATCCCGACGATATCGCCCACCTGGCGTCGTTCTTCGTCAGCGAGGGTGCCGGCTTCATCTCGGGTCAGGTCGTCTACGCAGCCGGTGGCCCGAAGGACTGACGTCTCCCGAACGCGTGAATGGACCATTCACGAGCCCAGACGGGTGTGAATGGTCCATTCACGCAGAGCGCGAAGGCGACTACGGCGTCGGCATTCCGCCGTTGACGTTGAGGGTGTCGCCGGTGACGTATCCCGATTCCGCTGAGGACAGGTACACGTACGCGCCGGCGATCTCGGCCGGCTGACCGGCCCGGCCCAGTGGGGTTTCCTTGCCGAATTCCGGCAGTGCCGACGTCGGCTGCCCGCCCGCGGCCTGCAGTGGAGTCCAGAATGGGCCCGGTGCAACGACATTGACCCGAATCCCCTTCGGTGCCAACTGCTGCGCGAGAGCCTTGCTGATGGTGTTGATGGCCATCTTCGTCGTCGCGTAATCCACCAGTCCGGGCGAGGGGGTGTACGCCTGGATGGAGCTGGTGTTCACGATCGTCGAGCCGGCAGGCATGTGCGGCACCGCTTCCTGAATGATCCAGAACAGTGCGTACACATTGGTTTTGAAGGTCTGGTCGAACTGCTCCGACGTGAGATCCGCCAGATCCTCGACGAACTGCTGCTTGCCTGCAACGTTGATCAACAGGTCCAGGCCGCCGAGCTCGTCGACGGCGGTATGCACGAGGGCGCGGGCAGCTTTCTCATCGGTGAGGTCTGCCGGTGCCAGGACGGCGGTGCGACCGGCGTCGCGAACCAGCCGGGCGACGTCCTGAGCGTCCTTCTCCTCCGACGGCAGGTAGTTGAGAACTACGTCGGCACCCTCGCGGGCAATGGCGATGGCGGCCGCACGGCCGATGCCGGAGTCGGCACCGGTGATCAGGGCCTTACGGCCGGTCAGCCGTCCGGACCCGCGGTACGTCTGCTCGCCGTGGTCGGCCAGGGGTTGTAGATCGGCAGCGAGACCGGGCGGATCCTGGTGCTGCTCAGGGAATCCGTCCTGGCGGTACTGCGTGACGGGATTGGTGAAGGTGTACTGATCACTCACGATGGGGTCGTCTCCGAACCTGGTATTCATTGCGTGGGGAACCTGCTGCTCGATTCCGTCTTCACGCCGAATGCCCAGAGTCGCCCGCAAACAAACTGAGTCGGGTCTCTCCCTGGTTCACGCCATCCCCCAAGTTCACACCATCCCCACCAACGGATGAATGCGGCATTCAGCTACTTGGAGTAGCTGAATGCCGCATTGATCCGGAAGGGGGGGCGTGCCGGAAAGCAAGGCTGTGGGCTAGGAGTACGTGTAGAAACCCTTGCCGCTCTTGCGACCCAACATTCCCGCGTCCACCATGCGCTGCAGCAGCGGGGGCGGAGCGTAATGCGGCTCGCGGAATTCGGCGTACAGCGATTCTGCGACCGCGAGGGTGACGTCGAGGCCGACGGTGTCGGTCAGACGCAACGGTCCCATGGGGTGGGCGCAACCGTTGACCATGCCGTCGTCGATGTCCTCGGCGCTGGCGAAGCCGGATTCGAGCATCCGGATGGCCGAGACCATGTAGGGGATGAGCAATGCGTTGACGATGAATCCCGCACGGTCACCCGCACGAATCGTCTTCTTGCCCAGGGTGTTCGCCGCGTAATCGGTGACGGCGTCGACGGTCTCTTCGCTGGTGAGGAGGCTGACGACGATTTCGACCAACGGCAGTACCGGTACGGGGTTGAAGAAGTGCACTCCGACGACCTGGTCGGGTCGCTTCGTCGCGTTGGCCATCTTGATGACGGGGATCGACGAGGTGTTCGTCGCCAGGATTCCTTCGGGTTTGACGATGGAATCGAGCTTGCCGAACAGATCCAGCTTCAGCGATTCGATCTCCGGTGCCGCCTCGATCACGAGGTCGCGATCGGCAAAATGGTTGATATCGAGCGTCAACGAGATTGCGGCGCGGGCTTTCTCGGCCGCGTCGGCGTCGATGCGGCCGGACTTGACGGCCCGCGCGAACGATTTGTCCAGGCGTGCTTCGGCGGCGTCGGCGGTGCCCTGGCTGGTTTCCAGGATCAGCACCGAGCTACCGGAGCGGGCGCACATTTCGGCGATACCGGCACCCATGGTGCCGCCGCCGATGACGCCTACGAGTTCGATGTTGCTCATTTGAGCAGCGCCCGCGACATGACGACACGCTGAATCTGGTTGGTGCCCTCGTAGATCTGCGTGATCTTGGCGTCGCGCATCATGCGCTCGACGGGGAAGTCGGTGGTGTAGCCGGCACCGCCGAAGAGCTGGACGGCGTCGGTGGTGACCTCCATCGCGACATCGGAGGCGAAGCACTTCGCTGCGGCAGAGATGAATCCGAGGTTCTTCTCGCCGCGCTCGGCGCGTGCTGCGGAGCTGTAAACCATCAGGCGGGCAGCTTCGACCTTCATTGCCATGTCGGCGAGCATGAACTGCACGGCCTGGAAGCTCGAGATCGACGTGCCGAACTGCTTGCGGTCCTTGGTGTATGCGATGGCTGCGTCGAGAGCGCCCTGAGCGAGGCCGACGGCCTGTGCGCCGATGGTGGGCCGGGTGTGGTCGAGGGTTTCGAGCGCGGTCTTGAACCCGGTGCCGGGCTCACCGATGATGCGGTCTCCGGGGATCTTGCAGTTCTCGAAGTAGAGCTCGGCAGTGGGCGAACCCTTGATGCCGAGCTTCTTCTCCTTGGGGCCGACGACGAATCCTTCGTCGTCCTTGTGCACGATGAACGAGCTGATGCCGTTGGCACCCTTGTCGGGATCGGTGACGGCCATGACGGTGTACCAGTCGGACTTGCCGCCGTTGGTGATCCAACACTTGGAGCCGTTGAGGATCCAGTCGTCCCCGTCGGCCTTCGCGCGGGTGCGCATGCTGGCGGCGTCGGAGCCGGCTTCGCGCTCGGACAGTGCGTACGACGCCATCGCGCCGCCTGCGAGCGAGGGCAGAACCTGCTTCTTTAGCTCCTCGGAGCCCTTGAGGATGAGGCCCATCGTGCCGAGCTTGTTGACGGCGGGAATCAGTGAGGACGAGCCGCAGACGCGGGCGACCTCTTCGATGACGATGCAGGCGGCAACCGAGTCGGCACCCTGACCGTCGTACTCCTCGGGAACATGCACGGCGTTGAAGCCGGACGCGTTGAGGGCATCGAGCGCCTCCTGCGGGAAGCGCGAGTCCTCGTCGACCTCCTTGGCGTACGGGGCGATCTCCTTCTCCGACAGGGCCCGGATCGCTGCGCGCAGCTCCTCGTGCTCCTCGGGTGACTGGTAGAGATCGAAGTCGGGATTTCCGGCCATGTCGGCCACGCTCCTCGCGATGTCGGGGGTACAGCACTGCCCAGAAAGGGCACTCAGTGCCAAGCTTCACCCCAGTGTACGACCGGACCGGCCTCGATTCAAGGGTGGGGCTCGCCAAGGCGGCACTGAGTGCCACCTTGGGTGGGCGTCACTCCGGAAGGTGGCGGGCCAACGCGTCGGCGACGGTGTTCACGGACGTGCCCCGCGGGAATGTCGCGACCACGACGTCTCCCGAGGACTGGGCGCGGACCTGCGCCAACGCTGCGCGCAAGTCGGTGACGGACGTCGGCAGGCCGTCGCGAATCATCCGTCGTAGAAAGTAGTTGTGGGTCGCGGTCACCGAGGCGGAGAACTGCAGGATCTCCAGATGAGGGTGGTCGGGAAGCGCCCGCTGCAGGTATTCGACGAAGAGACGGTCGTAGCGGAACACGGTGACGATCTCGCGATCGCGCAGGGCGGGAATTCGATGCACCACCTGATATCGCAGCCGCGACATCTCTTTCCAGTCCGAGAATCGCTCGTACACCAACTGTGCGGCATCGCAGACGGCCTGCCATGGGTCGCCGGTGTCGGCCGCGAGCAGAGCGCCGACCTGCTCGAGCAGGATCTCGTGATCGGCGAAGACGACGTCTTCCTTGGCGCGGAACTGCCGGAAGAACGTTCGACGCGAGATTCCGGCCGCCACCGCGATGTCGTCCACCGTCGTCGAGTCGTAGCCCTTGACCGAGAACAGATCCAGGGCCGCGGTGGCCACGGTCAGCCTGAAGTCGGTGGATTCCTCGGGTTCTCCGCGCATGCCAGTGAAGGTAGCGGAGTTTCGGCAGGGGCACTGAGGTCGTCCTTCTCGGTGGCTGATTGCTAGTGTTCGCAAGTAGCCTGCTTCGCAGTGCTCGGCGAAGCGGAAGGACGTCATGACCACGGATTCGAGTCGACCGCTGTACAGAATGAAGGCCGACTTCTTCAAGACGTTGGCTCATCCCGCGCGCATTCGAGTGCTGGAACTGTTGAGCGAACGCGAACACGCAGTGTCCGAGATGCTGCCCGAGGTGGGCATCGAGCCGGCAAATCTGTCGCAGCAGCTGTCGATTCTGCGTCGCGCGGGTCTCATCGAGGGCACTCGGGAGGGATTGTCGGTGTCGTACACGCTGACATCGCCCAAAGTGGCGGACCTCCTCGTGGTGGCCCGGGAGATATTGACCGGCGTGGTGGCCAACCAGGTGGAACTGCTGGACGGCGAGTCCGGATCGCGCACCTGAGCCGACCGTCGAGGGAGGTGTGCAGCATCTCTCCGCATCTGATTCATTACTTGCTAAACTTAGCAATCAACTGGATCAAGAACGATGAGCTTTCAGGAATCGTCGCATGTCCGAACCGACGAAACGCACCCGTACGAACGACGCCTTGAGGGCGGTATCCGCCCTTCTACCCCGCTGGAGCGAGTGGAAGCCCGCGCTACGCGCACCCGGTTCGGATCTTCTCGCCGGCCTCATCGTGGCGCTGGTGGCGCTGCCCCTCGCGCTCGGATTCGGAGTCAGCACCGGGCTGGGTGCAGCGGCGGGACTGACCACCGCCATCATCGCGGGAGTCGTGGCCGCGGTATTCGGTGGCTCACGGTTTCAGGTATCGGGTCCGACCGGTGCGATGACGGTGGTGCTGGTCCCGATCGTCGCCGAATACGGGCCGACGGGAGTGCTCGCGGTCGGGCTGCTGGCCGGCATCATTCTGTTGGTGCTCGCGGTAGCAGGAATCGGCCGAGCCGTGCGGTACATGCCCGCGCCCGTCATCGAAGGATTCACCGCGGGCATTGCCGTTGTCATTGCACTGCAACAGGTTCCGTCGGCGCTGGGCATTACGGACGCGGAAGGCGACAAGGTCTGGCAGTCCGCGTTCGATGCTGTCCGTTCGTTCGTCGCGCATGCAAGCATCCTCACCCCCGCTGTGGCGATCGCCGTCGCGATCGTCATGCTCGTCGGCGGCCGCCTGGCACCGAAGATCCCGTTCTCACTGGTCGCGGTTGCTGCCGCTACCGTGGCCACCCAGCTGCGATCTGGACATCGCCCGCATCGGCACCATTCCGTCGTCGTTGTCCGCCCCGAGCCTGGGCTTTTTCCACCTGGGTGACGTGACGGCGTTGCTGGTCCCGGCGTGTGCCGTCGCCGCTCTGGCTGCCCTGGAATCGTTGCTGTCCGCCACCGCCGCGGACTCGATGGGCGTCGGCGCTCGCCACAACCCCGACCGGGAGTTGGTCGGACAGGGCCTTGCGAACATCGCCGCACCCCTGTTCGGGGGCATCCCCGCCACAGGTGCCATCGCCCGGACTGCGGTCAACGTTCGATCCGGTGCCCGCACCAGGCTCGCGGCCCTCACCCACGCGGTGATCCTCGCCGCCATCATGTACTCCGCGGCGGGGTTGGTCGCCGATATCCCGCTTGCAGCCCTGGCCGGAGTGCTGCTCGCAACCACGGTGCGGATGGTCGAGACCGCGTCCATCCGGGCGATCACCCGCGCCGGCCGCGGGGATACCGTGGTGATGGCGGCCACCTTCCTCGTCACGGTGGTCCTCGATCTCGTGACGGCGGTGGCGGTCGGCGTCGGGTTCGCTGCCGTCCTGGCTCTCCGGGCCATTGCGCGATCGGCCACGGTCGAGCAGGTCCCGTTGAACACACTCGATGCGGTCTCGAAGGAAGAAGGCGACCTGCTGCGGGAACACATCGTCGCGTACCGCATCGACGGTGCGCTGTTTTTCGGTGCCGCGCACAGCTTCCTGCCCGAACTCGCCGACGTCTCGGACGTGAAGGTGGTGATCCTGCGCATGTCCCGAGTCACCACGATCGACGCCACCGGCGCAATTGTTCTCAAGGACACCATCACCGAACTCGAACACCGACACATCACCGTCCTGATCTCCGGTGCCAAGCCCGAGCATCTGCGTCCCCTCGCGGCCCTGGGTGTGTTCACCACCAGGGACGACGACGCTCGACACGTCTTCGACACCACCCCGCAGGCCATCGCCTGTGCACGCACGCTGGTGACCGAGGCGGCCACTCCCCGCGGGTAGGGTCGTAGGTCACACTTGCGTACGAAAGGACCAGCTCATCGTGGCTCTCGTTGCCGGAATCGACTCTTCCACCCAATCGTGCAAGGTTTTTGTTCGCGATGCCGACACAGGGGAGTTGGTGCGTCACGGCCGTGCCGGTCATCCCGACGGCACCGAGATCGACCCGCAGCGGTGGAAGGAAGCACTCGACGAGGCCGTCGACGCCGCCGGCGGGCTGGACGATGTCGCTGCGGTGTCGGTCGGCGCGCAACAACACGGCATGGTCTGCCTCGACGACAATGGATCCGTGGTCCGTAAAGCATTGCTGTGGAACGACACTCGGTCGGCCCAGGCGGCAGAAGATCTGATCGCGGAACTCGGCGAGAAGACCGGTGGCAACGGCGGTCAGGCCTGGGCCGACGCGGTCGGCGTGGTTCCGTTGGCCTCGATCACCGTCGCCAAGCTGCGGTGGCTCGCCGACAACGAGCCCGACAACGCCGATCGCGCTGCGGCGGTGTGCCTTCCACACGATTGGATCGGCTGGCAGCTCGGTGGTGCGTCGGGGCTCGACGCCTTGGCCACCGACCGCGGCGATGCGAGCGGCACCGGATACTTCTCGGCGGCCACGAACGAGTATCGAACGGATCTGTTGCAGCTGGGTTTTCGTGGCCGCAACCCATTGCTGCCCCGCGTGGCAGCGCCGAACGAGGCGATAGGCCACACTGCCGCCGGTGCGCTGATCGGCCCGGGTACCGGAGACAATGCCGCGGCGGCGCTTGCCCTCGATGCGCAGCCCGGTGATGTGGTGGTCTCGATCGGCACGTCCGGCGTCGTCTCGGCGGTGACCACCGCAGCCGCGGCCGACGGTTCGGGCCTGGTCGCCGGATTCGCCGACGCCACCGGGCGTCAGCTGCCGTTGGTGTGCACGCTCAACGCGGCGCGTGTCCTCGATGCGACGGCGCGAATGCTGGGCGTCGATCACGACGAGTTGTCGCGGTTGGCTCTGTCGACGACGAGCGACGGTGTGGTGATGGTGCCGTACTTCGAGGGCGAGCGGACGCCCAATCTCCCCGACGCGTCCGGTGCGATTCATGGACTACGACTGAACAATTCGACTCCGGGCCACCTGGCTCGCGCTGCCGTCGAAGGACTGCTGTGCGGACTGGCCGACGGTATCGACTACCTGCGTGCACAGGGAGTGGACGTGCAGCGAGTACTGCTCATCGGCGGCGGTGCCAAGTCCGCGGCGCTCCGAGCCTTGGCCCCGGCAATTCTCGGGGTGCCGGTGGCCGTACCCGAGCCCGGTGAATACGTCGCCGACGGGGCAGCGCGCCAGGCAGCATGGACTTTGGCCGGGACCAGTGAGCCGCCGACCTGGGCGCAGGCCACCTCGAAGACATACGAGGCAGACCCCACGCCGGCGGTGCGAGAGCGCTACGCGCATGTGAGTGGAAACTCGTAGCAGCGGTCGAGTTTCCACGCACATGCGGCGCAGCCGCTCAGGGAATCAGGCGCGCATCTCGGTAACGCTGAATCACCGAGGCGATGGCATCGGGCGTGGATCGGAAGCCCAGGAAGCCGGCCTTCTTGGACTTGTTCATGTCTGTCAGGCATTCCATGTCGCGGCCGAGGTCACCGTCGGTGTGCCACCACGACGCCAGCCGGGAGACATCGCTCTCGACCAGATCGTGCTTCTCGGCGATGCGCTTCCACGCGGCGGCCGCGTCGGACATGCGGGGTTCGAGGGAACGCGGTTCGGTGTCGAAGCCTTCGGGTTCGACACCGAAGTGCTCGGCGAACTGCGGCCACAGCCAGCGCCAGCGAAAGACGTCACCGTTGGCGATGTTGAACGCCTCGTTGCGCGCGTTGTCGTCGGTTGCGGCCCAGACCATCTGCTCGGCGAGCAGGTCGGCGTCGGTGAGGTCGGTCAAGCCGTTCCACTGGGTTTCGGAGCCGGGGAAGACGAACTTCTCGCCCAGTTCCTTACAGATCGACGCGTAGACGGACAGCGTCAGCATCATGTTCATCGCGTTGCCCACGGCAAAACCGGAGACGGTGTGAGCGCGGTGCACACTCCATCCGAACCCGTATTTGTCTGCGCCGGCGAACAGTTCGTCTTCCTGCGCGTAGTAGAAGTTCGGCGTGTCGAGGCGGTCCTCGGTTTCGTGGAACGGCGTCTCGGCCATCACGGCCTCACCGTATGCATCGAACGGGCCGAGGTAATGCTTGAGTCCGGTCATCAGCGCGACGTGCTTCACCGAATCGAGGGGGCCGAGAACATCGAGCACATTGCGTAGGGTCGCCGAGTTGACCTCGATGTTCTCCTGCTCGGAGTCCTTCTTCATCCACGCGGTGAAGAACACGACCTCGGGGCGGACGTCCTTCAGCGCTTCCTCGAGGGACTGCGGGTCGAGCAGATCCGCCGCGACCGGCACGACGCCGTCGACGGGGGTACTGCCGCTACGACTCAGTCCGTAGGTGGTCCAGCCTGCATCGAGTGCTGCGCGGCACAGCGCCTGCCCGGAAATGCCGGTGGCGCCGACGATCAACGCGCGCGTGGTGTTCGTAGTCATCGGATCCGGTTACCCACTGGAGCCGATGCAACACGTGACGCTTCACTCACGTCAGGGCCAGTACTTGTTGGACGACGAGCACGATCGCGCCCACGGCCGAGACGGCGATTGCCGTGATACGTAGGCGTCGTCGATCGAGAACTCGGTTGATCACCCGAGAGAGCAGGAACCCCAGAACTGTCGCCGGGGCCAGGAACGCGAACAGCGTGGCGGTGTGGCTGTTCACCGCTCCGGCCACCGTCAACACCGCGATGGAGATGATCGAGCCGACGAGGAAGAAGCAACTCATCGTGCTGCGGAGTTCGGCTCCGGAGTTGCCTTGCCACACCAGAGCCATCGGTGGCCCACCGATGGAGGTGGCGGTTCCCAGAACTCCCGACGCGGCCCCGGCGACGACGAGATTACGTCTGTGCGGCAACGGAACCCAGCCGAACGACGTCAGCGCGACGCCGCCCAGGACCACGAGTGCCAACAGTATCGCCAGCCCGCGTTCGGGCAACAGGACCAGTAGCAGCGCACCCACCACCGAGCCGGGGAGTCGTCCGGCGAGTGCCCACCCGGCTCCCGAGAGATCGAGAGCCGTCCGGTCGCGTACCAGTACGAGCACGCTGACCACGACCGCGAGCATGATCAGCGTTCCCGGTACCAGTCCGGGGTCGACGATGGCCACGATGGGGGCGGCCAGCATGCCCATGCCGAAGCCGATCGACGCCTGCATCGCGGATGCGAAGAAGATCGTGAGCGCGACGACGACGAAGCCGGTGACACTCAGGTGCGTGAGTGTCATGTTCCGGCGGCGACGAGACCGAGATTTCCTGCCACGAGCGGATAATGGCATTCGGCAACATGATCGGCCTCGTCGGCGTCGTGTGCGACGGGTGGTGCGTCGCTCGCGCACAGGTCGGTCGCCTTCCAGCAGCGAGTACGGAAACGGCATCCCGACGGCGGATTCAGTGGCGACGGCACCTCGCCTTTCAGCAGAATCTTGTCCCCGCGGCTCGACGCGTCGAGTGTGGGTGCGGCCGACATCAACGCTGCGGTGTAGGGGTGGGCGGGCCGATCGAATACTGCCTCGGTGGCTCCGGATTCGACGATGCGGCCCAGGTACATCACCGCGACTCGGTCGGCGACGTGCCGGACCACCGAGAGATCGTGCGAGATGAAGACGTAGGAGATGCCGAGTTGCTTCTGCAGATCGTTGAGCAGGTTGAGCACCTGGGCCTGGACCGAGAGATCGAGAGCCGACACCGGCTCGTCGCAGATGATGACGTCGGGGTTCAGTGCCAGAGCTCGCGCGATGCCGAGGCGCTGCCGCTGACCGCCGGAGAACTCCTGAGGGAACCGGTTCTCGTCGCTCGGTCGCAAGCCCACCAGGTGCAGCAGCTCACGCACCCGCGCGGAGCGGTCACGTCGAGTCTTGTACAGGCTCTTGTGGGTTCGCCACGGCTCGCCGATGATGTCCCCGGCCGTCATGCGTGAGTTCAGTGAACCGTACGGATCCTGGAACACCATCTGTACGCGGCGGCGCCAGGCGAGGAGTTCCTTGCCGCGGAGCGCGAACGGATCCGTGCCGTCGAAGGCGACGGTGCCCGAGTCCGGGCGTTCGAGCATCATCAACGTCCGCGCGAGAGTGGACTTGCCGCAGCCGGATTCGCCGACCAGGCCGAGGGTTTCGCCCCGCCGCAGGTCGAGGTCGATGGAGTCCAGAGCGCGTAGCTTCCCGCGGCCGACGTCGAAGGTCTTGTTCAGGCCACGAACGGTCAACAGTTGCTCAGACATTGCGCGATACCTCGTTCGGGAAGTGGCAGGCCGACAGGCGGCCGTTGCCGACGGATTCGAGCGGCGGGCGGCTACTGATACAGATCTCACGGGCGAGAGGGCAACGTGCCTGGTAGACGCATCCGTCGGGGATCGAGTGCAGATCCGGCGGGGTGCCGCCGATGGATTTGAGATCCTCGCCGCGGACGGCGTGCACGGGGACCGAGTCGAGCAGTCCCTTGGTGTAGGGGTGGCGCGGCGATCCGAACACCTCCGAAACCAACCCGGTTTCGACGACGTTGCCCGCGTACATGATTGCCACTCGATCGGCCTCTTCGGCCACCAGAGCGAGGTCGTGGGTGATCAGGACGACGGCCATGTCGTGCTCGGTGCGCAATTCCTTGAGCAGTGCCATGATCTGCGCCTGCACGGTCACGTCGAGGGCGGTGGTCGGTTCGTCGGCCAGCAGTACCGACGGACTCAGGGCCACAGCCATCGCGATCAGCAGGCGTTGCCGCATGCCGCCGGAGAACTGGTGCGGGTAGGAGTCGGCGCGTGATTCGGGCTCGGGGATACCCACGCGGGCCATCAGGGCGATCGCTTCGACTCGCGCCTGCTTGGCCGACATACCCCGGTGGATCCGAAACGGCTCGGCCAGTTGAGTTCCCACGGTGTAGACGGGATTGAGTGCGGTCAGTGCATCCTGGAAGACGATGGCCAGTTCGGTGGCCGCGATGGTGCGTCGCACCTTGGTCTTGGCGGTGACCAAATCGACGTCGCCCATCTCCACCGAGCCGCCGGTGATGTCGGCGATCGGCTCGAGCAACCCGACGATGGCCTGCGCCGTCATGGACTTCCCGCAGCCGGATTCGCCCAGCAGAGCTAGGGTTTCACCGCGGCGGGCGGTGAAGGTGACGTTGTCGACGGCGCGAATGACGCCTGACGGCGTCCGCAGGTCGACGGTCAGTCCGCGTACGTTCAGGGCGACACTACCGGTGTCGGGTCGCGCCGACGGTGCGCTGGTTGCCGGTGCGCTCATGAGACGACCTTTCGTGCGGGGATCAGGCGAGACCGCTTGGAGCGGGGGACATTGAGTCGCCACCGCTGCGCGGGATCGGTGGCGATGCGGGCCCAGGCGGCGAGAACGGTGGCCGAGACGGTCGTCAACACGATCGCGAGGCCGGGGAAGAAGGAGAGCCACCAGGCGGTCTGCAGGTAGGTACGGCCCTGCGAGACCATCAGGCCCCAGGAGACGTCGGGCGGCTGAATGCCGATGCCCAGGAAGCTCAGTGACGATTCGGCGAGAATGACGAAGCAGAAGTCCAGGGTCGCGACGGTGAGCAGGGTCGGCAGCAGGATCGGGGCCACATGGCGTCTGATCACCGATCCGCTCTTCGCGCCGAACGTACGGGCAGCGTCCACGAACAACCGACTCTGCAGTTCTGCGGACTCGGCGCGGGCGGTACGCAGGTAGATCGGGATACGCGTGACCGTCAGGACCAGAACGATGTTCGCGGCACTGGGCGAGAAGACGTAGAGCACGACGACGGCCATCAGCAGGGACGGAAAGCTGAGGATGACGTCGGCGACGCGCATCGCCGCGGTCTCGCGCCAACCGCGATGGAAGCCGGCCCACATTCCGATGAACGAGCCGATGATCGCCGAGAGGATCACGGCCGGAATGGCTACCGACAGTGTGGTTCTGCTCGCCACGATCAATCGGGCCAGCATGCTGCGTCCCAATGGATCGGTGCCGAGGATGTTCATCCAACCGGTGTCGAGGGTGAACGGTGGCAGGTTCGAGCGATCGAGATCTTGGTCGGTGGCGGCGTCCCCGACCAACATCGGGCCGAAGACTGCGGTGAGGAAGACCAGCACCAGGATTGCGGCAGCGACGGTGGCGACTCGGTCCCGCAGGAGTAGCTTCCACAGCGGGGCCGACGACTTGCGGGCTTCCACCGGAGCCGTCGGTGGAACATCCTCCGGCTCGGATGTTTTCGGTGCTTCGAAGTCGAGTGACATGTTCTTAGACCTTCACCTTGTCGCGAACCCGGGCATCGAGCAGTGCATAGCAGGCATCGATGACGATGTTGAGCACGAAGATGCTCACCGCCGTCAACAACACGGCCGCCTGCAGAACAGCGAAGTCGCGCTGCAGGATGGCGTCGATCATCAGTTTTCCGATACCCGGCCAGCCGAAGATGGCTTCGACGACCACCGCGCCGTTGACGAGTCCGACCATCAGGTCGCCGGCCACGGTCAGCGCCGGTGCCGCGGCGTTGCGCAGAGCGTGGTGGGTGACAACTCGAAGGTCGCCCGCCCCTTTGCTTCTCGCCAATCGAACGTACGGTGCCGACAGTGCCGAGACCATCGCGCCACGGACGACCTGAGTCAGGACGCCGAGCGGTCGAATGAGCAGCGTGGCGATCGGCAACACCCACGAGAGCATTCCGCTGTCCACCCCGGAGGTGGGCAGCCAACCGAACAGGATGGCGAAGACGTAGACGCCCATGATGGCGAACCAGAAGTCGGGAATGGACGCCGCCGTCATCGACAGCAGGCTCGAGATGCGATCGGCGAGCGAGTTCGGCCGGTATGCGGCCCAGCAGCCGATGATCACCGCACCGAGGATGGCGAGGAACATCGTTGCGAACGCCAGCTGCAGCGTTGCGGGGAAGGCGCGCAGGGCCATTGCCGACGCGTCCTCGCCGGTGCGCAGTGACTGCCCGAAGTCGAGTTGTACGACACCCTTGAAGTAGTCAAGCAACTGAGTCAGCACCGGCTGATCGAAGCCGTTGGTGGCGCGGAACGCTTCGCGCTGCGCCTGGGTGGCCGACTCGGGTAGGTACAGGCTGGTGGGGTCGCCGGTGAGCCGAGCGAGGAAGAAGACGCCCAGTAGAACGACGAACAGCGGGATCAGGCTGGTGTAGATCCGTCGGCGCAGAAATCTGAACATGTCAGGGCCTCTCGGTCTCGGCGCGGGTCATCGCGGCCAGATGCATTTCGTCGACCGTGGCCGAGTCCGGGGTGTAGTCCACGGAGGCGGCCTTGGCGAGCACCCCGTTCATGTGCGCGATGTAGGCCATCTGCATGATGTCCTTCGGTTCGTCGGCGAACACCTGGGCGTACGCGGCCTGCCTGTCTTCTCCGGTGAGAGCGCCGGCAGCGGCGATCTCCTTGTCGAAGTCCGCTGTGCCGTAGGCACTCTGGAACCCATCACTGGTGAAGTACTGATCGACCGTGAAGGCGGAGTCGCCGGCCTGGTTGCCGTGCTGGATGACCAGCAGGTACGGACCGACGTCCGGGAACGGCCGCTCCTGGTACTCGGCAGTTCCTGCGGCGTCCATCATTTCGATCTTGACATTCATGCCGATCTTGGACAGCGAGTTCTGAATGACCTCCACCGTTTCGTTGATCTTCGGGAACTGACCGGTGCGTCCGATGAGACGGATCTCGGTGTCCACCGGAACCCCGTCGGCACGGGCCTGCTCGATCAACGTCCTGGCCTCGTCCATGTCGTAGGGCCAGGGAGTCAGGTCTTCGTTGTATCCCACGACGCCCTCGGAAATGAGCTGTGCTGCAGGTGAACCGAGTCCGCGGAACAACGCCTTGACGATGCCGTCGCGATTGATGGCGTAGTTGATCGCCTGCCGAACCCGCATGTCGTCCAGTGGCGGTTGCGCGGCCTGCATGCGTAGTGCCGTGGTCTCGTTGTTGGGATAGGCCACGCCGAGGTCGCCTGCACCGTCCTCCGGTCCGACCGACGTGGCGATCTCGGCCTCGCCGTTGGTCACCATCGACGCGCGGACACTGCCCTCGCTGCGCCATTGGTATTCGGCCCTGGCGTATTCGGGCTTCGGGCCCCAGTAGGTCTCGTTGCGTACCAGGGAGAGCTTCTGGCCGTAGTCCCACCGCTCGATCGCGAACGGGCCGGTGCCGATCGGTTCGCGTACCCGCTCGGTGTAGCTCGCAGTGCGCGGAACCATCTCCACGAACGAGAGCCGCAGCGGCAGAATGGGATCGGGCTCGGGTGACTGCACTGTCAGCGTCAACGGGTCGACGGCTTTCACCACCAGGTCGGCGTCGCCGAAAACGTATCCCTCGACGTTGCATCCCAGTTCGGAGTTGACGGTGCGGTCGATGGAGAACGCGGCATCCTCGGCTTCGAAGGGGCTGCCGTCGCTGAACGTCACGCCGGGGTGAATGGCGAACGTCCACTCGGTGTCCGAGGTCTGCTCCCACGAGTCCGCCAACTTCGGTTCGAGATCACCGGTACTCGGATTGCGCTCCATCAGCGGCTCGGTGATGTTCGAGCGCGTGACCACTCCGACCGACGTCAGCGATACGTCGCAGGCTTCGAGGGTGGGCGGTTCCTGAGGCAGAACGATGCGCAAGGTGTCTGCGCGGGCTGCGGCTCCGTTGCTCGAGTTCGCGACGGTGCAGCCGCTTGCGATCAATGAAAGTGCTAGTGCGCCAACAGCAATAGCGGCGACGCGATGGGTCCGTCCCTGCTGCACGGAGAGTGCAGGGCTCATGGTGGCCTCCAGTGGGAAAAGGGATACGCGTCATCGAGCCGCATTCGGATCTGTGACGGTAGACACACGGTAGGAGTGGGTGATCTCCACCGTCAACCGGACGAAAGCGACGTTTCGGCCCGTTATCCACGTCACAATCGTGCTGGATCAGTGCGGCTACTCGCAGTTCAGCGCCTCTGAGCAGGTCGAACGTCCAAACGGGTTAGGTATACCTGCATGCTGAGGGTCATGTTCATGCCGTTTGGGTATCGGTCCATGTTATTTGCGTGTTGGACAGGTATCCGAGAAGCGGCATACCGTACAGGAAACGCGCACGCTCCACCACATCGCGAGGAGAACAACGGTGACCACCGGTCAACAGGAAAAGTCTGTGTTGCAACAAGATTCACGTCAGGGGGGCCGCGTGCTCCGAGTCGGGCCGCTGAAGCCGTCCCTGATGGACACTCTGGTTGCCGACTACGACGCGCTGACCTTGCCCGACGGGGACGAGCGTGAGCAATTCCTGGCCGAACACGGCCCGTCGATCACCGCCGTCGTCACCTCCGGCCGAACCGGCGTCGACGCAGCGCTGATGGAGCGGTTGCCGCAGCTCGGAGCCGTCGTGAACTTCGGAGTCGGATACGACACCACCGACGTCGACGCGGCCACCGAGCGTGGCATCGGGGTCAGCAACACCCCGGACGTGCTCACCGACTGCGTCGCGGATCTTGCTGTCGGCCTGGTGATCGACACCGTGCGTGGGCTCTCGTCCGCGGAGCGATTCGTACGGGCCGGCCGCTGGCCGGCCGAGGGCAACACTCCGCTGACCCGCCAGGTCACCGGCAAACGAGTCGGGATCATCGGGCTCGGCCGGATCGGATCTGCAATCGCGGACCGGCTCACCGCATTCCGCTGCCCCATCTCGTACCACAACCGCAACGAGATCGACGGTTCACCGTATGCGTACGCGGCCAATCCTGTAGCGCTCGCCGAGAGCGTCGACGTACTGATCGTCGCCGCCTCGGGCGGCTCGGGAACGGCCCATCTGGTCGATCGCGCGGTGCTCGACGCGCTGGGGCCGCAGGGCTATCTGATCAACGTGGCGCGCGGAAGCGTCGTCGACGAGGAGGCGCTGATCGAACTGCTCGCCTCCGGGCAGCTCGCCGGTGCGGGTCTGGACGTGTTCGCCCACGAACCGAACGTGCCCGACTCTCTGCTCGCGATGGACAACGTGGTGCTGCTGCCGCACGTGGGCAGCGCAACGGTGGAGACTCGCGCCGCCATGGAAGCACTGACACTGGAGAACCTCGATCGATTCCTGGCCGACGGCTCCCTCGTCACGCCGGTGACGAAGTGACCGTCGTCGTCGGCTACTCGCCGACCACCGAAGGAAAAGGCGCGCTGCCCTTCGCATTTCGCGAGGCCCAGATGCGCGGAACGGATCTGCTCATCGTCGCCGAGGACAACAGCGCGGCAGACGCCGAGTTCGCTGCCACCGTCGAATCGGCTCGCGAGGAGGCGTCGGCGGTCGGTGTCACGACGAAGATTCACGACAACGAGGCCGGCCGCTCGCACGCCGACAACCTGATCGACCTGTCGTTCGACGAGCAGGCTCAGCTGGTCGTCATCGGCATCCGACGTCGATCGCCCGTCGGAAAGTTGTTCATGGGCAGCATCTCTCAGCGCGTACTGCTCGAGGCGCACTGCCCGGTGACGGCCGTCAAGCCGCCGGTGGGGGCACCGCGGTAGTTGGGTCGGCCGGCCGGCCGGCGATACTGCGTTGGTGCATTCGGTAGTGAGGTTGGCGGCGGAGGATACAAAGGTGAGCTGTTGACGTTGCAGCGCGCTGCCCAGAAACTCATCGGCACGAAACTTCCGGTGGGTATGCGCTGATCTATCTCTCCAAGAAATCTCGCGTAGCGAGTTCTCGAACCTCAGTGGTGCTCGAATTCGCATGCCGATTCGTGTCGGTGGGTCGGGCTACGGTCTTCGTACCCAATGGTGGGAACCGTCAGCCAGCGCACTCGGGCAGACAACCGTTCCCAATCCTGGCAACGCATCACCTGGTGCCTCGAACGGACCGTCAGCGAAAACGACGACGAAGCCGAACTCGGCTGGAAAGTATTCGGCACCGTCGCCACAACACCGTTCATCGCGCGCACCGATCGCGACACACTGCAAGCGATTGCAGATCTCACCGTAGTGACACCGGACGACCTGGCGGAAACGACCCGAACCGGCGACAATAGAGATTGACAGAGAGACGGAGGGCCCTCGATGACCACCACCGAGAATCGCACCACAGGCCGAGGACGCTCGTTGAAAGTCCGATCCGCAGCGGCCGAAGCCTCCATCAAACTCCGCGAATATGACAACAAGCCGGTCCCTCAATGGCTCCGTGACGTCGCCGCTGGCAAAGACACCAAGCCGCCCAAAGACTGATCAACCCACGAACCGAACCCCATCTCGTACCGCACTCGCGCGGTCACCGTCCCGTACGCAACTCGATCAGCGTCGCATCACGCCCACTCACGTGTCGGCAGCACATCGGTCATGAAGCGATGCAGTGCCGGGTTGTCGTTGTCGACGCGCCAGGCGGCGTCGAGTTCGACGGGGCGTTCCTTCACGGTCCGAACCGGTCGGAACACAACGCCTTCCGGCCGCATGGTCGACGCCGACTCGGGCACCAGGGCCAGTCCGATTCCCGAGCGAACGAGCACCAGCATCGTGTGCACCTGCGTCACGTACTGCACGTAGCGCGGTGAGACCCCGACGATGGTGAAGGTGCTGATCAGCAGTTCGTGGAAGTACCGCGCGTCGACGGGCGAGTACATGATGATCGGCTGCTCGTCGAAGTCCTCTACCGACAGCTCGTCCTTCGCGGCCAGCGGGTGTTCTTCGGGCATCGCCGCGATCAACGACTCGTGCAGCACCGGCCGGGACGCGATGCCCGGTCGCTTGAGCGGGGGTCTGGCCAACCCGAGATCCAGATCGCCGATGGCCAAGGACTCCATCTGTACCGCCGAGACCATCTCGCGTAGAACGATTTTCACGTCCGGTAGCTTCTCGCGCGCGGCGTCGAGCAGCTGCGGGAGCACCGCATGCGCCGATGCCCCGGTGAATCCCACGATCACTGTCCCCAGGTCTCCGGTGGGAACGCGTCGCACCGTCAGCAGTGCACCCTCGGCGAGGTCGAGGATGCGTCGGGCCTCGGGTAGGAAGGCCAATCCCGCGGCCGTCAGGGTCACCGACCGGCTCGTGCGGTCGATCAGCTGCACGCCGACTTCGCTCTCGAGTTGTTGGATCTGCCTGCTGAGCGGCGGCTGCGTCATGTGCAGACGTTCGGCGGCGCGGCCGAAGTGCAGTTCCTCGGCGACGGCGATGAAGCAGGACAGCCTGTTGAGCGAGAACATCGATTCATTCCTTGCATCGCGCTGGGAGTTCCGGCGTGCCTTTTCGTATAAATCTAGCGCACGTGGTCCACGCTTCGATGATTAGTAACCTTCCCTCCGGTAAGAGTAGAGTTGCTCGCGTATTGGACGCCCATCCCGGTTGTCGTCCCTCGTAACCATCGAACGGAGTCGTCGTGTCTCGAGCTGCCCAGGTGCCCGGCACCGCCGTCGAAGACGTCTCGGTGCTGGGTGCGTTGCGCTCACCGAGGCGACTGAAGACCGAGGTTCTTGCCGGGCTGGTGGTGGCGCTGGCGTTGATCCCGGAAGCCATTTCGTTCTCGATCATCGCCGGTGTCGATCCCCGCGTCGGCCTGTTCGCGTCGTTCACGATGGCCGTCACCATCTCCATCGTCGGGGGTCGACCGGCGATGATCTCCGCGGCCACCGGAGCCATCGCCCTGGTGGTCGCCCCCCTGGCTCGCGAGTACGGCCTCGACTACCTCATTGCCGCGGTTATCCTCGGAGGAGTCCTGCAGATCGTGTTGAGCGTCCTCGGTGTCGCCAAGTTGATGCGATTCATCCCGCGCAGTGTCATGGTCGGATTCGTCAATGCGCTGGCGATCCTGATCTTCACCTCACAGGTGCCGTACCTGATCGGGGTGCCGTGGTTGGTCTACCCGATGGTCGCCGTCGGACTGCTCATCATGTTCTTCCTGCCGAAGCTCACCACTGTCGTGCCGGCACCTCTGATCGCCATCGTGATCCTCACCGCCGTCACGCTCGTCTTCGCGCTGGCCGTCCCGGACGTGGGCGACGAGGGCGAGCTGCCGTCCTCGCTGCCGTCGTTCCTGATCCCGGACGTGCCGTTCACGTTCGACACCCTGTCGATCATCGCGCCGTTCGCTCTGGCCATTGCCCTGGTCGGTCTGCTCGAATCACTGATGACGGCCAAGCTCGTCGACGACATCACCGACTCGCACTCCAACAAGACTCGTGAGGGCTGGGGTCAGGGCGTGGCGAATCTGGTCACCGGACTCACCGGCGGTATGGGCGGCTGCGCGATGATCGGCCAGACCATGATCAACGTGAAGGTCTCCGGTGCCCGCACCCGTATCTCCACGTTCCTCGCCGGCACCTTCCTGCTGATCCTGGTGGTCGGTCTCGGCGACATCGTCGCACTCATTCCGATGGCCGCATTGGTCGCCGTGATGATCATGGTGTCGGTCGGCACCTTCGACTGGCACAGCATTCACCCGAAGACGTTGCGGCGCATGCCCAAGAGCGAAACTCTCGTCATGGTGGCCACCGTGGCTGTCACCGTGGTCACCCACAACCTCGCGTACGGCGTCGTCGTCGGAGTGATCACCGCGATGGTGCTGTTCGCTCGCAGGGTTGCCCATCTGACCGAGGTCGTCGACGTCGCACATCCCGACGACGACACCCGCGTCTACGCCGTCAAGGGCGAGTTGTTCTTCGCGTCGAGTAACGATCTGATCTACCAGTTCGACTACGTCGGAGATCCGAAGAACGTCGTCATCGATATGTCCGAGTCGCACATCTGGGACGCGTCGACCGTTGCGACCCTCGACGCCATCACCACCAAGTACGCCGCCAAGGGCAAGACGGTGGAGATCGTGGGCCTGAACGCGCCGTCGACCGAGCGGCACGATCGTCTCAGTGGGAACCTGGGTGCCGAGCACTGACTAGGGTGGTTGGTCGGGCGAAGAGAGGCGGCACATGACAGACGACGGCGTACACATGCAGATCGGGCAGGTAGCTCAGCGAACCGAGCTGTCGATTCGCACGGTTCGTCACTACGACGATGTCGGTCTGGTCACGCCCTCTGCTCGGACCGTCGGCGGCTTTCGGCTCTACACCGAGTCCGACGTCGAACGACTGCTCGTGATTCGCCGGATGAAGCCACTCGACTTCACGTTGGCCGAAATGAAACAGCTACTGGAATCCCTCGACGTTCTCGGCGACGAGAACGCGACCGACGACGCGAGGTCGTCGGCCGCGGCCTTCGTTCGTGATTGCCACACCAAGGCCGAGGAAAGCTGCCGCACGTTGCGGCGGCAGCTCGCCTACGCCGAGGAGCTGACCGAGGTGCTGTCGACTCGCGGCGCAGCGGCCCAAATCTGACCGCCCAGTTCTAGCCGTCCACGACCACCGGGACGATGAGGGGCTGGCGGCCCAGGGTCTGCTTGGCCCAGCGGGCCGATTCCTGCACGATGCGCTTCTCGATGTTCTCGCGGGACGCAACCTTGACGTCGCTCTCGCGTGTGAGGGTCTTGCCGATCGCCTTGGCCAACGAGTCGAAAGCGTTTGCCTCGTGGGCGAATCCGCGTCCGATGAAGTCGACGTCGTCGACCAGCAGCCCGGTGTCGGGATCGACGATGGCGATGACGGTCAGCACGCCCTCGTTCGCGAGGAGGCGACGCTCGGCCAGTGAATCCTCCGTCACGCCACCGACGGCACTGCCGTCGACGTAGATCAGCTCGATGGGGACGGAGCCGGTGATCTGCGCGACGCCGTCGTACAGGTCGATGACGCTTCCGTTCTCGGCGATGAGCACGCGATCGCGAGGAACACCGGTCCTGATTGCGAGATCGGCATTGGCACGCAGGTGCCGCGACTCACCGTGTACGGGAAGCACATTGGCGGGTTCGAGGATGTTGTAGCAGTAGACGAGCTCGCCGGCGCTGGCGTGACCGGAGACGTGCACCTTCGCATTTCCCTTGTGCACCACGCGCGCACCCTTGTCGACCAGGCCGTTGATGACGCGGTAGATCGCGTTCTCGTTGCCGGGGATCAAGCTGCTCGCCATCAGCACGGTGTCGCCGTCGCCGACCTTGATCTGGTGCTCACCCGACGCCATCCGCGACAGCGCCGCGAGGGGCTCGCCCTGCGAGCCGGTGCAGATCAGCGTGATCTTGTTGGCCGGGAGCCGGTTGAGCTTCGGGAGGTCCACGACGAGGCCGTCGGGAACGTCGAGGTAGCTCAGGTCGGTCGCAATCTTCATGTTGCGCACCATCGATCGGCCGACGAACGCAACCTTGCGGCCCTGTGCGTGTGCGGCGTCGAGTACCTGTTGAATGCGGTGCACGTGACTGGCGAAGCTCGAGACGATCACGCGTCCCGTCGTTTCGCGGAACACCTTCTCGATGGCCGGGACCAGGTCGCGTTCGGAGACCATGAACCCGGGCACTTCGGCGTTGGTGGAGTCGACGAGGAGGAGATCGAGCCCTTCTTCGCCGAGGCGTGCGAAGCTCCGGAGGTCGGTGATCCGACCGTCCAGCGGGAACTGGTCCATCTTGAAGTCACCGGTGTGCAGCACCAGCCCGGCGTCGGTACGAATGGCGATGGCCAGACCGTCGGGAATCGAGTGGTTGACGGCAATGAACTCGAGTTCGAACGGGCCTTCCTGTCGGGTTTGCCCCGCCTCGACCTCGATCAGCGTCGTCGAGACCTTGAACTCCTCGAACTTGGCAGCCAGGAAATGCAGCGTCAGCCGCGACGAGATGACGGGAATGTCGCCACGCTCGCGCAGCAGATACGGGACGCCGCCGATGTGGTCCTCGTGCCCGTGCGTCAGAACGATGGCAACGACGTCGTCGAGGCGATCCCGGATGCAACTCCAGTCGGGGAGGATGACGTCGACGCCGGGCTGATGCTCCTCGGGAAACAGCACGCCGCAGTCGACGATGAGCAGCTTTCCGTCGAATTCGAAGACGGTCATGTTCCGGCCGATCTCGCCGAGACCGCCCGTCGCGATCACGCGAAGGTGCCCTGCCGACAGCGCTGAGGAGGATCGCTTTCGAGGTGCGGCGGGGGATCTGCGGTTCCGTGGTGATCTCGACATGCCTCTTACGCTACGGGGGCCGCCCGACCTGGCTTCGACCCCGGTCCGAAGATCCACGCATTGCTCGCCGTCGAGGGTGGAATGCCGACCGTGTCATGGCCGTCCTCGAGCCATGGGACAGCTCGTCGTCCACGTCGATCTCGCGGCCGGCGCTCGTGTCGTCAGGGGGTGCAGAGTGAACGCGATGCAGCAACCAAGGCTGCAGCGTGCACGATGTCCCTGTCGTGGGCGGTGTTCGTGGCAACGACCGCTTGGACGAGGTCCGTGTAGCACGTCGGTGATCGAAGGGCTTGCGCGTTCGAGGCAAGCTGGGTGACCACCGCAGAAGTGAGTGCGGTGATGCGTTCCCGGATCGGCGCGAGGTCCGCGGGCGCATCGGGAGCGCCGGCCGGATCGGCGTGCCACTGGGCCAGGCGGAGCGATTGGATCGCCTTGCCCACCTCGATCTGGTCGCGAACCACAGTCCCTGCGCGTTCTGGTGCAAGTCCGAGCCCGATGGCAGCGTTCTGCGCCGCATCGATCACCTGGGCCTCGCGCTCGGGATCGCTGACGGGGCCGCCTGTCTTCCACTTCACCGCGGCCACGCTGTCTGCGGTGGCCAGACGGTCTGCAAGAACGTCGGTCAGAGATTGCAGATTCTCGGCAGGCGTCTCGGCCGCGCTCGTCGCCGCCGTCGGTAACAGGACCAGCGGTACGACCGCTGAGATCACGGCAATTCTGGCGATGCGACGCAGCCGCGACGCGTTTGCCGGTAAGGACACCTCAGGAGACATCTCACGCACCTTTCGTTCGACGGTTCGACGCCGATAGTGCCCGACGACGGTGAACAACAAGGGAACCGCCATTGCGGAATCACACGTCATCACTTTAAAGTGATGACGCGCAACATCGGATTGCGTCTTGTGCTGGAGGGGTTCGTCGATATGCGTATTCACACCGTGGTGATCATCGGTAGCGGCTTCGGAGGTCAATGCGCCGCCAAAGCCCTGCTCGACCGCGGTATCGACGACCTCGTCATTCTCGAGCGAAGGCCCTTTCTCGGTGGAACCTGGAAGCAGAATCGCTACCCGGGCGCGGCAGTCGACGTGCAGAGTCCCCTGTACTCCATTGCCTCCGAGCCGTTCGAGTGGTCGCGCATGTTCGCCGAGCGGGAGGAACTCGAGCGCTACACCCAGCACGTGCTCGAGTCCAACGGGCTGCCGCAACGCACACATGCCGACACCGACGTTCAGAAGATCCAATGGGTCGGCGATCACTGGCTGATCACCACGTCGCACGGTGATTACGCAGCGAAGTTCGTCGTCAATGCATCCGGGCCGCTCAGCACCCCGGTGATCCCCCCGTTCTCAGGCCGAGAGAAGTTCCGCGGCAAGCAGTTCCACACCAACGACTGGGACACTTCCTACGATCACGCCGGAAAACGGGTAGCCATCGTCGGTAGCGGTGCCAGCGCCGCACAGGTGATCCCCGCGATCCAGCCCGACGTCGAGGCGTTGCACGTCTTCCAGCGCACACCACACTGGGTGATGCCGCGTCACGATCGCGAATTCACGCCGCTGCAACGAAAGTTGCTGCGATTCGAGCCCATTCGACGGCTGGTGCGAGCCGGCATCTACTGGAGTCTCGAGACCCGCATCATCGGGTTCAAGTACTCGCGGCGGATGCTGAAAGCCGTGGCCCAGCGGACTGCCCTGAAGCACATCGAGTCTCAGGTTCCGGACTCCCAGCTTCGGGCGAAAGTCACCCCCGACTACACCATCGGGTGCAAGCGCGTGCTGCTGTCCAACACGCTGTATCCCGCACTGGGAGAAGCGAACGTGACCCTGCACGACAAGAACGACGGCATCGCCGAGATCACCGAAACCGGGATCGTGACCACCTCGGGGGAACACGTCGACGTCGACCTGCTGGTGTGGTCGACCGGATACGACGCCACCGACGGGGTCATCTCGTATCCGGTGATCGGGCGGGACGGCCGGGCGCTGTCCGAGGTCTGGGATCCCTACCCCCGCGCTTACCTCGGCACCACGATTCCCGGTTTCCCCAACCTGTTCGTGGTCACCGGACCGAACACCGGAATCGGGCACACCTCCGCCATCTTCCTCATCGAGGCGCAGATGGAGTACATTGTGCGAGCCGTCGACGCAGTTCAGCACGCGGGTGCAACCGCCATCGAGGTCACTGCCGCCGCCGAGCAGGAGTACACCGACACGATTCACCGCGAGATGGACGGCACCGTCTGGAAGGACGGCGGCTGCCACAGCTGGTACCAGTCGAAATCCGGGCATGTCGTCGCCATGTTCCCCGGCTTCAGCTTCACGTTCCGACGGTGGGCCAAGCGTTTTCGGCCGGAAGCCCATCACATCCATCGGTCGTCCACCGACGTGACGACGAAGGACGAGGTATCGGCATGAAGAATCATTCGGGCCAGGTAGCGCTGATCACCGGGGCGGCAGGCGGTATCGGCTCTGCTGTGGCGGCAGCACTGCATCGGCGCGGTGCCTCGATCGTTCTGGTCGACATGGAGTCGACCGATCTCGAATCGGTTGCTGCAAAGCTGGGCAACCAGCGCGTAGCGATCGCCCATGCCGACGTCACCGTGCGAGAGCAACTCGACGCGGCGGTCGCCACCGCGATCCAGACGTTCGGCACGCTCGACATCGTGATGGCGAATGCGGGAATCTCCAGCGGTGCACAGGCATCGACGATCCGTTCCGTCGACGACGGTGTGTTCGAGACAGTCATCGGGGTCAATCTCGTCGGTGTGTGGAACACGGTGCGAGCGGCGCTGCCGCACATCGTCGAGTCCGGGGGCTACGTGCTGCTCACCTCCTCGACGTACGCCTACCTCAACGGTCTGGCGAACGCACCGTACGCGGCCTCGAAGGCGGCGGTGGAACAACTCGGTCGTGCTCTGCGTGCGGAACTCGCGGGCACGAAAGCGACAGCGGGAGTGCTGTATCCGGGGTGGGTGGCGACGCCGATCGCCGACGTTGCGTTCGGCGGCGACACCGTCGCTACGGCGATGACTGCCCGCGCCTTTCCCTCGCCACTGCTCCGCCCGATCACACCGGACAAGCTTGCCCGCGTGGCCGTACGAGGCATCGGACGCCGAGCCGCGCGCATCGCCGTTCCCGGTCGCTGGATCCCGATCTCGATATTGCGCGGCATCGTCAACCCGATCATGGACGCCGCGATGGAGCGGGATGCCGAATTGATCCGTCTGACTGCCGAACTGGATGCCCGGCGGTCATGAGCACCGTGTCCGAAGCGGCCGGCCGCGCCTACGGCGGTGAGAGCGCGGCCGACCGCGACGACCGCAGGCGGCGGCAGCTGCTGGATGCGGGACTGCGGGTGTTCGGCAGCGTCGGGTACCGCGCCGCGACCGTCCGTGGACTGTGCCGTGAGGCCAAGATCGCCGATCGCCACTTCTATCAGTATTTCGACAAGACCGAGGATCTTCTGCTCGCCGTCTATGCCGAATGCATTGCACGCCTGACCGATTCGGTGTCCGACGCAATTGTGCAGGTGAATCGGGACGGTGATCTGAGGGCTGTCACCGAGCAGTTGCTCGACCCGTTCTTCCGGGTCGTCGAGGACCCGCACCTGGCCCGCGTGGTGTGGATGGAGGTGCTCGGCGTCAGCCCTCGCGTGGAGCAGACGTATCTGACGGTGATGCAGCAATTCGGCACCCTGCTGCTCGGCTACCTCCGCACGTTCGCCGGCGAGGTGCCGTCGGGCCCGGAGCTCGACGTGGACCTGCTCGCCACCGCTGCCATCGGCGCAATCAGCCACACCGCCATGACCTGGTACCAGAGCGGCTACGCCGCAGAACGACGCATCGTCGTCGCCACGATCGCGACCATGCTCGCCAATATCGTCGCGCCGCTGCAGACGTAGAGTCCGATCACCAACGCGGGCAGGTGTTCTCGAAGCGCGGATCGATGCTCTGCATGTATCCGGTGTCGTCGCGGTCACGAATTCCGCAGTCCAGGTACTGCTGATGCAGTGCCGCGAGCGCGTCCTCGTCGATCTCGATGCCCAGACCGGGTCCGGTGGGAACGGCCACTGCGCCGTCGACGAAGTTCAACACCCCCGGCACGACGACATCCTCGTTCTTCCAGGGCCAATGCGTGTCGCAGGCATAGGTCAAGTTCGGTGTCGCCGCTGCGAGATGAACCATGGCGGCCAGACTGATTCCGAGGTGGCTGTTCGAGTGCATCGACAGTCCCATCTCGAACGTCTCGCAGATTCCGGCGAGCAACCTCGATCGCTGGAGTCCGCCCCAGTAATGGTGGTCGGACAACACCACCTGCACCGAGTCCTTCACCACGGCAGGCTTCAGGTGATCGAAGGCAACGACACACATGTTCGTCGCCAGCGGCATCTTGGCTTCGCGCGCAACCTCGGCCATCCCGTCGAGCCCGGGTGTGGGATCTTCGAGATATTCGACGATGCCGTCGAGCTCGGCGGCTACCCGGATGGATGTGTCGACAGTCCAGGCGGCGTTGGGATCCAACCGCAACGGCAGCTCCGGGAACGCCTGCCGGAGCGCCTTGATTCCGGCGATCTCCTCGTCGGGCGGAAAGACGCCGCCCTTGACCTTGATTGCCCCGAAGCCGTACTCGTCGATCATCTTTCGGGCCTGACGAACCAATCCGTCCGGATCGATCGCCTCGCCCCATTCGTCGGGCTCCTGGCCGGGATGAGCTGCCCACTTGTAGAACAGATACGCACTGAACGGAACGGAGTCCCGAACCTTGCCGCCGAGCAGGTCGGACACCGGTCGACCCAGGACCTTGCCCTGCACGTCCAGGCACGCGATCTCGAAGGGGGAGAACACCCGATCGGTGGTGCTGGCTGTGGTGATCATGCCTGCGACGCCGTCGCCGCCTGTGATCGACAGGGTTCCCAGGACGGCATCGATGGCATCTCGGATCTCGTTGAGCGCGAACACGTCCAGACCGAAGATGGCGGTGGAGGCCGCTTCCAGTCGAGCCAGATGAGCAGTGTCGGCGTACGTTTCACCGAGTCCGACGACACCGGCGTCGGTGTCCAGCTGAATGATCGCGCGGAGCGCATACGGCTGATGCACGCCGACGGTGTTGAGCAACGGAGGATCGACGAAGGCGATCGGTGTGATTCGAGCCCCGGTGATCAGTACCGGTTCTTGCATCAGTGCACCGCGAGCTCGTCTGCCAACACGGCCCGGCCGGCGGCAACGATTGCGGTGAGTTCCTCGAGGTGCGGTGCGCTGATGTCCACCAGGGGTGGGCGAACCGGCCCTGCTTCGATGCCCTCCATCGTCACGCCGGCCTTGATGAGAGAGACGGCGTAGCCGGGAACCTTGTCGCGCAAGCGCACGAGCGGGTGGAAGAACTCGCGGAGCAGTGCGGCAGTGAGCTTTTCGTTTCCGCTGTCGAGAGAGCGGTAGAACGCCAGTGCCAGTTCGGGTGCGAACGCGAATGTCGCGGAGGAATACAGCGTGACACCGATCGCTCGGTACGCCTGCTGGGAGACCTCGGCGGTGGGTAGTCCGTTGAAGAACTGGAAGGGCTTGCCCGACGGCTCCAGAGCGTCCAGTACCGCGCGGACGATGCGGCCGACCTGATCGAGATCGCCGGTGCCATCTTTGAATCCGACGACGGTGGGAAGCTGCGCAACCTCGACGGCGGACTCCTCGGTGAAGCGAGCGTTGCCGCGGTTGTAGACGATCAGCGGCAGATCCGATGCGGCGGCAACGGCCTTGGTGTAATTCACGAGACCGGCTTGCGGCATCGTCACCAGGTACGGCGGCAGCAACAGGATGCCGTCGGCTCCGTTGGCCTTCGCCGCGTGTGCGAATGCCTTTGCCTGCGCGACGGATCCGCCTGCACCGGCGTAGACAGGAACGCGGCCTGCGACGCTGTCGACTGCGGTACGGACGATCTTGCCGAACTCCTCGAGTTCGAGGGCGTGGAATTCGCCGGTGCCGCAGGCAATGAACACTCCACCGGGTCCCGCGTCGACACCCTTCGTGATGTGAGCGGCCAGGAGGTCGTAATCGACCTCACCGGATGCGGTGAACGGGGTGACGGGGAAGAACAGAACTCCGTCGAGCATGGGGGTCTCCTCGAGAACTAGGTTGGGTGTGTCAGTCTTGGGTGAGCTGGCCGTCGATGCGGCGGAAGATGCCGTCCGGATTTCCGTCTGCGATGGCGTTGGGCAACAACGATTTCGGTACGTCCTGGTACGCGACCGGGCGCAGGAAGCGTTCGATCGCGAGCGATCCGACCGACGTGGTGCGGGAGTCCGAGGTCGCGGGGAACGGCCCGCCGTGCACCATGGCATGGCCGACCTCGACTCCGGTGGGCCATCCGTCGAACAGGATCCGGCCGGCCTTGAGTTCGAGCACCGAGAGCAGCTTTCCGGCCTCGGAATGATCGGATTCGTCGGCATGAATGGTGGCGGTGAGCTGACCTTCGAGCTGTGACGCCACCCGCCGAACCTGCTGGGCATCTGCACAGCGCACGACGAGGCTCGACGCGCCGAACACCTCGGCCTGCGCTGCCTCCGAGGTGAGGAACGTGGCCGCATCGGTGTCGAACAGCGCTGCGCGGCAGGCATTCGGGGCGTCGGTGTCGGATCCCCGCGCTACCACCGTCACCGCGTCGGACAGTGTTCGCACACCCTCGGCGTAGCTCGAGGCGATGTTCGGCGTCAGCATCGTCGAGGGAGCGGATTCTTGCACTGCGGCGGCAGCGGCGTCGATGAACGACTGCAAGCCCGGGCCGTCGACGGCGATGACCAGACCGGGATTGGTGCAGAACTGGCCCGAGCCCATCGTCAGCGATGCGACGAACGCGCGGCCCAATTCGGCTCCACGGGTGGCGAGTGCACCGTCCATGACGAACACCGGATTGATGGAACTCATCTCGGCGTACACCGGGATGGGCTCACGACGACCCGCCGCAGCAGCAACGAGAGCTGTTCCACCCGAACGCGATCCGGTGAATCCGACGGCCTTGATGCGAGGGTCGGTCACCAGAGCGGTGCCGAGTCCGCGGCCGGAGCCGAAGAGCAACGAGAATGTGCCGGAGGGCATTCCGGTGGAGATAACCGCGTCGGTGATGGCGCGGGCGACCAGCTCGGACGTTCCTGGATGGGCGTCGTGTGCTTTGACCACTACGGGGCATCCGGCCGCGAGGGCAGAGGCGGTGTCGCCACCGGCGACGGAGAAGGCGAGGGGGAAGTTGCTGGCACCGAACACAGCAACCGGCCCGAGGGGGATCTGACGCTGACGGATGTCTGCACGCGGCAGCGGGCTGCGCTCGGGCTGGGCGGGGTCTATGCGGGCTCCGTTCCAACTGCCCTCGCGCAGAACCGAAGCGAACAGACGGAGTTGACCGGTGGTGCGGCCGACCTCGCCGGTGATGCGTGCCAGCGGCAGACCGGACTCGGCGACCGTCCGCTCGATGAGCGTGTCGCCCAGGGCCGCGATGTTGTCGGCGATGGTCTCGAGAAACCGTGCGCGAGTGTCCGACGAGGTAGCGCGGTAGTCGGCGAAGGCGTCGGCCGCTGCGGCACAGGCGCGCTCGACATCCGAGTCGTCGCCGTGGCCGTAGGCGGGTTCGAGATTCTCTCCGGTACCGGGATCGATTCCGTGAATCTGCGTCCCGGCACCGAAAACCGGAACGCCGGCGATGATCATCCGACCGGTGAGGTCGGTGGACTGTGTCGTCGACGCTGTCATGGGGTGACTCCTAAGGCAGTGGTGCGGTACGTGCAGTGACGCCGAGGCCGTGACCTGGCTCATAACTCACCACCGTAGGAGCCGGATCGATACATGTCCAAGTCTAAAAATGTTGTGTTTGATGCAGTCTCGGTATCGCCTGGCTGACCGTCTACTCGAGCGTGGATGCCGATCCTCGATACCTCGACTGCATCAGTCGATGCGCAGATGGTGTTGGACGGGAATCGATAGCTGGCCATACTGTCGTCTGTGAGCCGAGTCACCAGAGGTATGCGAGAAAGGTCGGGCATGGTCGTCCACACCAGCACCCCCGTCGTCACCGAAATGCGTGTCATTCCCATTGCCGGTCACGACGACATGTTGCTGAACCTCAGCGGCGCGCACGCGCCGTATTTCACCCGCAATCTGGTGGTGCTCACCGACTCGGACGGGCGCACCGGCGTCGGCGAAGTGCCGGGCGGGGAGCCGATTCGGCAGACGCTCGAAGACGCGCGCGTGCTGGTCGAGGGGCAGAACATCGGCCGGTACAACGCGGTGCTGGCCGCCATGCGTCGCGCGTTCGCAGATCGTGATGCCGGTGGCCGCGGCGCGCAGACGTTCGATCTGCGGATCGCCATTCATGCGGTGACCGCAGTGGAATCGGCATTGTTGGATCTGCTCGGTCAGCATCTCGGCGTCAGCGTCGCGGCGTTGTTGGGCGAGGGGCAGCAGCGCGAGAAGGTGCAGGCGTTGGGCTACCTGTTCTTCGTCGCCGATCGCAACAAGACCGATCTCGCATACCGGAGCAGCGCCGACGAGGCGGCCGGAGCCGACGACTGGCTGCGGATCAGGCACGAGGAGGCGATGGATCCGGAGTCGATCGTG
This sequence comes from Rhodococcus sp. KRD175, assembly GCF_017168275.1. Classification (NCBI taxonomy): domain Bacteria; kingdom Bacillati; phylum Actinomycetota; class Actinomycetes; order Mycobacteriales; family Nocardiaceae; genus Rhodococcus; species Rhodococcus sp. KRD175. The sequence continues at coordinate 277,458 of NZ_JABFAQ010000011.1, forward strand.
CGCCTCGCCGAGGCTGCGCAGGCACGCTACGGCTTCCAGGATTTCAAGCTCAAGGGTGGTGCACTGCCGGCACCCGAGGAGGCCGCCGCTGTTCGTGCTCTGGCCGAGCGCTTTCCCGAGGCGCGAATCACGTTGGATCCCAACGGCGGCTGGTTGCTGAAGGATGCGATCGAGACCTGCCGAGGGCTGCGTGACGTGCTGGCGTACGCCGAGGATCCCGTCGGCCCCGAGGGCGGTTTCTCGGGCCGCGAGGTGATGACGGAGTTCAAGCGGGCCACCGGGTTACAGACCGCGACCAACATGATCGCGACGGACTGGCGCGAGATGGGCCACACCGTCCGGTCCGGTGCCGTGGACATCCCGCTGGCCGATCCGCACTTCTGGACGATGGCCGGGTCGGTGCGTGTCGCGCAGCTCTGCGACGCGTGGGGCCTGACGTGGGGATCGCACTCCAACAATCACTTCGACGTCTCCCTGGCGATGTTCACGCACGTCGCTGCTGCAGCTCCCGGGAACATCACCGCCATCGACACCCACTGGATCTGGCAGGACGGGCAGCGAGTGACCAAGGAGCCGTTCACGATCGAGGATGGCTACCTCACGGTGCCCGACAAGCCGGGTCTGGGTGTCGAACTCGACTTCGAGCAGATCGATGCGGCGCACGAGCTGTACCAGAAGGAAGGACTGGGGGCCCGAGACGACGCCATCGGCATGCAGTACCTGATCGAGGGCTGGACGTTCGACAGCAAGCGCCCGGCCCTCGTTCGATGAGTTCTGGTGCGTCGAGTTCTGGTGCGTCGATGAAGATCGTCGTCGGTGACCGCAACGTCGTGCCGCATCGCGAGCAGTTCGAGGCGGGTCTACCGGCGAACGCCGAGGTGGTGTGGAGCGTTCCGTTCGACGAGCAGGACGTGATCGCCCATCTCCACGACGCCGACGTCTATGTCGGCGGCAAGTTCAGCGCGGCCATGGGGGCGGCTGCCCCAAGGCTGCGGATGGTTCACGTTGCCGGCGCCGGTACCGACAACGTGGATCGATCCGGAATGCGGCCCGATGTGCAGGTGTGCAACACCTTTCACCACGAGCAGTCGATTGCCGAATACGTCGTCGCGGCAACGGTGATGTTGCGACGAAAGTTCCTGGAGCAGGACCGTGCCCTCCGCTCGGGGTTGTTTGCCACGTCCGTGTACGACCCGACCATCCCGCAGCCGTTGTCGCTCAGCGGTGCGCGGATCGGGTTCGTCGGGTTCGGGCACATCGGCCGGCAGACCTGGCAGCTGTTTCGGGCATACGGGGCAACCGGTGCTGCCGTCACCGGAAGCGGTCGGGCTTCGGACGAGGGTCTCGAATGGGTGTCGGATGCACAGGATTTGGGAAAGCTTGCCGAGTTCGCCGATGTACTCGTGGTTTCCGCACCACTGAACGAGCACACCCGCGGCATGATCGGTGCCGAGGAACTGCGCAGGCTGGGAAGCGGAGGGGTCGTCGTCAACGTCGGTCGAGGCCCGCTGATTCAGGAACGACCACTGTTCGACGCTCTGTCTCGCAACGAGATTGCCGCGGCCGCCATCGATGTCTGGTACAGCTACCCGGGGCCGGACGGGCGTGGTGAGCCCAGTTCCCTGCCGTTCCGCGAGCTGGAGAACGTGCTGATGACGCCGCACTCGTCGGGCGTCACGCATCACACGTTCGTCGGCCGGGTCGCCGACATCGCGTCGAACATCAATGCACTTGCCGTATCGATGGCCCGCTGAATTGTGTTGGACGCGTATCGGAACCTGAATTAGGCTGTGAGGCAACACCCTTCGCAAACACAGGAGATGTGACATGACAACGTACATCGACAAGCCCTCGAGCGGACTCACCGCGCCCGATGCGACGATTCGGGCCCTCGCATCCGGTGACGCGTCCGTCGACAGCATCTCCGAGGTGACGCTGTCCTCGATCGTGCTGCCGCTGCGCAATCCGATCAGCGACGCCAAGGTTCTCACCGGTCGACAGAAGGCGATGACCGAGGTGGTGTTTCTGTTCGTCGAGATCCGTACCGAACAGGGCCATGAGGGAATCGGTTTCAGCTATTCGAAGCGGGCGGGTGGGCCTGCCCAGTTCGCGCACGCCCAGGAGATCGCGCCGGTGCTCATCGGTGAGGACCCGAACGATATCGGCAAGGTCTGGACCAAGTTGGTGTGGGCCGGAGCGTCGGTCGGCCGCAGTGGCGTTGCGACACAGGCCATCGCTGCGATCGATATTGCCCTGTGGGATCTCAAAGCCAAGCGTGCCGGGTTACCGCTGGCGAAGCTGATCGGCGCGTCCCGCGATTCGGTGCAGACGTACAACACCTCCGGTGGATTTCTGCATACTCCGATCGAGGAGGTCATGGACAACGCGGCCCGGTCGCTCGCGAACGGAATCGGCGGTATCAAATTGAAGGTGGGCCAACCTGATTGGCGCACCGACATCGCCCGCGTCACCGCGGTACGCGAGTTCCTCGGTGACGACGTCCCGCTGATGGTCGACGCGAATCAACAGTGGGATCGTCCGACGGCGAACCGCATGTGCCGCATCCTCGAGCAGTTCGACCTCGTCTGGATCGAAGAACCGCTCGATGCCTACGACGCCGAGGGTCATGCGATGCTGGCGAGAAATTTCGACACCTCCATCGCGACGGGGGAGATGCTGGCCAGCGTCGGCGAGCATGTCCGTCTCCTCGAGGCCGGCGCGGTCGACATCCTGCAGCCCGACGCACCCCGCATCGGCGGCATCACCCAGTTCCTGAAATTGGCCGGGCTGGCCGAACATCACAACGTGCAGCTCGCCCCGCACTTTGCGATGGAGATTCATCTGCACCTCGCAGCGGTGTACCCACTGCAGACATGGGTGGAGCACTTCGACTGGTTGGACCCACTGTTCGACGAGCACCTCGAGACGCGCGACGGCCGGATGCACCTGTCCGCTCGCCCGGGGCTGGGATTCACACTGAGCGAGCAGGGCCGGGCCTGGACGGTGGCGAAGGCAGTGGTGCGCTGACGTGGAGCCCTGACGTGGAGCGCTGACGTGCGCGGAAACTCGACCCCTGCTACGAAGTTCCGCGCACGTGCCTCGAAGCGGTTCGTCCCACCGGTACTGTCTGCCGGGTGACAGACGCTCACCAGGCATCACGACGGTTCGCGCTCTTCAGGCCGACGCCGGTCAGAGTGATGGCAACGGGTTTCGCGGTGGCCATACTCCTCGGTGCGGGCATCCTGATGGTTCCGGCGGCTACCGTGCCTGGAAACGACACCGGGATTCTGCAGGCGCTGTTCACGTCGACCTCGGCGGTGAGCCTGACGGGTCTGATCGTGGTGGACACCCCGGTGTACTGGTCGGGTCTCGGCCAGGGCGTCATTCTCGGCCTGATTCAGATCGGCGGGTTCGGGATCATGACGATCGCGTCCTTGGTCGGGTTGGTCCTGGCGGATCGGATCGGTCTTCGGGGCAGGTTGAATGCGGCAGCCGAGGTACGCACATCCGGGCTGGGCGACGTTCGAAGCGTCGTCGTGGGGGTGTTTCGTACCAGTCTGATCATCGAGGGTGTTGTCGCGCTCTGTCTGTCGGCGCGCTTCTTCTTCGGATACGACGAGCCCCTCGGCCGCGCGATCTGGCTGGGGATCTTCCATTCCGTGTCGGCGTTCAACAACGCCGGATTTGCGCTCTTCAGCGACAACATGATCGGGTTCGCCACCGACCCGTGGATCTGTGTGCCGTTGTTGATCGCGGTCGTGCTGGGCGGCATCGGGTTTCCGGTTCTGTTCGAGATCGCCCGTCGTATCCGATCACGTGCTCGCGGCGTTCGTTCTCGCAAGCGCTGGACCTTGCACACCCGGATGACGTTGTCCGTCACCGCCGTTCTGTTGGTTCTCGGTCCGACGGTGGTGTTGCTTTTCGAGTGGTCGAGAACCCTGGGCGGATTCGGCTTCTGGGACAAGATGCTCGTTGCGACGTTCCAGGGCGTCATGCCCCGAACCGCAGGATTCAACAGCGTCGATTACGCGGATGTGGACAACGCGACCCTCTTGATCACCGATGTCCTGATGTTCATCGGTGGTGGCAGCGGCGGTACGGCAGGCGGCATCAAGGTCACCACATTTGCCTTGCTGCTGTTCGTCATCGTGGCCGAAATCCGCGGTGACCGCGAGGTGACGGTGTTCGACCGTCGAATAGATCCTCGGGTGCAACGTCAGGCATTGACCGTCGCGTTGATCGGGGTGGCCCTCATCATGCTGCCGGTGGTGGCGCTGTTGGCCGGTACGAACTTCGACCTCGACGTGCTTCTCTTCGAGGTCGTCTCGGCATTCGCGACGGTGGGCCTGTCCACCGGAATCACCGCACAGTTGCCCGGCTGGGGCCAGATGATTCTGATCGTCCTGATGTATCTGGGCCGCATCGGTTCCATCACTCTGGTCAGTGCTCTCGCCGCCCGCGACCGCGGTCGGCGCTACATGCTTCCCACGGAAAGGCCGTTCATTGGCTAGGAAACCGTCCTCCGACGTCGTCGTCGTTCTCGGTCTCGGCCGCTTCGGTAAGTCGCTGGCGCTGGAACTGATGAGCCAGGGAGTCGAGGTGCTCGGCGTCGACAGCGACGAGGCCGTAGTGCAACGCGTGGCAGACCGTTTGACGCATGCTGTGGTGGCCGATACCACCGACGAGGAGTCGTTGCGACAACTTTCGGTACACGAGTACGACCGCGCCGTCGTGGGCATCGGTTCCAATCTCGAAGCGAGCCTGCTCACCGCATCGGCTCTGGTGAATCTGTCGATGTCGACCATCTGGGCCAAGGCTCTGAGCAACGCGCACGCCAAGATTCTCAGCCAGATCGGCGTCCACCACGTCGTCCGGCCCGAGCACGACATGGGTAAGCGAGTAGCTCACCTGGTACGTGGTCGGATGATGGACTACATCGAGTTCGACGACGGCTTTGCCATGGCGAAGACGTCGCCCCCGGCCTCGCTGCTAGGAAAAACTCTGGGCGAGAGTAGATTTCCACCAAGCACGGAGTAACCGTCGTTGCAGTCAAGCGTCCGGGTGAAGGGTTCACCTACGCCACGGCAGACACGGTGATCGGCGCAGGCGATACCGTCATCGTCTCCGGCCAGGTTCGAGACACCGAAAAATTCAGCGAGTCGACATGAGCGCCTCCAGGGTCGCGCGCGCACCGTTCTTCTGCAGTGACGCCAACTGTTTCGTGTACTCGGCGACGAAACGTTCGTTGTCGATCAGATCGCCGAACACTGCTCGATTGGCGATGAAGGCCGTCGGATTCTCTCGCTGACCCTGCGCGATCGGAACGAGTGAATCCTTCAGTTGATCGACGATGTCGATGGGCTCACCGGCCTCGTCGACTGCCTCGGCGTAGCGTGCCCAACTGGCAACGACTGCGGTGGAGCGAGTGATCTCACCGCCGCTCTCGAGATTCTTGCGGATTACGGGCAACAGCCACTTGGGAATTCGATCCGAGGACTCGGCGCACAGGCGGGCGACGGTGTCGCGGATTTCCGGGTTGGAGAACCGTTCGATGAGCGTGTGCTTGTATTCGGCGAGGTCGATGCCGGGAACGGGTTGCAATGTGGGCGTTGCTTCCTCGTCCATGTACGCGAGCAGGAACGCGGCGAACTGCGGGTCCTGACAGACTTCGTGCACCAGTCGAAAACCGCTGAGGTAGCCGAAATACGCGAGCGCCTGATGGCTGGCGTTGAGCAGCCGTAGCTTCATCAGCTCGTACGGCGTGACGTCGTCGACAACCTGAACTCCGACGTCCTCGAGAGGCGGTCGTCCCAGCGTGAAGTTGTCCTCGAGCACCCACTGTGTGAACGGCTCACCGGCTACGGGCCACTGATCGTCGATGGCGTAGCGAGCCGAGAGTTCCTCGATCACTTCCGGTGTCGTGACCGGAGTGATGCGGTCGACCATGGAGTTGGGGAACGCCCCTTCTGCGGCGATCCATTCTGCGAGAGCTGGATCCTTCAGGCGGGCAAAGGTGGTGAATGTCGATTGTGCGATGTGGCCGTTGCCTTCGATGTTGTCGCACGACATGATCGTGAACGGCTTCAGTCCGCGTTCCTTGCGCCGTGACAATGCCTCCACGACGAGCCCGAATGTGGTTGCCGGAACGGCCCCGTCCACGAGATCGGCGACGATGGCGGGGTTCTCGACGTCGAACTCGCCCGTCGTCGCGGAGAAGTTGTAGCCGCCCTCGGTGATCGTGAGGGAGACGATCCTCGTGGTCTCCGCGGCCATCTTCTCGACGACGGCTTCTGCGTCGTCGGGCGCGAAGAGATATTCGACGATGGATCCGACGACGCGGGTGTCCCACGTGCCGTCGGAATGCTTGAGCGCCAACGTGTACAGGCAGTTCTGCGCCTCCATCACGTCCTTCATCCGGCGGTCTCCGGGAAGTACGCCCACTCCACAGATGCCCCACTCGGACCCTTGCCCCTGTTGCAACAACCGGTCGATGTACATCGCCTGATGTGCTCGATGGAAGCCGCCGACACCGAAATGCACGATGCCCACGGTGACGTCGGAACGGTCGTAGGTGGGAACGGCCACGTCCTCGATGAAGTCGTCGAGATTGCGCGAGTTCAACTTCATACGTTCGTCTCCTTCGATGGGCTCTGGGAAAGACCGGGAATCACAACGGCTTTGATGCTGCCGGGTTGCTTGTCTGCATTCAAGGCATCCTCGACGCGATCGAGACCGAAACGCGCGGTGACCATAGCATCGAGGTCGACGCGACCGGCCAGGACGAGCTCGCGCGCGATCGGCCACGTGTTGGCGTAGCGAAACACGCCGGTGAGAACCAGTTCTCGGTTCTGAATCAGCGAGATGGGAAGCGGGTAATCCGAACCGCCCATGCCCACTAGTACGACGGTACCCGCCGGCCGCACAGCATGAATGCCGTCGACGACGGCCCGAGCGGCACCCGATGCGTCGATGAACGCGTCCACTTCCAGCGCACGCACGTCGTCCACTGCTGGATCGAGCACCCGCGTCGCACCGAGTTTCGCGGCATTGTCACGCCGCGGTGCGTCGATGTCACTGACGATCACCTCGGTGGCACCGAAAGCACGGGCCACCTGGGCGGTGACGATGCCGACCGGGCCTGCACCGGCGATGAGCACGCTGGATCCGGCGGTGATTCCGGCCTTCTGCGCCGACGCGATACCGACCGACAGCGGCTCGAACAGTGCTGCGGCTTCGTCGGAGATCGAGTCGGGGACGTCGTGGGCGAACACCGACTGGATCAGTACGTACTCTGCCAGCGCGCCGTCGATCGGCGGCGTGGCGAAGAATTCCATGGCCGGGCACAGGTTGTAGCGGCCGGCGCGCGACTGGGCGCTGGTGGGATCGGGACGCTGCGGTTCGATGGACACCCGCTGCCCGACGCGGGCGTCGGACACATCGGAGCCGACCGCGACGATCACACCGGCCGCCTCGTGACCGAGGACCAGCGGGCCGTCGACCACGTACTCGCCGATGCGCCCCTCCCGGTAGTAATGCGCATCGGACCCGCACACGCCGACGGCGGTGACCTGGACCAGTACCTCGTCGTGCGCTGGGGTCGGCACCGGCCGGTCTTCCATTCGTATCTCGTGCACGCCGGTGAGCACGCTGGCCTGCATGGACTGTGGCACGGGCCGCTGGATGCGAGGGGGTGTTGTGTAGATCACACCTTAATGTTAGCTTAGTGAGCAGATGAACACGAGCTGAGCATTTGCTCACTGGTCAGGGAGGCGTCATGGACGGATCGGAGCCCGGTGGGGCGAAGTCCGCGCGGTCGGGAGAAGATCTCCGGCTGGCTCTGCGCGCCGCCACGATGTACCACCTCGAAGGCGCGACGCAGGCCGAGATCGCCGTGAAACTGGGCGTCTCGCGCCCGACTGCAGGACGGTTGGTCGCGCGGGCTCGTTCCCAGGGGCTCGTGACGATCGAGATCAACGTCCCCGACGATCTGCAGGGCACCGTGCACGCGGACGTCGAGCGTGAGCTCGAAGCGAAGTTCGGACTCACCGAGGTGTTGGTCGTCTCGGACGTCATCGACGGCACGGACACCGGCTACGGATCCCTCGGCCGAGCGGCAGCGACGTTGCTCTCGCGTCGACTCAAGGATCGCGACGTCCTGGGGTTCACCTGGGGCCCCGAAACGGTGGCGGTGGCGAGCTCGCTGAAGACCCGATCCACCAAATGTGCTGCGGTGGTACAACTCGACGGCTCCATCACCTCGGCCGACTATCAGACCGGTGTCGAGTACACACTGGGACGGTGCGCTGCGTACCTGCAGGCGACACCCATCCGGCTCAACGCGCCGCTGTACGCCGATCAGGCGACAGTCGTTGCGTTGGAGCAGGATTCCGTGATCTCGCGCGCCCTCAAAGCCGGGACCGATGCCGATGTGATGATGTACGGCATCGGTCCCGTTTCCACGTCCACCACCTTGTTCGAGGGCAGCTTCATCGACCTCGACGTGCTCGAAGAATTGCGCCGCCTCGGTGCAGTCGGCGAGATCGGCGGACGGTTCTACGACGCCGACGGCATCGATACCGGAGGATCACTCCCCGGCCGAACCGTGTCGGTGGGGCTCGACGCCATCAGGGCGTGTGATCGGGCTGTGCTCGTCACCGGTGGGCAACGTAAACACGAGGCGCTCCTCGGTGCTCTGCGCGGCGGACTGGCCTCGATCCTGGTGACCGACATCGAAAGTGCACGCTGGCTCGTTGCGCAAGCTCCTGCAACGGCGACCTCCAATGGAAAGGTATTTCAGTGAGGGTTTTACCGAAAGTGGCTGTCGCGGCCTCGCTTGCGACAACTTTGGTGCTGTCCGGCTGCGCCGGAGCCGGCTCGTTCGGTGGTGACGGTGACGGCAAGACGATCACCGTCGCGATCGTCTCCAATTCACAGATGTCCGACGCCATTTCGCTCGCTCCGGAGTTCGAGGCGGAGAACCCCGGCATCAATCTGAAGTTCGTGTCGCTGTCGGAGAACGAGGCGCGGGCCAAGATCACCGCCTCGGTCGCCACCGGCGGCGGCGAGTTCGACGTGGTGATGATCAGTAACTTCGAGACCCCGCAGTGGGCCGAGAACGGCTGGCTGACCAACCTGTCCGAGTATGCCGACGCAACACCGGGCTACGACGAGGACGACTTCATTCCCACCCTGAAAGAGTCGCTGTCGTACGAGGGGAGCATGTACTCGGTGCCGTTCTACGGCGAATCCTCCTTCCTGATGTACCGGAAGGACCTGATGGAGGCTGCCGGCATCACCATGCCGGAGGAGCCCACCTGGCAGGAGGTCGCCGACGCGGCCGCGAAGCTCGACAGCCCGGACGTATCGGGAATCTGCTTGCGCGGCAAGCCCGGTTGGGGTGAAGTACTCGCCCCGTTGGATACCGTCATCAACGCATTCGGTGGTCGGTGGTTCGACGAGAACTGGAACGCACAGCTCAACAGCCCAGAGGTGGAACAGGCCGTTCAGTTCTACGTCGACCTGGTACGTGAGCACGGTCAGGCAGGCGCAGCGACGAGCGGTTTCAGCGAATGCGGAACGCAACTGTCGCAGGGAAATACGGCAATGTGGTACGACGCCACATCTGCAGTGTCGGTCCTCGAAGACCCGACGTCGTCGAACGTCGTCGGCAAGATCGGATACGCCAAGGCACCGTCGGCCGCCAAGGGCGACAACGGGTGGCTGTACTCCTGGGCCCTCGGAATCCCGAAGACGTCCGAGAATCCGGACGACGCCTGGAAGTTCGTCTCGTGGATGACCAGCAAGGAATACCTGAACAAGGTCGGCAACGAATTGGGTTGGGAGCGAGTGCCTCCCGGCAGTCGTCTGTCGACCTACCAGATTCCCGAATACGAGGAGGCGTCCGCTGCGTACGGTCAGGTCACCCTCGATTCGATCAACGGCGCGGATCCGAACAATCCCACTGTGGATCCGGTTCCGTACACCGGAGTGCAGTTCCTGACCATCCCCGAGTTCCAGGACCTCGGAACCCGTGTCAGTCAACAGATCAGCGCCGCAGTAGCAGGACGAATCAGCGTCCACGACGCGCTCGAACAAGCGCAGCAATACGCCGAAGTGGTCGGTAAGACGTACCAGGAGGACCAGGGATGACCACCACCGCAACACGATCGGCGCAGGCCGATTCCGAGGAGTTCGTACCGAGACCGAGGACGATCTCCAAGGCCGAAGGGTGGCGTCGCCGCGGCCCGCTGCTGCCGGCCATGGTGTTCGCCATTCTCGTCACCCAGGTTCCGTTCCTGTTCACGTTGTACTACTCGACGCAGTCGTGGAACCTCGTGCGACCGGGTTCGCAGAAGTTCAACTGGCTCAACAACTACGTCGCGGTCTTCCAGGACAGCCAGTTCCGTGAGGTCGCCCTCAACACGGTGATCATGATCGTCGGAACCGTCATCATCTCGGTGGTTCTCGGGTTGCTCTTGGCTCTGCTGTTGGACCGGAAGTTCATCGGCCGCAGCCTGATTCGCACCCTACTGATCACCCCGTTCCTCATCACCCCGGTCGCCGGCGCGTTGATCTGGAAGACCACGATGTTCGATCCCGTCTTCGGCCTGATCAACTTCGCGCTGAGCCCGTTCGGTGTCGATCAGATCGACTGGGTCTCGCGCTACCCATTGCCCGCCGTCATGGCGAACCTGATCTGGCAGTGGACCCCGTTCATGATGCTGCTGATCCTGGCCGGCCTGCAGTCGATGCCGAAGGACATCGCCGAGGCGGCACGGGTCGACGGGGCAGGGCCGGTCAAGCTCTTCCGTGAGCTGACTCTCCCGCATCTGCGCCGATTCATCGAGCTCGGTGCGGTGCTCGGGGCCATCTATCTGGTCAACACCTTCGACGCGGTCTACATGATGACCTCCGGCGGACCGGGTGTGGCGAGTGCGAACCTGCCGTTCTACATCTACCAGCGAGCGTTCCTCGGCTTCGACATCGGCCAGGCCGCGGCCATGGGCGTCGTCACCGTCGTGGCCACCATCATCGTCAGCACCCTGGCGCTGAGACTGATCTTCAAGAGCTTCAGCGGAACCGAGGAGGCTGCGTGATGAGTACCGCAACTGTGGACAAGACAACTACTTCCGCGCCGATCAAGCGCAAGAGCAAGTGGGGCCCGGGGTCCATCTGGTCCTTCGTCGCCTGGGTCGCAGGCATCGCGTTCTTCTTCCCGGTGCTGTGGATGGTCCTCACCGGTTTCAAGCAGGAGGCCGACGCCTACTCCGACCCGCCCAAGCTGTTCTTCACACCTACTCTCGATCAGTATCGAGGGGTCCTGGAGAGCGGCATCGGCACGACGTTGCTGAACTCGGCGTTCGCGACCGTCGTCTCGACGATCTTCGTTCTGCTGCTGGGTGTTCCGGCTGCCTTCGCGCTGTCGCTGCGACCGGTCAAGAAGACGAAGGACGTGCTGTTCTTCTTCATCTCCACCAAGATGCTGCCCGTCGTCGCCGCGATCGTCCCGCTGTACGTCGTCGTCGGTGACATCGGAATGCTCGACAACATCTGGACTTTGGTCGTGCTGTACACCGCGATGAATCTTCCGATCGCCGTGTGGATGATGCGATCGTTCTTCCTCGAAGTGCCGAGCGAGCTGCTCGAAGCCGCGAGTATGGACGGCGCGTCACTGTGGACCTCGGTACGTGAGGTGATCCTGCCGCTGGTCTCGCCCGGCATCGCGGCCACGTCGTTGATCTGCGTCATCTTCTCGTGGAACGAATTCTTCTTCGCAGTCAACCTCACTGCCGTTCAGGCCCAGACGATTCCGGTGTACCTCGTCGGATTCATCACCGGTCAGGGCCTGTACTGGGCCCAGCTTTCCGCAGCTGCGACGTTCGCAGCACTTCCCGTCGTCCTTGCCGGATGGTTCGCGCAGAACAAGCTCGTGCGCGGCCTGTCCTTCGGCGCAATCAAGTAGGAGAAAGTCTCATGGCTGCAATCACGTACAAGAAGGCATCCTGCGTCTACGAAGGTGCCGACAAGCTCGCCGTCGATTCACTCGACCTCGACATCCAGGACGGCGAATTCGTCGTGCTGGTCGGGCCTTCCGGCTCCGGCAAGTCCACTGCTCTGCGGATGCTCGCCGGTCTCGAGGAGATCGACGGTGGTGCCATCGAGATCGGTGGCAAGAACATGGTGGGTGTGCCGTCGAAGGATCGGGACATCGCGATGGTGTTCCAGAATTACGCCCTGTACCCCAACAAGACCGTCGGGGAGAACATGGGTTTCGCCCTGAAGATGCGTGGTGTGTCCCTCGAGGAGCGCACGAAGAAGGTGGCCGAGGCCGCAAAGATCCTCGACCTCACCGAGTACCTGGATCGCAAGCCCGGCAAGCTCTCGGGTGGTCAGCGTCAGCGAGTTGCCATGGGGCGTGCCATCGTTCGTGAGCCGCAGGTGTTCTGCATGGACGAACCCCTGTCCAACCTCGACGCGAAACTGCGAGTCCAGACGCGAACGCAGATCGCGGCGTTGCAGCGTCGACTCGGCACCACGACGGTCTACGTCACGCACGACCAGGTCGAGGCCATGACGATGGGTGATCGCGTTGCCGTGTTGCGCGGTGGCAAACTGCAGCAGTTCGCCTCTCCCACAGACCTGTACGACAACCCCGTCAACGCATTCGTCGCCGGCTTCATCGGCTCGCCTGCAATGAACCTGATGACGGTTCCCATCGGCTCGGGTGGCGTTCAGATCGGCTCGTTCCTGCTTCCGCTCGAACGCGACGAGCTGACCAAGCTCGCGAGCCTGGGTCTCGACAACGTCACCGTCGGGCTACGCCCGGAGCAGCTCGGCATCGTGCACGGTGGTGGTGAAGGTTTCGAGGGCAAGGTCGATCTGATCGAGGAACTCGGCAGCGAGTCCTACCTCTACGCACACCTCGACGACCCGAAGGTCAAGGGGCTCGACGGCGGGCCGGTCTCACTCGTCGCCCGCTCGGCCGTTCGAGCTCCGGCCAAGATCGGCGAGAGCATCGGGCTGACGCGACTCGACGGTGCGATCCACCTCTTCCACCCGGAGACGGGGGAGCGCATCTAACGCGGTTGGTACGGGGCTTTTCTCGACAGGATCAGTGCCGTCAGAAGCGCTGCGCCCCAAAGCAGGAAGATGCCGTCGAAGAACAGGTGACCGTACTTGACTGATCGGTTCTCGTCCGAGACGACCAACCCGATCACAGCTCCGATGAACGACGCACCGCCCCAGACAATTAGCAGTACAGAGCCGGGCCAGGATATGCCGAAGATCAACGACGGCACCCTCGTCCGGTTCTGTGCTGCCAGGCGCGGCCGGTTCAGATAGGCGAGGGCCGGAAGAATTGCTGCGGCGAGTTTGACGAGGGCAAGCACCAGCAGTGCCGTTCGTGCCGTTGCCGGTTCGGAGTCGGCCCACTCCGTGGCGAAGGCACCGACGGTGTCGAGCATCCATCGACCGCCTGCAGCCCAATAGGCGGAGAACGCGGCGTGAATGATCCCCAGTACGCACGCGATCGCAAAGAATCGGATGGCCACGGTGATCGAGGTTAGCCGAGTTGCCACCCCCGTTCAGGGGTAGCGAGGAATTGTTCATCTCCCCTACCGTGGCGGTGATGGGCATCACAGGCGCAGGAGGAAACATGGTCGACTCGGCATATACGGCATTCAGAAACGCACGCGATCTTCTGCTCGACACCTACGGCGACTACGACCGTGCGGTAGCGACTTTCGAATGGCCGTCGTTCGGCGAGACGTTCAACTGGGCCATCGACTGGTTCGACGCGATTGCCCGTGGCAACGACGGCACCGCGCTGTGGATCGTCGAAGAGGACGGCAGCGAGGCCAAATACAGTTTCGACGACATGGCGCGTCGCTCCGATCAGGTGGCTCGTTGGCTCGAATTGCAGGGAATCGGCCGCGGCGACTCGGTGATCCTGATGCTGGGCAACCAGGTGGAACTCTGGGAGTCGATGCTCGCGGTGATGAAGCTCGGAGCGGTCTTGATGCCGACGACCACGGCCATCGGGCCCGCCGACCTGACCGACCGAGTGGTGCGCGGCAATGCTCGCGCCGTGATCGTGAACCCCTCGGACACCGGCAAATTCGACGACGTGCCCGGAGACTATCTGCGAATCGCCACTACCGCCCACGATGGTTGGATCGACTATTCGGATGCCCGGTCCGTCGAGGCCAGGCCGTTCGAGTCCGTCACCGCACCCACCGACCGCCTGCTGATGTACTTCACCTCCGGTACCACCAGCAAGCCGAAACTCGTCGAACACACTCAGATCTCCTATCCCGCTGGGCATCTGAGCACGATGTACTTCCTCGGGCTACGCCCGGGCGACGTGCACCTGAACATCAGCTCGCCGGGCTGGGCCAAGCATGCGTGGAGCTGCTTCTTCGCACCGTGGATCGCCGAGGCGACCATCTTCATCTACAACTACGGCAAGTTCGACGCGAAGGCATTGCTCGAGCAGATCCGCCGGGCCGAGGTGACGACGTTCTGCGCGCCACCGACCGTGTGGCGCATGCTGATTCAGGCAGACCTCGCTGGCGGGGGTGGTTCACTGCGTGAGGCAATCGGTGCCGGTGAGCCGCTCAACCCAGAGGTGATCTCGCGGGTACAGCAGGACTGGGGCCTGAACATTCGGGACGGCTTCGGCCAGACCGAAACCACTGCGCTGGTTGCCAATACGCCGGGTGCGGTGCTGAAGTCCGGATCGATGGGCCGGCCACTGCCCGGCGTCCCCGTGGTGATCGTCGAGCCCACCACCGGCGAACTGGCCGACGAGGGCGAAATCTGCCTCGACCTGGCGCAGCAGCCGTTCAACCTGATGACCGGCTATCTCGGCGACCCCGAACGCAACGCTGCCGTCATGGCCGACGGCTACTACCACACCGGTGACGTCGCATCGCGGGACTCCGAGGGGTACATCACCTACGTCGGCCGCACCGACGACGTATTCAAGGCCTCGGACTACAAGATCTCCCCGTTCGAGCTCGAAAGCGTGCTGATCGAACACCCCGCGGTGGCCGAGGCGGCCGTCGTTCCGGCTCCCGACGAGACGCGGTTGGCCGTCCCCAAGGCGTATGTTGCGCTCGCAGCTGGATGGGAACCCAACGAAGACACGGCATTCGAGATCCTGAAGTACGCCCGCGAGCACCTGGCCCCGTTCCTGCGAGTTCGGCGTATCGAGTTCTTCGAGCTACCCAAAACTATTTCGGGCAAGATCCGCCGCGTGGAGTTGCGCGCCCGTGAGGACGCGGCCGTCGGACCACTGGACAGCGAGTGGCGTGACGACCAGTTCCCCGCGCTGAAGAGGTGACGTGAGCGCCCACTATTCGCTGCTGGAGGCGGGATCCGGGCTGTTTCGATTTCGAGGTGGCTTCCCTCGAGCTGTGTTGGACGGCGGATATCGATGCGGCCACGGGCAGGGCCACCGGCCTCACGCCAGTGCCGGGGTTTGTGCTCCGATGGCCTTTCCGGAAGGGGAGGGGTAAATCCGGAAGGAGAGGGTTGATCCGGAAGGAGAGGGGTGAATCCGGAAGGCGGGGGGTGAACCTTACGCCTGGAGGCCGGCCTCGATGTCGAGGTTCAGGACAATCTTGTCGCCGACGACTGCGCCGCCGCCTTCGAGGGGCATGTCGATGCTGATGCCGAAGTCCTTGCGGTTGATGGTGGTGCTGGCTTCGAAGCCTGCGACCGGTCCGTTGCCCATGCCGGCGTTGACGCCGTTGAACTCGAGCTTGAGGTCGATGGACTTGGTGACGCCGTGGAGGGTGAAGTCTCCGGTGACGACGAAGTCTCCGCCGTCGGCCTTGACCGAGGTGGACTTGAACGTCGCGGTCGGGAACTTCTCGACCTCGAAGAAGTCGGCAGTCTTGAGGTGGCCGTCGCGCTGCTCGTTGTCGGTGGTGATCGAGGTGACGTCGATCTTGGCGTCGACGGACGGGGTGCCGTCGGCGGCGACGGTGACAGTGCCGCTGAAGTTCTGGAAACGGCCGCGGACCTTGCTGACCACCAGGTGGCGGACGGTGAATCCGACGGTGGAGTGGGTGGGATCGATGGCCCAGGTGCCTGCGGTGAGCTCGGGAAGCGCGATGGCGGTGGTCATGAGGACTCCTTGTTGGGTTGAAGTTTCAAACTCATAGTACACAAGCGGACCGGGGTCCGTATATATTCCGGGTGAACGGACAGTGACGGATGCCATACCGAACAGCACGGGGCTAGGTGTAATGAGCAGGGACGTTGTGGACGGCGTGGCAGCGACAGATAGGTGAGGACCTCCGGTATCGGTGTGGTTACCACAACTGCACCGACAACCGAGAGGTCCTCGTGTCACACGCTAATGCCTTGCT
>NZ_JABFAQ010000012.1:0-32123 GCF_017168275.1 Rhodococcus sp. KRD175
CGCCTACCCCGACCCACCAGACAACCCGACCCCCGAACCAGAACCGACCAACGAAGAAGACGAGGAGCCGCCATTCTGAGTATCGGTGCGCTCTGCGGTGCCTACTCATGGCGGCCTCGCGAATTCTGGTCGCTGCCGACCGGCATACTCGATCCATGAGGTATTCACGTGCGCACACCCGCCCGAGGGCGCTGTCGTTGCACGGACGGATTCGAGTGTTGACGATGAGCCTGGCCGCGCTCGCCGTTGCGGTCAGCGCTCTGGCGATCTACCTCGTCGCAGAGCAGTCGCTTCGCTCGCAGATCATCGACCGTGTCGGCCGAAACAGCGATGCGCTGATCGCCAGCGCAGCGTCGGGAGTGCCGGCCGATCTGTTCGGGTTCGGGATCGAAGACACAGAAGGAACCGCGGTCAAAGTTGCGTTGATGACCACCGATGGCACCTTGGTGTCCTCGTCCAACGGCACCTACCCTTTCACCAACTCCGATGGTGGGCTCGACGATCCGGAGAAGGCGGTTACCGAGGGCCGCACCGATCGGTCACTGCGGGAGGTTCGCGGCTACTACATTTCCGCCGAGCGCACCGATTCCGGTGAGACGATCATGGTGGCCGAAGCCCTGAGCGGTACGTCACCACTGCTCGGAAAACTCACGCTTGCCCTGATCCTCGTCGGGGCGTTTCTCGTGGCCCTCGCTGGTGTGGCCGGCGCAGCCGTCGCTCGCACCGGACTTCGTCCGGTCAGACGGTTGCGTGCCGGAACGGAACGAGTGGCCAGGACGGGTGCCTTCGAGCCCATTGACGTCAACGGAGACGACGAACTGGCGTCTCTTGCCAACAGTTTCAACGAGATGCTGGCTGCGCTCTCGCGGTCGCGGGCACGACAGGGACAGTTGATAGTCGACGCCGGTGCCGAACTGATGGAACCGTTGACCGCGCTGCGCACCAACATCGATCTCTTGATGTCCCTCGACGGCTCGAATGCCCCGGTCATGCCCGACGAGCAACTGGACCGACTGCGCGTGGAGGTCATCGAACAGATGGACGTCATCATCGGACTGGTGCACGACTTGGTCGACCATGCCAGAGAGCCCGCACCTACCCAGCAGTGAGAACCCAGCAGTGACGGTTAGCTGTCGCCGCCGAGCCGCTCGCTATTGTCGAACGATGAATGCCCCTTTGACGATCGTGACCGGCGGCAGCCGCGGAATCGGAGCCGCAGTATCTCGGCGTCTCGTGGCCGATGGGCACGACGTCGTGATCGCCTACCGCTCGGATTCTGCGACCGCCGACGCAGTGGTGAACGAACTATCGAGCGCCGACCGAACGGTCGTCGCGATACGTGCCGACACCACCGACGAGCGGTCGGTGATCGATCTGTTCGCTGCTGCTGCCGAGATCGGCACTGTCACCGGGTTGGTGAACAACGCCGGATCGGCGCGTGCAGTAGGGACCCTGGCGAACAACGACATCGAGACGATCAGGGCAGACTTGGACGTCAACCTGCTCGGCGTCCTGACCTGCTGCAAGTACGCCATACACGCGATGGCCGACCACGGCGGTGCCATCGTCAACATCTCCTCCGCGGCAGCCACCATCGGAAGTCCCGGTATGTACGTGCACTACGCCGCGGCCAAGGCAGCCGTCGACACCTTGACGGTCGGTCTGTCCAAAGAGCTTGCCGCGCAGAACATTCGTGTTAACGCCGTCGCGCCGGGAGTCATCGAGACCGAGTTTCACAAAGATCGTGAGCGACCACGGAAGATGGCGTCGAGCATCCCCCTCGGCCGCCCCGGAGTGCCCGACGAGATCGCCGGCGCGGTGTCGTGGCTGTTGTCCGAGGATGCGCGCTACGCCACCGGAACGGTCGTCAGAGTCGCAGGCGGAATGTGACGGACACTCGGCATGCCGATCAGCGAGGCGGAAGTCGATGCAGCTCGACGTCTGTCAGCTCGCCGCCATCGGCAGCGGCGGTGAGGTAGGTACAGAACGGCTGCCGACGCCGGTCCGTCGGAGATCCGGGGTTGAGCAGCCGTAGACCGTTGTCGGCCGTCGTATCCCACGGAATGTGACTGTGTCCGAACACGAGGACGTCGGTATCGGGGTATGCGGTCGCCATCCGGCGCTCGCGTCCTGTCGCGGCTCCGGTCTCGTGGACGACGGTGAAGCGCACGCCGCCGAGTACCACGTCGGCACGTTCGGGCATGACCGCACGCAGCTCGTCGCCGTCGTTGTTTCCCCAGCAGGCGACCAGCGAACGAGATCGTTGCGAGAGTGCCTCGAACGTCGCGAGATTCACCCAATCGCCGGCATGGATCACCACATCGGCGTCGTCGACGGCGGCCCACACCTGATCGGGCAGCACTTTCGCTCGGGTGGGCAGGTGAGTGTCCGCGATGATCAGTAGCTTCACGTTTCGATTCTGCACCGGCGTCCTGCTCGATGACGCGCGGGCAGGCCGGAAGTTAATCAGCGAAAGTCTCTGGATCGGGACGCAACTCGCAGATCCATCAATTGCAGATGGTCTGCCACCACGGTCACCGCCCCCTCGGCATTCTGCACTTTGCCTCGAATGAGCAACGCCGGAGCGGTGATTGCGAGTTTGCGGTACTTCGCCCACAACCCCACCGAGCACACGACGTTGACCATGCCGGTTTCGTCTTCGAGGTTGATGAACGTGACGCCTCCCGCGGTTGCAGGACGTTGACGATGCGTCACTGCACCGCCGACGAGAACCCGGTCGCCATCGGGGATCTGCAGCAGCCGATTGGCGGGCACCACGCCGAGGGAATCCAGCCGATCCCGGAAGAACTGAGTGGGGTAGGAATTGGGTGACACTCCCGTTGCCCAGACATCGGCCGACGCCAGATCGAGGTCCGTCATACCCGGCAGCGCAGGCGCTTTCGTCGATGCGCCGACGCCGGGGAGCAGACCGGGCCGCTCCCCCGCGGCCGCTCCGGCAGCCCACAACGCCTCTCGACGAGTGATGCCGAAACACCCCAGCGCGCCGGCCGTGGCCAGTGCTTCCGCTTGCGCCACCGACAGTTCGACGCGTCCCGTCAGATCCAGAAACGAGGTGTACGGCCCGTGTGCGTCTCGCGCGTCGACGATCTTCTGGGCAAGTGTCGTCCCGATGAACTTCACGTCCGCCAAACCCATGCGGATCTCGAGACCGTCTGCCTCGAGATTTGCATGACCGAGACTGGCGTTGACGTCGGCACCGTGCACGACCACGCCGTGCCGTCTGGCATCGGCCACCAGAGACTGAGGTGAGTAGAAGCCCATCGGCTGAGCACGAAGGAGACCAGCACAGAACGCCGCCGGATGGTGCAGCTTGAACCACGACGAGTAGAAGACCAACGAGGCGAAGCTCTGCGAATGGCTCTCGGGAAAGCCGAAGTTGGCGAACGCCGAGAGCTTTTCGTAGATTCGATCCGCGGCTGCACCGGTGATGCCGTGCAGATCACGCATTCCGTCGTAGAACCGTCCACGAAGCAATTCCATCTTCTCCGGAGACCGTTTCGATCCCATGGCGCGACGCAGCTGATCGGCATCGGCGGCGCTGAAGCCCGCGACGTCGATGGCCATCTGCATCAGCTGTTCCTGGAACAGCGGCACGCCGAGAGTTCGATCGAGAGCTTTCTTCAGCGACGGATGATCGAAGGTGACCGGTTCGAGTCCGTTGCGCCGCTTGACGTACGGGTGCACCGAGCCACCTTGGATGGGACCGGGACGAATCAAGGCGACCTCGACGACGAGATCGTAGAAATTACGCGGCTTGAGCCGCGGAAGAGTGGCCATCTGGGCCCGCGACTCGACCTGGAACACACCGACCGAATCGGCCCGTTGCAGCATCTCGTACACCGCATGTTCGGACAGGTCGATCGAGGCGAGGTCGATCTCGATGCCCTTGTGTTCGGCGACCAGGTCGATCATGTAATGCAGAGCCGAGAGCATCCCGAGCCCGAGCATGTCGAACTTGACCAAACCCACTGCGGCACAATCGTCTTTGTCCCATTGCAGCACACTCCGATTCTCCATCGTCGCCCATTCCACCGGGCACACGTCGGCGATCGGTCGGTCGCAGATCACCATTCCTCCCGAATGGATGCCGAGGTGACGCGGAAAGCCCTCGATCTGACGGGCGAGGTCGAGAACGGAATCGGGGATCCCGTCGCCGTCCTGATCGCCGATTCCGGACCACCGGGTGATCTGCTTGCTCCACGCGTCCTGTTGCCCCTGGGAGAACCCGAGAGCGCGAGCCATGTCTCGTACCGAGGACTTCCCGCGATAGGTGATGACGTTGGCGACCTGAGCGGCATGGGTACGGCCGTACTTGGCGTACACATGCTGAATGGCCTCTTCCCGCCGATCCGACTCGATGTCGATGTCGATGTCGGGTGGTCCGTCGCGTTCGGGTGCGAGAAACCGCTCGAACAGCAACTTGTTGGCGACCGGATCGACATTCGTGATTCCGATGGCGTAGCAGACGGCCGAGTTCGCCGCCGAGCCTCGCCCCTGGCACAGAATGTCGTGGGTCTTGCAGAAATGAACGATGTCGTGCACCACCAGGAAGTAGCCAGGAAATTCGAGCCGCTCGATGATGTCGAGCTCGTACTCCAACTGCGAATATGCAGCCGGGTTCGCCGACTGCGGGCCGTACCGCCGGGCAGCACCCTCGAACGTGAGCCGCCGCAGGTAACTGATCTCGGTGTAACCGTCGGGCACCTCGAACGGTGGGAGACGAGGCGCGATCAGTTTCAGATCGAACGTGCATTCTCGACCCAGTTCGACGGCACCGCGCACTGCACCGGGATAGTGCTCGAACAACTCCGCCATCTCCGCCCCCGACCGCAGATGTGCACCACCCGTCGGTGCCAGCCACCCTGCCGCCTCGTCCAGACTGCTCCGGGCACGTACCGCAGCCATCGCCATGGCCAACCTTCGACTACGTGGACTGGCGTAGTGCGCCGCCGTGGTGGCGATCATCGGCAGACCGTACCGGCGAGCCAGCGCCGCGAGAGCGTCGTTGCGCTCGTCGTCGTCGGCAGTACCGTGCCTGGTGAGCTCGACGGTGACGCGCTCGGCCCCGAACCGATCGACCAGATCACGCAGCGCGAGATCGGCCGCCTCCGGCCCACCCCGCGAGAGCGCTTGGCGAACATGCCCTTTGCGACAACCGGTCAGGATCTGCCAGTGCCCTCCCGCCGATTCGGTGAGTTCGTCCACGTCGTACCGCGGCTCACCCTTGACTCCGCCGGCCAGATGCGCGGCCGCGATCCGACGCGACAGCCGCCGATACCCTTCCTGTCCGCGAGCGAGCACCAGAAGATGCGTACCGTCGGGATCGGTCGCTCCGGCCCTAGACCGGTGGGTGTCGAGCGACAGCTCGGCACCGAAGACTGTTCCGATGCCGAGGGCTCGTGCCGCCTCGGCGAAACGTACGACGCCGTAGAAGCCGTCGTGGTCGGTGATCGCAATGGATTCAAGTCCCAGACGCACCGCTTCCTCGACCATTTCCTCCGGCTGCGATGCTCCGTCGAGAAAGCTGAACGCAGAATGCGCATGCAATTCTGCGTACGGTGTCGACGGCCCCACCGAATCGGGCCGGCGACCCTGGTAGGCGTCGCGTTTGCGCGACCACGCCGGGCTGTCGCCCCCATCGCCTTCGACGACCGGCTTGGGGCGCCCGGAGAGGACTCGCTCCATTTCCGACCAGGTGGGCGGCCCGTCGTTCCATCCCATCGAGACCACCTCCTTCACACCGTCACATCGTCGAACACTTGTTCTAATGAGAACACGAGGGTCCGACACGATCAACTACAGTCGAATCGCTACTCACCCCTTCCACAGAGCCGGAGCACAGTTGTGACGCGTTGGGCATCGTTCGTCGTATCGCACAAGCGATGGGTGCTCGCCGTCGTCGTCGCGGTCGTAGCCGTCGGCGGCGTGCTGGGACTGGGCGTCTTCTCGAAACTGAGCGAGGGCGGATACGCCGACGCAGGCAGCGAATCGTCACAGGTCGCGCGGCTGGTCCAGGGCATCGGCCAACCGACCCCCGACATCGTCGCGATCTACACCGCACCCGACGGACGCACGATCGACGACATCGGACCACAGGTGCAGTCGACACTCGACGAATTCCGCAGCCGCTACACCCTCGGAAACGTGAACTCCTACTGGACCGCGGACCCGGTGACCAAGGAATTCCTGGTCTCGAAAGACCGAACCAAAGCACTGGTGACCATCTCCCTCGGTGCGAAATCGGGAGTTACGTTCAACACGTTCGGTGAGCTACCTCCACAACTCGTCGTCCCCGGCATCGAGTCGCAATTCGCCGGCGCATCGGTCGTGGGCGTCTCGCTCAGCCAAACCCTCGAGCGAGACCTCGTGCGCTCGGAGATCATCGCCGTCCCCATCACACTTCTGCTTCTCGTCTTCATCTTCGGTGGCGTGATCGCCGCAGCGGTACCGGTGTTCGTCGGAATTCTCAGTGTGCTCAGCTCGCTGGCAATCCTGCGGGTGCTGACCGAATTCACCGAGGTGAGCTCGTTCTCGATCAACGTTGCGTCGTTGCTCGGCCTCGGCTTGGCCATTGATTACGGACTGTTCATCGTCAGTCGATTCCGCGAGGAACTCCGCACTGGGTCGTCGTCGATGGAGGCGACCGTACGTACCGTGTCCACTGCGGGGCGCACCGTCGTCTTCTCCGGACTGCTGCTGATCTGCGCGTTCGCGGGCATGCTGGTCTTCCCGCAGGCGGTGATTCGATCCCTCGGTTTCGGTGCCATGGCCGCGGTGGCCAGCGCCGCCCTGCTGTCCCTGACCGCGGTGCCCGCTCTGCTCGCTCTTCTTGGCACTCGCATCAACTCCTGGACCTGGTCGCGTACCGCCTCGGACCGCAGTGACGCACGCGCACACAAGTTCTGGGGTGGTGTCGTCACCCGAGTGATGAAGAATCCAGGAATCGTCGCCGCCGTCATCGTCGCGGGCCTGCTGATCGTCGCCACGCCGATTCTGAAGGTCTCCCTGGGAGAGGTCGACTACACGGCACTACCGAAGAACGACCCGGCACGGGCGGCCTTCGAAACCCTCGCCACCGACTTCGAGTCCACCGGCGACGGTGCCACCGTGGTGCTGCGGGGTCTCGACGGCGTCAAGCCTCAGGGCCCGCCCGTTGCGGAACTGACCGCAGCGATGAACGCCACCCCCGGCGTTGCCCGAGCCGAATTCCTCGGATCCAAGGACGATCTGGTGGCATTCCAGGCGTCCTACAGCGAACCCAGCGACGGAACGACCGAGGCTCGGTCCCAATCGAATGCGGTGACTGCCCTCCGCGCGATCACTCCACCGGACGGCACCGAAATCCTCGTCGGCGGCGGACGCGCGAACGTCGACGACGGTAATGCCGCGATCGCGAAATGGCTGCCGGTGATGATCGCGATCATGGTGATCTCGACGTTGGTCCTGCTGTTCCTGGCCTTCGGCTCGATAGTGCTGCCGATCAAAGCAGTTCTCATGGCCGGGCTGAGCCTGGCAGCGACCTTTGGGGCACTGACCTGGGTGTTCCAGGAAGGTCACGGTGCAAGCCTGCTGGGAGTGACGCCCGGTCCGCTCGAGTCGACCTTCGTCGTACTCATCCTCGCAGTCATCTTCGGCCTGTCGACCGACTACGAAGTGTTCTTGATGTCCCGGATGGTCGAAGCGCGCTCGGCAGGTGCTTCCACCGAGGAGGCCGTCATTTTCGGAGCCCAGCGCACCGGACGCATCGTCACTGCCGCGGCCCTGATCCTGATCGTCGTCACCGGAGCGTTCACGATCTCGGGCCTGTCGATCATGAAGTTCCTCGGCTTCGGCGTGATTCTGGCGCTGATCATCGACGCCACCATCATCCGCATGCTGCTGGTGCCCTCCTTGGTCAAGCTCATGGGCGAAGCCAACTGGTGGGCCCCGGCGTGGATGAAGAAAGTGCACGAGAAGGCCGGTATGGGGCACTAGCTGTTCTTCTCGGGGACGTTGTGGACGGTCAGTCGCTCGATGGGTGACTTGCCGCCGATGCCTGTGTGGGGTCGGTGGTGATTGTAGTGATGGATCCAGTCTTGGTAGGTCGCCGCTCTGGCTTCGTCGGAGAGGTAGGTGTTCGCGTAGGCCCATTCCTGGTTGAGGGTTCGGTTGAATCGTTCGACTTTGCCGTTGGTCTGCGGCCGATACGGCCTGGTTCGTTTGTGTTTGATTTCAGGGCCTAGGGTCTGCGCGAACAGTGTTGAGCGGTAACAGGATCCGTTGTCGGTCAGCACACGCGTGATCGTGATGTCATGGGCTGCGAAGTAGGCTTTGGCGCGCTCGAAGAACCCCGAGGCGGTTTCTTTGCGTTCGTCACCGAGAATCTCCGAATACGCGAGCCGGCTGTGATCGTCGACAGCGTGATGGACGTAGGAGTAACCGCGGCCCTGTTTCTTGTTGTGCCGCTTTCCGATCGCGCGGCCGAGCTTGCGATGTCCGCCGCCGTCGGGGATTCGGCCGAGCTTTTTGATGTCGATGTGGATCAGATCACCGGGAGCGGGATGCTCGTAGCGATGCGGCTGCGGGCGTCGTACAGCAAGTCCGGTGTTCTGGTCGAGGTGGCGAAGCAGCGGCATCTTGTAGCGGCGTAGGACCGCTGAGACGGTGCTGTGCGGCATGTGCAGGTGGTAGCCGATGCGGTGTGGTCCCCACCGGCGGAGGAAGCGCAGGTTGATGATTCGGCGTTCGGTGCGGGTCGGTGTCCGGTTCGGGTTGTGGTGGGGTCTGCTCGAGCGGTCGGCCATTGCCGGTGGGCCGCCGGTGCGGTAGCGGTCGGCCCATTTCTTGGCTGTGGTCGGTGAAACCTGGAATCGTTCGGCCGCTCGGCGGATCGACCATCCGTCGTCGACGATCGATGTCGCGAGTTTCAATCGCCCCTTCGGGGTGAGCAAGGCATTAGCGTGTGACACGAGGACCTCTCGGTTGTCGGTGCAGTTGTGGTAACCACACCGATACCGGAGGTCCTCACCTATCAGTCGCTGCCACGCCGTCCACAACGTCCCTGCTCATTACAACTAGCCGTCAAACTTACCGAGGAGTAAGGTCGCCTCGCATGGCGAGCTACATCGTGACCGGCGGTACCGGGTTTCTGGGTAAGAACGTGCTGCCCCGACTTCTCGGACGTGATGCGGACGCCATCGTCCATGTACTCGTTCGACCGCAATCGGTCGCTCGACTCGAGAAGCTGGCCGACGATCTGGACGGCGGCGACAGAATCCGCCCACTGATCGGCGATCTCGTCGAACCCGGGCTCGGTCTGAAAGACGTTCCGGCCGACGTCGATCACATTCTGCATCTCGGTGCCGTCTACGACCTCACGGCGGGAGACGAGCAAACCCCGACCAATGTCGCCGGAACGGCGTCGGTGATCGACCTGGCGAAAAGGACCGGCGCTCGTCTGCACCACATCTCGTCGATCGCAGTGGCAGGTGACTACCGAGGGACGTTCTCCGAGAACGATTTCGACAAGGGGCAGAACTTTCCGACGGCGTATCACCGCACCAAGTTCGAGTCCGAGAAACTGGTTCGCGGCAGCTCCGCAGACTGGCGGGTGTACCGCCCTGCTGCCGTGGTCGGGCACTCCGAGACCGGCGCGACAGACAAGATCGATGGCCCGTACTACTTCTTTCCACTGTTCGCCGAGCTGGCTAAACTGCCTGCGGTCCTGCCGATCACGGTACCCAAGATCGGACACACCAACCTGGTTCCGGTCGACTACGTCGCGGACGCCATTGTGGAACTGGTTCACCGAGACACCCCGCCCGGCAGCGTTTTTCACCTGGTGAATCCGGAGCCTCAGTCGATGGCCGAGGTGTACTCCGCATTCTCTTCGGCTGCCGGATCCCGCGCCAGAATCGTCGACATCCCAGGGAAGCTGGTTGCCCCCGTGGTGTCACCCACATCCGCAGCGGTTCGGAAACAACGCAACGCTGCGCTTCGCGATCTAGGCGTGCCGCCGGTGATGCTCGATCATCTGACTCTGCCGACCGTCTTCGAGTCCGCATCGACACAAAAAGCATTGCAGGGCAGCTCCATCGCACCGCCGCCGCTGAGGACGTACGCCGACCGCCTGTGGCAATACTGGATGGAGAATCTCGACCCCAAACGCAACCGCCGAAACGACCCACGCGGTCCGCTGTTCGGCCGTCACATCGTCATCACCGGCGGGTCCTCCGGTATCGGCAGGGCCAGCGCCGAGGCCGCAGCGCGAAAAGGAGCGGTGGTCATCGTGCTCGCGCGCGGCCAAGATCAGTTGGACGAGGTCGTCCAGCAGATTCGCGCCGACGGCCATGTCGCTCATGGGTATTCGTGCGATGTCACCGACAGTGAGTCGGTCGAACGAACAGTGAAAGCGATACTGCACGACCACGGGCATGTGGACATGCTCGTCAACAGCGCGGGCCGATCCATTCGCCGCGCGCTCTACCGTTCCACCGACCGACTGCACGACTACGAACGCACCATGGCCGTCAACTACTTCGGCGCGATTCGTGTGGTGTTGGCGCTACTGCCGCACATGCGCGAACGCAGCTTCGGGCATGTGGTCAACATCTCCAGCGCTGCAGTACTGGGGCACCCTCCTCGGTTCTCGGCGTACGTGGCGAGCAAGGCAGCACTCGACGGTTTCACCGATGTTGCTGCAGCAGAGACGCTCTCGGATGGAATCACCTACACGACCATTCACATGCCGCTGGTGGACACCCCGATGATCACCCCGACGGGCGACAAGAACGTCGGCACTGTCTTCTCACCGGAGAAGGCAGCCGCGATCGTCATCCGCGCGTTGAGCGACAGGCCGAAGCGAATCGACACCCCACTGGGAACACTCGGACAGTTCGGGGCCATCTTCAGCCCCAAAGGCAAAGATCGCACGATGCATCAGCACTACCGAAAATTCGCCGAGTCGGCCGCCGCCAAGGGCGAAACGCCGGTACCCGTCGAAGACGGGAAAGTGCCCTATCGGGTTCGGCCGTACGACCCGTCGACCCCCAGCGCGCGTATAGGCAAGGTCGTCCGCCGCATCGGCAGGTTGGTACCCGGCACCAGTTGGTGACGTGCACGTCAGGGGGCCACGGCAGTCCACCGGAGGAGAAGGCCATGCTCGAGGGATTGGGAGACGCGTACGCCGAATACATGGCACGCTCGAAACGATTGGTGCCCTTCGTCTTCTAGCCTGGTTTTTCCTCAGCGCAACAGAGCTCTTGCCCACACTCGCAGAAATCCCTGACTCAGGTATGTCAATGAGCCGATGGCCAGTATCCATTTGACGGTGCTGACCACGGTGGTGGCCCGTACGACGGTGTCGGAGATCTGTTCTCGGTTGTCCACCAGTATCAGTCCGACGATGTTTTCGATGTAGTCACCGGCAGCGGAGGCCACGGGAGCGAGAGCCAATGCCGTCGTTACTGCAGGGCTCAGCGGAGTCTTCGCCGCCAAGCTCCTCGCACCCGCACGCAGTGCGATGGCATAGATGGCAGGGTGGACGAAGTCGGGCAGATAATGACTGCGGAAGCGGGCGATCTCCGTCTCGTCCATGCTCGCCAGAATCTGCCGGTACCGCTGTTCGGACCAGGCCGTCTGCACGGCAAGCACTTTCGGTGCCGCGGGCCCGAGCAACCGGGCGATATTGGCCTGGGAGACGACGAACAACGCCGACCATCCCAGCAGCTTCCGATCCAGCACAGTCAGCGACATGAGAGCAGATTACTGCGTCAGAAATGGACGAACTACCGCTTCGAAGGCTGAGTAGCCATCGCGGTGGATGCTGTGTCCGGTCCTGAATGCCTCCACTCGACAGTTCGGAATGCTCGCTACCATCGCGTCGAGCCGAACCGGATCGACCATGCCGCCCGGACCTCCACGAAGTACCAACGTCGGAGCAGTGATGTCGGCCAACGACTCCCACCACCGCGGGTTCGGCCGACGGAACTGCTCGAGAGCAGTGGCGGTCATCGATCGATCGAACGCGAGTACCGCACGGGGATGCAGAACAACGCTGGTCGCCGCATGCCAGAGTTCGGTGACCGACGGCATCCGCCCGGTCAGGGTCGGCGGGGCGTCCCCGGGCCTGATCGGTATCGGAAGTTCTTCGAGAACCAGGCGTCGGACGAGAGACGGGCGACGCTGCGCCACGAGCGAGACCGCGTATCCACCGAGTGAATGCCCGACGAGATCGACTTCGGTGAGCCCGAGGTGATCGATCAGGGCGAGGAGATCACCGCCGAACATGTCGAACTCGTACGTGGGCGTGTGGGCACTCTTGCCGTGCCCTCGGAGGTCGACGGTGATCACCCGACGACCGTGCGCGGTCAGAGCCCGAGCGAAGCGATCCCAGGTTCCACTGTCTCCGCCCATGCCGTGCACCAGCATCACCGGCGCCGCACTCGTGTGTTCCAGCGGCGCGAACGAGCGATACGCGATGTCGACGCCATCGAGGTCGACCGTCTCGGACATCATCTGCATTTCCCCGACGGTAGCGGTTCCTACTCGTAGATTCCTTCCACCCGCCACAGACCGTCGGCGAACACCAGCAGCAACGCCCTTTCGTCGTCGAGCACCACCTGTGCCCGCGCCGTCGGCCCCGTCGATCCTTGCCCGCTGTCCCACCACCGTTCGTCGACGGGCCACGGCCCGGCCAGGCCCGTCAACTCCCATTCCTTGGTCCCCCACCGCAATCTCTTGGGCGGCGCATCGAACACACCGCGGTCGGTGACGCCGATTCCCGAACCCGCTCGATTCATCAGCGTCACTGCCGGGCGTGTCTCGATCACCGCTGCCGGTGCCGGCTCGGGTAGTCGGCCAGGCCACGGGGCCGATGGATCGGACAGCGGCACCAGCTCGTCTCCCAGTGGACGCAACGTGATCCGCTCGGCCGGCCCGCGTCCACCGCTGAGAACACCCCCGAGCACCGATTCGCCACCGAGCAGACCCTGAACGCGTACCAACGCCCGACGCGCCCTGTCGTCCTCGTCACCGACACTGCCCCACAAGCCCAGCTGCAACTCCCCCGCTGCCACCACTTCGATCGGCTCGAGGCGCAGGACGGTGATCGCCGACGTCGGCTTGTTCTCGCTGCGTCCGGTGATCCAGCCGTCGAGTTGCCACCGCACGCGATCAGCCGTGCCCTCCGGCGTCAACGGCTCGGCGCACCGCCAGATTCGCGACAAATTCTCACCGTTGCCGGTACTGGCGTGCACCAGCAACCGAGTGCACGCAACAGCAGCCGCAGCGAGCTTGGTGTGCAGCTGCTCGGCCAATGCGCGCCCGGCGAACGCGGCTGCATCCACCCGATCGATCGGCGGATCGCACAGATACTCCACATCCAGGTCGGGAGGCAGAGCACGGGCAGACGGCGGCCTTTCGGGCTCACCGCGGGCACTGCGATGCGCCAGTACGGCATCGGTACCGAATCGCGATGCCACATCCGACGGAGACAGGGCAGCGAAGTCCCCGATTCTGCGTAAACCCAAGCGGTGCAACAGATCCACCAGTTCACCACGATCGGCTGCGGCCATACTGGGCTCCGCCGAGAGTTCGGCGATCGGTAACGGCGAAAGAAACCCGGCACCACCGCCGCGCGGCACCACCTGTGCGTACCGCGCGGCGACGACTGCGGTGGACAACTCGTCGGCAATCCCGATCTGACATTCGACACCGGCAGCCGACGCTTCGTCGATCAACCGCTCCGCGGCGCGATGCTCGGTACCGAAGTACCGTCCGACACCACGCGCTGCAAGAACCAACAGGCCCGGCCGCAGCACTTCGACGCCGGGGGCAATGGCCGCGACAGCCGAGACCACGGGCTCGAACAGGCGTGCATCACGATCGGTATCGGCAACGGCCACATGCACGTCGGGGCACCGCGCCTGCGCCTCCCGGCGACGTAGGCCGCGCTTGATGCCCGACGCCCGTGCCGTGGCCGAGCAGGCGACGACCCGGTTGGCCGACGTGACGACCACCGGATGCGTCGCCGGTAGATCGGCCTGAGCTGCTGCGGCGACGGCAGGCCAGTCGGGACACCACAGCGCCAGAACACGGTTGGACTGGCCGGTACTCATGTCGAGACCGCGATCGACAACGGATTCGACTCCTGCTGTTCGGCATGCCATTCGATACGGCCGTTCTCCGCACGCAAGTCGAATCGAACCGTACGAGGACGCATCGCTTTGCCCCGCGCGCACACCGACAATCGAACCCCACGCAGCCGGCCACGCCCCAGCTCACGGCCTGTGCCGAGGCCGTCGTAACCGTGCACCGACGCGTCGAGTCGTAGCTCGGCTCCGTCCCAGTGCCCGTCGGTCACCACCAACGTCGACCCTTTGCTGCGGGCGCGCGCCACTACTGCCCTGGCCCGAGTCGGTGGTACCGACAGGCCACCGAGACCGAGGACGACGAGATCGACACCGTCGAGCAGGATCGCCGCCACTTCCACCGGGTCGGGGCCGGGATCGGGAATCAGAGCCAGCTTGCTCAGCTGCGCGCCCATCTCCACCGCAGCCAAAAGTCCGAAGCGGGGCTGACCTATGACGGCGACATGCCCGCCGGCACCGGTCACCGCGGCTACCAACCCGATCAACAACGAACCGGCACCGGACACCGAGGCCACCGTTCCGCGCACCAGACCACCGTGCGGAAGAACCTCCATCAGCGCCGACGGCACCGGAAGAACAGGCCGCCTACGGGTCGGTACCGACACCTGCTCCGAGCTGTCGACGACGTCGGATTCGGGGTCGGAATCGGGGTCGGTAGGGCGGGGACGAACGGGAGCAGAATTCTCGATGCGCACCGAGGCCGTTTCACCGCGAGACGGTACGGCAGCCATCCGACTGCGTAGCAGCGCCACCCGCTCGGGAAGCGACAACCCGTCGAGCGCATCCGGCGGTACGGAAGCCTGTGCTGCAGCCTCGGAAACAGACATGTCACTCCCCTTCACTGCATGAAAAATCGAGCCGAAACACCGGTGTTCGACGGACGCGGGAAGTGACGTATTCGAACACAATTTCGATCTGCACCCAGTAAAGCCGTTCGGACGGCAACTCGTCAAGGCGATGCCGTAGCCCCTGGTAGAGGCGGTAGTACTGCTGCTGCGGGCACACCGCGGCATCGTCCACTAACCTGTGGACGTGACCGATCAGCAGCGTGTTCGACGGGGAGTCGGGCCCGACTACCTCCTCGCCGGCAGATACCGTCTCGCCGGCAAGCTCGGCGGTGGCGGCATGGGCGCGGTCTGGCTCGCCACCGACACCCTTCTGCACCGGCAGGTGGCCGTCAAACAGGTCACCTCCACCACCCGATTGACCCCGGAACAGGCAGTGGACGTGCGCAACCGGGCCATGCGCGAAGGACGGATCGCGGCCCGCCTGTCGAGCCCACACGCCATTGCGATGCACGACGTCGCTCTCGTCGACGGCGAGCCGTGGTTGATCATGGAATACCTGTCCTCACGCAGCCTCGCGCAGGCGCTCGGCGTCACCGACTCACTACCACCGTTCGAAGTCGCTCAGATCGGTGCGCAGATCGCCGACGCCCTGACCGAAGCACACGACGCCGGAATCGTGCATCGCGACATCAAGCCGGGCAACATTCTGATCGCCGACCGCGGCAAGGATCTGGGCATCGTCAAGATCAGCGATTTCGGCATCTCTCGAGCCAAGGGTGACGTGGAGGAAGCCGACGACAGCGTCATCACCGGCACCCCCGCATACTTCGCCCCCGAGGTCGCCCGCGGCCAGGACCCCACTGCGGCCAGCGATGTGTTCTCCCTCGGTGCCACGTTGTACACCGCAATGGAAGGTGCGCCGCCCTTCGGCATCGATCACGATTCGATTGCGCTCCTGCACCGAGTTGCCAAGGGGCAGATCATCTCTCCCACTCGCAGCGGAGACCTCACCGGCCCACTACTGCACATGCTCGAGCCCGATCCAGCTCGACGCCCCACCATGGCGCAGGCCCGTGACGAGATCCTTCTTGCCGCAATAAGCAAGCGCGGCACTATCTCTCAGTTGCGCGGAGTACCTCTGACCTCAGCGGACGGCGTCGTCCCCGCCTGGGCGAGACGGTCGACTCCCGTCTCGGAATCTCGTCGACCGTCCCGAGAATTCGGACGCACCATCGCCGGTCTGCCCGCCGTGCAACCGGGAGAAAGCCGAACGGATCCGACTCCCTCCTCGTACTCACCGCCGCCGTTCGACCTGCCGAAGAAGAGAAAGAACCCGGTCCAGGACGCACTCATGCGCATCGAGGACGTCATCGGCGACCGGACGTCCATCCCGGCGACGGCCGTCCTCGGCGGACTCGTCGTGGTCGTGATTCTTCTGATCCTGGCCGTCGTCCTGTTGCTGTAACAACTCCCGCGCAGTCCGTCCGTTCAGCCGAGAACCGGCATCACCAACGTCGTCAGAGCACCGTCGACCGCGGAACGCACCAGCATCGGTTGATTCGGTGCAGCGATATCGAGCATCAGATCCGGTCCGACGGCCGATGCGACGGCGGCCTGCAGAACGGCCGCATCGAAGAACACAACGCTCTGTGAACCGGTCACCCGTGCAGGAACCGGAACACCATCGACCGAGAACCCGCCGGGCCCGGCCTCGATGCGCAGGGTACCGCCGTCGACGGGAACGAAATCTCGTTGCAGCACAACCCTCGTCACGGTCGGAGCCAGACCGTCCATCATCGTGCGCCAGTCGGGGAATTCACCGTCGACCGTGTTCACCGCCACCCGAGAACCGTCGGAGTCGATCACCATCGACTCGTCGGTTCGCGTCAGCACGAGGGTGCCCGAGGCGGGGACGGCCGCGAGGCATCCGACGGCCACGATTCGCGACCACGGTAATCCGGGCGAGCACTGCGTGACGAGACTGCGCGTGGACAATCGATACCGATCCGTCGCGGTGAGGGTGACACTGCTTCCGTCCACCTCGATCAGTACGCCCTGCAGTACCGGAAATTCTTGGCTCACCCCGGCCGCCGACGAAACCTGCGCCATCGCCGAGGCCAAATCCTCGGCTGATACCGTTGCCGTGCAGTATTTTTCGTCGAACAACCGGCGAATCGACACTGCTGCCTCGGCTGCCGCCCGCGCCTGTGCAGCCAGAGCTTCGACGTGTCGATCCACGATTTCGATGGCGGTAGTTCCATCGCCGTCGAGGGCAGCGGCAACCTTGTCGAGTGGCAACCCGATCTCGCGCAGCTGGCGAATGATGTTCGCCCGCTTCGATTGTGCGCGGGTGTAGTAGCGATAGCCCGATTGTGCATCGATGGACGCCGGGGCCAGCAACCCGCAGTCGTCGTAGAACCGCAGGGCGCTGGGGGTCAGCCCGCTCTCGCGCGCGAACACACCGATGGTCAGGAATTCTTCGTCCGAATCAGTCATGCCGAAATCCTGAAGCTTCGCGTCGGTCGAAGGTCAAGCCCAACGCAGACGGCCTAATCGATTCGACGCTTGTGCGCCCACCGCGTCAGTGCATTCCTGTTCGATTGTTGGGTCTTCCGAAGAACATTGGACGCGTGCGTTTCGACGGTTTTGACCGAGATGAACAGATCCTCGGCGATCTCGCGATACGTGTAGCCGCGCGCCAGCAACCTCAGCACTTCGAGTTCACGGGGCGTCAAAGAATCCAATTCCGGATCCAACGGCGGCTCGGGAGCTGCGCTGCGGCCGGTGAACGAGTCGAGGACGAAGCCGGCCAGACGCGGGCTGAACACCGCGTCTCCCCCGGCTACGCGTCGGACGGAATCGGCCAGTTCCGAGCCGGAGATGGTCTTGGTGACATACCCCCTCGCGCCGGCCCGGATGACGGCGATGACGTCCTCCGCTGCGTCGGACACGCTGAGCGCCAAGCACACCGGGCCCTCGGCGATTCGGTTGAGCACGGCCACTCCACCACCGTCGGGCATGTGCACGTCCAGGAGCACCACGTCGGGCTTGGTGGAATCGATCCCCGACACCGCCTCGGCGACTCCGCCTGCTTCCCCGACGACGTCGATGTCCGCCTCACGGCCCAGCTCGGCGCGTACTCCCGAGCGAAACACCGCGTGGTCGTCGACCAGAAAAACGCGGAAAGGGTCGGTCACGTCGGCTGCTCCTGATGGTTGGATTCGGATTCGGTGGTCACTGCCCCGCCGTTGCGTGGCATGAAGATTCGTACTTCGGTTCCCTTACCGACTGTGGACCGCACCTGTACGGAACCGCCGCGGCGTTCGATTCGTCCACGGATGGACTTGGCCAGTCCCTGTCGGTCCTCGGGCACCGCGGACTCGTCGAAGCCCGTACCGCGATCGCGGACGAACACACTGACCTGCTCGGGTTCGGTTTCGGCGAACAGATCGATGTTGGTCTCACCGGAATGTTTGGCCGCGTTGACCAGAGCTTCACGAGTGGCCCCCAGCAGCGCAGTGAAGCTCTCTCGCGACAGCCCCGATTCGACGTCGTCCGGCAACAGGTGCACGTCCCCGACCGTGATGGGACGGACCGTCACGCCGTGTTGATCCTCGACCTCGCCGGAGATGGTCTTGAGCGCATCGGCCAAGCTCGAATTGTCGGTGTCGCCGCCGTCGAACAACCACTTGCGCAGTTCTCGCTCCTGCCCACGCGCCAGCCGCATGACCTCCTGCGGCCGATCCGCCTGCTTCTGAATGAGCGCCAACGTCTGCAGCACCGAATCGTGCAGATGCGACGCAATCTCTTCACGTTCGTCGTTTCGGATACGCGCCGATCGCTCGGCCCCGAGCGCACGCCAGGTCCGCAACCAGATCGGCACCGTCAACAGACCGACACCGACGAGGGTGACCACCACGGCCAACAGGGACGACCGAAGCGACGCGAGATCGACGCGGGCCAACACCACCACGGCCAGGCCCAGGACGATCAACGTCGCGCCGCCGACGACACGGGCCCAGCTGAGCACGGTCGGTTGCTTGGGCAGCCCCAGCGCCGTCCGCGGCCCCTCGGCATCGAATTCTCGCCACACCAGGGCAGCACCGACGACGACCACGACGACCGGCACGACAACCGATGCCGCAGTACCACTGAGCAACCAGGCCAGCCCGACGGCGAGTCCGAGGCCGATGGCGGCCAGTCCCAATGCTCGTTGCCGCTCGGTAGCGCTCGGGCGTGCCGTGTCGTCACCGACCGGGGTGAACATCCAAAT
This sequence comes from Rhodococcus sp. KRD175, assembly GCF_017168275.1. Classification (NCBI taxonomy): domain Bacteria; kingdom Bacillati; phylum Actinomycetota; class Actinomycetes; order Mycobacteriales; family Nocardiaceae; genus Rhodococcus; species Rhodococcus sp. KRD175. The sequence goes on from NZ_JABFAQ010000012.1 coordinate 19,212, forward strand.
CAGGCCGTACGCAACGATCCCTGCACCGGCTGACGCCGCGAGCAACGCGAACGCCACCCGGATCTTGAACACGTCGACACCCAGATGATCGGCGAGTCCGCCCGCGACGCCGCCGACGATACGACCGCCGCCGCGGCGCCGATACGGTGCGGGGGCCGACCGTTCCAACGCTGCACGAGAAGCCGAACCCGACGCAACGACAGGGTGCGGCGGGAGCGGACGGGTCGACGGCGCAGCACCGGGCGCGGCGGACGCGCCGACGGCGGCGTCAACGGCTGGATTGTCGACAGGGTGCACGCCCACGATCCTGGCACGGCCGAGGGCGGTACCGCATCAGGGTTCGCCCTGATCTTTCGGCCTGCAACAGACCCGGGTGCAAGTCCGGGGTACGAGATCAGGGGAATCCCTGATGTGCTCCGAGGTTGGAGCCGACACGATGGTCATCATGAACAACGTGACCGTCTCGGATCAGCTACAGCAGATGTGGCGCACCCGTCCGCACCGCTTGCCGCAACGCGGACACGTGGCGGGTGTAGCAGCCGGTATCGGCTACCGATACGACGTCGACCCCGTACTGATCCGGGTCGCATTCGTCGTGTCCACCCTCTTCGGCGGCACCGGAATCGTGCTGTACCTGGCGGCGTGGCTGGTCCTCAGCCGCGCCGGCGACTCCGCCTCGGGGGTCGAATCCATGGTGGGCCGCGGGCACAGCTCCGATTCGACGACCAAGACCGTCGTCGTGGCGGTCGCGTTGGTGATCGCACTGTCGACACTCGGTCCGGCCGGTGTGGGACTCGGCGGATCCGGCGTGATCTCTCTCGCGGCGATGCTCGGCGGACTGTGGTTGCTTCACCAGCGCTGCCCCGAGCCGCCGCCGTACTTGCGAACAGCGGAATTCACCCGGCAGCAGTACGCACCGATGCCCTTCGGCTCGTCCACCACCTCCGCGGAGCAGTGGTCCGCCGCGCAATACCGGCCGCCGCAGTTCCAGTACGAGCAGTACACCCCGTACACGACGCTGCCCAAGAGCTACGAGCCGACACCGCAGACAACACAGCCGGTATCGGAATCCGGTACTGCACCGACCGTCGACCTCACCAAGAGCACACGTGCCGAAAGTACTTCTGCCACTGCCGTTCCGACCACACCCCAGGCCGTGACACCTCCGTCGTGGGACCCATTGGGAGTGGCACCGTTTGCGTGGGACCTCCCTGAACCGGCCGGCACCTTCCCACCGGCACCGATCGAACGTAAGCGTCGATCGCGTTGGACGGCAAGCTTTCTCGGCCTAGCATTGCTCGGCGCTGCCGTCACCACCGGACTCGGAGCTCTGACAGGTTCCGACTGGATCACTCCGGGCCGCGTCGGTGCCGTCGCGTTGTCGATCATCGCAGTGGGTCTGATCCTGGGTGCATTTCTCCGAAAGGGCTACGGCCTGTTGGTCGTCGGCGCGCCGCTGGCCGGGTTCGTCGTCCTCGCATCGGTGGTCGGGCCGGTGAATCTGGACGACAGTGTGTCGGGCGCGCAACGGGCTGCCCCGACCACCGCCGCCGCACTTGCCCCCGCCTACGACGTCGGCTTCGGTGAACTGGACCTCGACCTCACCGGCCTGACGCTCACCGAGAACAAGACTGTGGCGATCGATGTGACGTTCGGCAGTGCCGTGGTGACCGTACCGAGCACGATGAGCATCGAGACGAAATGCAACGCCGAATTCGGTTCGGCCGAGTGCGGTGATCCCGGCGTCCGCGCCGGAAAGGACGCACGACCCGACGCGCCGGTCTTGACGATCGAGGGCGATGCGACATTCGGAGAACTGAAAGTGGTGCAGCAATGAGCGACAACGGGATTCACACCGAATACGGCCACGGCGACAGTTCTTCGGACACCGCGGCACAGAGTTCGAGCAGGCAGGGCCCGTCGGCTCCGTTGTTCCTCGCCGGACTCGCCGCGCTGATCGTGGCGATCGCCGCGCTGATCGGCCAGGACGCCGTCACCGCCCTGGCCGAGGTTCAGTTCCGCTGGGTGTTCGTCATCGCTGCGGTCGTGGTGGGTGCGGCCTTACTGCTGGGTCCCAGCAGAAAGCACTGAACCCGCTACTCCCACTCGATGGTGCCCGGCGGCTTGCTCGTGACGTCGAGTACGACTCGGTTGACCTCCGGAACCTCGTTGGTCACCCGAGTCGAAATCGTTTCCAGCACGTCGTACGGCAACCGGGTCCAGTCCGCGGTCATCGCATCCTCGCTCGACACCGGACGCAACACGATGGGGTGACCGTAGGTACGACCGTCTCCCTGCACGCCGACGCTGCGCACGTCGGCCAACAGCACCACCGGGCACTGCCAGATCTGCTGATCCAGGCCTGCGACCGTAAGCTCTTCTCGGACAATCGAATCCGCGTGACGCAACGTGGCCAGTCGGTCCGCGGTGATCTCGCCGACGATGCGAATGGCCAGTCCGGGTCCCGGGAACGGTTGTCTGCCGACGATGTCCTCTGGCAGGCCCAGCTCGCGTCCGACGGCGCGCACCTCGTCCTTGAACAGCGCCCGCAACGGCTCGACCAACGCGAACTGCAGGTCGTCGGGCAGTCCGCCGACGTTGTGATGGCTCTTGATGTTCGCGGTACCCGAACCGCCACCGGACTCCACGACGTCCGGGTACAGGGTGCCCTGCACCAGGAACTCGACGGAATCACCGTGCTCTGCGTTCTCGCCCAGCACCTCGGCGACGGCACCCTCGAAACTGCGAATGAACTCGCGGCCGATGATCTTGCGCTTCTCCTCCGGGTCCGACACCCCTTCGAGCGCGCCGAGGAAGGTGTCCACCGCGTCGACGGTGACGAGCTTGGCACCGGTCGCGGCTACGAAGTCCTGCTGCACCTGCTCGCGTTCGCCTGCGCGTAGCAAGCCGTGGTCGACGAAGACACAGGTGAGCCGATCACCGATCGCACGCTGCACCAGAGCCGCGGCCACCGCGGAATCGACACCACCGGACAGGCCGCAGATCGCCTTACCTGTCGGACCGACCTGTTCCTGGACGGCGTCGACCAGCGCGTCGGCGATGTTCGCGGCGGTCCAGTCCGGCTTGATTCCGGCGGTCTCGTGCAGGAATCGGCTCAGGACCTGCTGTCCGTGTGGCGAGTGAAGTACCTCGGGGTGGTACTGCACACCCGCCATCCGCTTCTCTTCGTTCTCGAAGGCAGCAACCGGAGCCCCGGCACTGGTCGCGGTGACGGTGAAGCCGTCGGGAGCAGCGGTGACCGCGTCACCGTGACTCATCCAGACCGGCTGGGTGGAAGGCAGACCGTCGTGCAGGCGGCCGCCGTCGACGCTGAGCTGAGTACGCCCGTACTCACGCGTTCCGGTGTGCTCGACGGTTCCGCCGAGCGCCTGCGCCATGGCCTGGAAGCCGTAGCAGATACCGAATACCGGGACGCCCAGTTCGAGCAGAGCGGAGTCGAGTTCGGGTGCGCCCTCGGCGTAGACGCTGGACGGCCCACCGGACAGCACCAGAGCAACGGGATCCTTGGCGGCGATCTCCTCGGCGGTCGCGGTGTGCGAGATGACCTCGGAGTACACGCTGGCCTCGCGCACCCGGCGGGCGATCAGCTGTGCGTACTGGGCTCCGAAATCGACGACCAGAACCGGCCGTGCGTGTGCGGGATCGTGTGCAGAGGAGTCGGTCACCTGGTCAGTCTAGTGGGACGGCTTCGGTGTACTCGCAGCACCCGAATCGCTCACGCGACACCCGAATGTTCGACGGGCATGGCCGCCGAACCGGACCTGATCTGCACGATCGGCAGCCGCAGGCCGCCGGGTGCGTCGACGGGCACGACGGGCGAGTTCGGAGCGATCGGATCGAGGCGCTGGTAGGGCTGGCCCTGCGCCGGACGCAGGTCCGACTCGCCCTTGTTCGGCCACAGAGCCGCCGACCGCTCGGCCTGCGCGCTGATGGTCAGCGACGGGTTGACTCCGAGGTTGGCCGAGACTGCCGCACCGTCGACCACGCTGAGAGTCGGGTAGCCGTGGACGCGGTGGTACGGGTCGATGACGCCGTGCTGGGCGTCCTCGGCGATAGCGCACCCACCGAGGAAGTGTGCGGTGAGCGGGATGTTGAACAGCTCGCCCCACGTCCCACCTGCGACGCCGCCGATCTTCTTCGCGATGCGCCGAGTGGCGTCGTTGCCCTCGGGAATCCACGTCGGGTTGGGCTGACCGTGTCCCTGACGGCTCGAGATCTTGCGGCCGAAGGGGCCCCGCTTGGTGAACGTGGTGATCGAGTTGTCGAGGTTCTGCATCACCAGCGCGATGATGGTCCGTTCGCTCCAGTGCCGGACGTTGACGACGCGGACGAACTGGATCGGATGCGCGATCAGCGCGAAGACGAACTTGAGCCAACGCGGAATCTTTCCTCCGCCGTCGGTCATCAACGTCTGCAGCATGCCCATCGCGTTGGAGCCCTTGCCGTAGCGGCACGGTTCGATGTGGGTGTTGGGGCTGGGGTGGAACGAGGACGTGATGGCGACGCCGCGCGTGAGATCCATGTTCGGATCGACCGCCAACTTCGCGGCTCCGACGATCGACTCCGAGTTGGTGCGGGTCAGCTCACCGAGAGTGTCCGACAACCGCGGCAACGTGCCCGTGTCCTTCATCTTGTGCAGGAGGTTCTGCGTGCCCCACGTACCGGCTGCCAGCACGACATTGGCAGCGCTGTACGTCTTGCGACCCTTGCGCAGACGCGCTCCGGTGCGCTCGGTGTCGACGTCCCAGGTTCCGTCGGACCGAGGATTCAGGCCGGTGACCGTGGTCATCGGCACGATCTCGGCTCCGGCACGTTCGGCCAGCCCGAGGTAGTTCTTCAGCAGGGTGTTCTTGGCACCGTGGCGGCACCCGGTCATGCACTCGCCGCATTCGATGCATCCGGTGCGCTCGGGGCCGGCACCACCGAAGTACGGGTCCGGGACGGTCTTACCGGGTTCGTCACCGAAGAACACGCCCACCGGTGTCTGAATGAACGTGTCGGCGACGCCCATGTCCTCGGCCACCGACTTCATCACCTCGTCGGCGGGGGTCATGTGCGGGTTGCGCACGACACCCAACATGCGGGTGGCCTGGTCGTAGAACGGGGAGAGCTCACTGCTCCAGTCGGTGATGTGCGCCCACTGCTTGTCCTCGAAGAACGGTGCCTGCGGCTTGTACAGCGTGTTCGCGTAGTTCAGCGATCCGCCGCCGACCCCTGCGCCGGCGAGGATCAGGCAGTCGCGCAGCAGATGCACCCGCTGGATGCCGTAGAGACCCAGCTTGGGTGCCCACAGGAAGCGCTTGAGATCCCAGCTGTTCTTGGCGAAGTCCTTGTCCTCGAATCGCTGCCCGGCCTCGAGGATTCCGACGCGGTATCCCTTCTCCACCAGCCGAAGCGCGGTGACGCTTCCACCGAAGCCCGAACCGACGATGAGAACGTCGTAATCCGTTGCGCGTCCAGCTGAACCCATGGTGACCTCCGCTACGTCCGTTACCTGTCGAACAGTATGCACATCGCTGTGTGACTACCGCCACAAGCGATTCTAGCTGTTACGGAAGGTATCACCAACCGAGGGTCGGCTTACCGGTGCCTGCCCGACGAACGACACAGGGCGCGCACCCGAAGATCGAGTGCGCGCCCTGTCGTATGGGGGTTCTGTCAGGCCCGAACGTTCAGGCCGACCTTCTGAAATTCCTTCAGATCGGAGTAGCCCGACTTCGCCATCGAGCGACGCAATCCGCCGACGAGGTTGATCGAGCCGTACGACTCACGCGACGGTCCGTGCAGCACCTGATCGAGGCTCGGACGCTCCCCCGCGGACATCGGCAGCAACGCGCCACGCGGCATCGACGGATGCGCCGCGGCGGACGGCCAGTACCAGCCGCCACCGGGAGCCTCGGCGGCCACGGCCAACGGCGCACCGAGCACCGCAGCATCCGCGCCGCAGGCGATGGCTTTCGCCAGTGCGCCGGACGTGGTGATGTCACCGTCGGCGATGACGTGCACGTAGCGTCCACCGGTCTCGTCCAGGTAGTCCCGACGTGCGGCCGCCGCGTCGGCGATCGCAGTGGCCATCGGAACACCGATGCCGAGCACCTCACCGGTGGTCGTGCCGCCTTCGACGGAGCCGTAGCCCACGATGACGCCGGCCGCACCCGTGCGCATCAGGTGCAACGCGGTCCGGTGATCGCTGACGCCGCCGGCGATGACGGGGACGTCGAGCTCTGCGATGAACGTCTTGAGGTTGAGCGGCTCGTCGTCGCCGTGCGCAACGTGCTCGGCGGAGATGATCGTGCCCTGGATGACCAGCAGATCCAGACCCGATGCGATCAGCGCAGGCGTCAGAGCACGGGCGTTCTGCGGGCTCACTCGTACAGCGACAGTGACGCCTGCATCACGCACCTGGCCCACTGCGGCGGCCAACAGATCGGGCTGCAACGGCGCAGCGTGCAGTTCCTGCAGGAATGCGATCGGCGCGTCGGGATCGAGATCGGTCTCGGCGATGTGGATCAACTGGTCGAGCTTGGCCTGCACGTCGGCGTGCCGCGCCCACAGCCCTTCGCCGTTGATCACCCCGAGCCCGCCTTGCTTACCGAGCTCGATGGCGAACGCAGGCGAGACCAACGCATCGGTCGGATGGGCGAGCACCGGGATGTCGAACCGGTAGGCGTCGAGCTGCCAGGCAGTCGACACCTCCTTGGACGACCGGGTGCGCCGAGACGGCACGATATCGACGTCGTCCAGCTGGTAGGTGCGGCGGGCTTCTCTGCCCATGCCGATTTCAACGAGGTCGCGCACGCGCGCACCTTTCTACTTCGAGAGCGAATCGTTCGGCCACCAGGGGCCGACGCGACTATCGGGTGGTGTAGTTCGGAGCCTCAGCGGTCATCGTGATGTCGTGCGGGTGGCTCTCCTTGAGACCGGCCGCGGTGATCTGCACGAACTGAGCCTGCTGCAGGTGCTCGATGGACGTCGACCCGGTGTACCCCATGGCAGCGCGCAACCCACCGGTGAGCTGATGGATGACCTGGTTCAACGGACCCCGGTACGGGACGCGTCCCTCGATCCCCTCGGGAACCAGCTTGTCCTCGGCCAGCACATCGTCCTGGAAGTAGCGGTCCTTCGAGAAGGACTTCGCTCCCCCGCGTCCCTGCATCGCACCGAGCGAGCCCATTCCGCGGTAGCTCTTGAACTGCTTGCCACCGACCAGGATCAGCTCACCCGGAGACTCGGCGGTGCCGGCCAGCAACGATCCGAGCATCGCGGTCGACGCGCCTGCGGCGAGTGCCTTGGCGATGTCACCGGAGAACTGCATACCGCCGTCGGCGATGACCGGCACACCGTGCGGCTTGCACGCGGCCACGGCTTCGAGGATGGCGGTGATCTGCGGAGCGCCGACGCCGGCGACCACGCGGGTGGTGCAGATCGATCCGGGTCCGACGCCCACCTTCACCGCATCGGCACCGGCCTCGACGAGGGCGAGTGCGCCCGCGCGGGTGGCGACGTTTCCGCCGACGACCTGAACGCGCTCGCCCACCTCTGCCTTGAGCTTGCTGACCATCTCGAGCACCTGAGAATTGTGGCCGTGCGCGGTGTCGACGATGATGACGTCGACGCCGGCATCGGTCAGTGCCATCGACCTGGCCCAGGCATCCTGCCCGACGCCCACTGCTGCTCCGACCAGCAGACGACCGTCACGGTCCTTGGTGGCGTCCGGGTGCTGCTCGGTCTTGACGAAGTCCTTCACCGTGATCAGGCCGGTGAGTGCGCCTTTGCCGTCGACGATCGGTAGCTTCTCGATCTTGTGGCGACGCAGCAGGCCGAGGGCTGCTTCGGCGGTGACCCCCTCCTGCGCGGTGATCAACGGTGCCTTCGTCATGACGTCGGCGACGCGACGGTTCTGATCCACCTCGAACCGCATGTCGCGGTTGGTGATGATGCCGACCAGCGCACCGGTCTCGTCGGTGACCGGGAGCCCCGAGATACGGAAACGCGCACACATCGCGTCGACCTCGGCCAGCGAGTCGGTGGGCTTGCAGGTGACCGGGTCGGTGACCATCCCGGCCTCCGAGCGCTTGACGGTCTCGACCTGAGACGCCTGATCGTGCAGCGAGAGATTGCGGTGCAGCACACCCATGCCGCCTGCACGTGCCATCGCAATGGCCATCCGCGCCTCGGTGACGGTATCCATCGCAGAACTGACCAGCGGGACTCGCAGCCTGATCTCGCGGGTGATCTGACTGGACGTGTCCACGGCGCTGGGGATCAGATCCGAAGCGGCCGGCAGCAGCAGGACGTCGTCGAACGTGAGGCCGAGCATCGCGACCTTGTTGGGATCGTCGCCGCCTGTGCGGACGTGGGCTCCGGGACTACTCATACGAATCTGGCCCTCCCTAGAGCCTGGTTGCATCGTGGGCGCGGCATGCGGCCGGTGAGAGCTCGCAGGCGCACCGCGGTGCGGTGTTGGAGAACGGATGGAGTTTCGGCACTTGCACTCATCTGTTCAGCGCCAGGAACCATGGTATCGGCCTGCGGCACAACCAGTGCGCACGCCTCCCGCTGCGGACGCTCGGAGGCACCGAATCGAAGACCCGACGGGGTCCGGCGGTACGGATCGTCCGGCATGTCGCGCTCGAACGGCTGGCGCAGACCCACCAGTTCTGCGTACCGTGGAGGCGTGCGCGATCAACTGCCTCCCGGTCTACCCCCGGATCCGTTCGCCGGAGACCCCGCCGACCCGTCGGCCGCCCTCGATGCAATCGAGCCCGGCCAGCCTCTCGATCCCCAAGAACGGCTGGCCGTAGAAGAAGACTTGGCGGACCTCGCTGTCTACGAGGCACTCCTCGGCCACCGCGGTATCCGTGGACTCGTCGTGTGCTGCGAGGACTGCCAGCAGGACCACTACCACGACTGGGACATGCTGCGTGCGAATCTGCTGCAGCTGCTCGTCGACGGCACCGTGCGTCCGCACGAGCCGGCCTACGACCCGGTGCCCGACGCGTACGTCACGTGGGATTACTGCCGTGGTTTCGCCGATGCATCCATGAACGACGCTCTGCACGGAGACGGTTTCGAGAGCTGAGACCCCAGACAAACGAAGAAGCCCGACACGATCATCGTGTCGGGCTTCTTCGTTGTTTACGGTCTGCGTCGTCGAACAGTGCCTGTCGCTCAGCTTCCGCCGGACGGAACCGACATGCGGTCGCCGTTCTCGGACGAACTGCCACTGGCAGTGGCCGTCGGCTGATTCGGGTTGTCGAGCACCGTCGGTGTGACGTCGGTGGTCGTCGGACTCGGACTCGTGGTGACGGGCGGGCTGACCGGTGTCGTCGTTTCCGGATTCGGCGTGCTCGGAACCGCGGTGGATTCCGGTGCAACCGTCTCCACCGGAGCCGTCGGAACCAGAGTTGCTTGGCTGGGCACCGACAACGGGGCTGCCGGGGCCGCACCCATCGGAGGTACCACGGGCGGCACCGTCATGGCCTGCAACTCCTGCAGCAAACGGGCCAGCCACTGGTCGAGTTCGGCTCGCTGAGCATCGTCGATGACCGCGGAACTGCGGTTCGATGCGCCGTCGAGAAGAGCGCGGGCAGCGTCGGCATCGCCGGACGACAGAAGGTTCTCCGCCTCCTGCAGCTTCGATGTCGTATCTATCTGCGCGACAGTCGAATCGGCCTGCTCGGAGAACACGACCGACTTAACGCTCCACAGCGGATCCTCGGGCGTCGAGTTGTACGAGATGACCACCAGACCGCCCAACACGACGGCGATCGCGGCGGCGGCACCGGCGAGAGGACGCAACAGACGCATCCGGCCCCCGCGGTTCGCCGCGCTGGATCGCGCCATGTCGGCTGCCACCTTCTCGCGCTCGACGGCCGCCACAACGGTGTCGAGAGAAGGACCGGCCGGCATGGACGGTGTGATCACGTCCGCTCGCCAATTGGCGAGCAGGAGCGCGAGTTGGTAATCGTCCGCATCATCGGTTGCGATCGGTCCGTCACCACTGATCGCGTCGATGAAGGCATCGTCACGACGAACGGCGACGAGGTCCACGGGACCACCGTCTGCGCCGATGTCGGCATAGGGATCGTTCTGCTTCGGTCCAGTGGGTGTCACGTGCTCTCCGATACGCGAGATTCCGCGACGCGGGGTCTCACCGGTGCCACCGTGACCATTGTCCCTAGCCATACATTTCACCTGCTCTCACAACTTCGTTCTTCAGTTTTGCGATAGCTCGGTGCTGAGCCACGCGGATAGCGCCTGCAGTGCTGCCGACCGCAGCTGCCGTCTCCTCGGCCGACAATCCGACGATGAGTCGGAGCACCAGAATCTCTCGGTGCTTGGCGGGCAAGGTGTCCAGTAGTGCAGTCATCTGACGACTCGACTCGGATTCCAGAGCTCGCTGCTCCGGACCGTGTTCTGTCGACACGACATCTGGTACTTCGGCGGCCGGGTCCGATTTGTTACGCGAGGCACTGCGATGAGCATCTGCGACCTTGTGCGCCGCGATGCCGTACACGAATGCCATGAACGGACGACCTTGATCCTGGTAACGCGGCAAGGCGGTCATGACTGCCAAACAGACCTCCTGCGCCACGTCGTCGGCCGAAAGCTGACCACGCTCAGCCGAACCGACTCGAGCCCGGCAATACCGGACGACGAGTGGTCGGATGAATTCCAAGACCCGGGACAGAGCCAGTCGATCGCCTTGCGCTGCGGCAACGACGAAAGAGTCCAACTCCTCACCCGCACTGTTCATCGTCGACTAATTTCCCCGCGTTACAGGTACGCACCCGCCTGGGAGCGCTTCCACGTGGTGGTGGAACGAACCAAGGATAGCGATACCGACGGCCCACAATCGAACCGCTCGGTCCGTGTGCGGCTACGGTCCAGGTCAACCGACCGCGGATCCACCCAGTCGTTCGAGTGCGGCTCCCAGGTCGCGCGCCGGAACCATGTTCGGATCCGCTCCCCCGGTTCCTTCGCACAGCATCGTCGCGGCCCAGCGCAGGGGCAGTAAACCGTGCATCGCCGCAGCGCAGGCCACGTCGGCGGCTCCTGCACGTGCACGCTCGGTCGCACCGGCGCAGCTCAGGGCAGCGGCCATCACCAGATCGGTTTTGATGCGATGCCGTAACGAATCGGTGTCGTCGGCAAGTGCGCGAGCAGACTCGGCGTGTCGGAGCGCTCCCGAGCCGTCCCCACGCATCATTGCCAGCTCGGCTGCCACCCAGTGCGCGCGCAGCGCCGGACGCCACAGATCCGACCCGCCACGCACCGAGAGCAGCTCTGCGTTGCGCGCCAGGAACGCATCCGCGAATCCGAATCGGCCGGTCCCCAGTGCATCCGCCGCCAATCCGACCAGTGCATCACTGCGCGCCTCCGCCGCGTCCGTCGTTCGCGCCTCGCCGGTGAGCCCGATCAGGAACACCGCCCTCCCGTCGAACCCGCGGGCGAGCCGGTGCCGACCGATCTGGCGTAGCCATGACGCCCTGGTCGACTCGTACAGGGACTCGAGTGCCGGCGACGTCGGCCGGAACCGCCGGAGCTCGACCCGGGCAGCGTTATACCGACCCTGGCCGGCCAACGCGACGCCGCGGTACCAACTCTGCCGCGCATCGGTGGCCGCCGGGAGGTCGGTTCGACCGGGGTCTACTCCGAACGCCGCCTCTCGCAGCGCCGGCCCGATGCTGTCGGACTTTCCGGTGACGGGCGAGGACTTCGAAGCCAAGTGCACGACGTCAGGGTATGGCCACGGACGGACTGCAGGCACGCGAGTGGGCCGACCGAGAACGACGGACACGCAACGCACGAATGCGAATGTCGTGCCGGACGGGCTGTCTCATTCACGACGACCTTTCAGGACGCCGCTGCAGTTTTCACAGAATTAACAATGTGAATAGGTGTTGTTTCGGAAACAGTTGTCTGAACGCTGTGTGGCGAATGGGTTAAACGGCGGGTCGTTTATCGGAGCCGGAGAAGAATGCGTCGGGCACATTCGACACCGCCGATCGGAATCGTTCGGCAACAACGACCGACTCCTCGCTCGATCCGCTCGGCCGCTCGTGGAGCGAGGCCGAACCCGGCCCGCCACTGCTCGACGCTCTGCGACAACACCTTCGAGCTGCGGGTCTTCGAGAAACGCGCGGTGGAACTCGGAGCGACACCGGCTCGCGCCGACACGTCACCGTCGATCCTGCGCCGCGTCGTGCCATGAGCATCGTCTCCCGACTCGGCCGATTTCTCAACCGGAAGCGCACACATGCGAGCGGTTCGAAGTAAATATCGAGCGTGTTAATTCTTCGCCCTCCCGCTATGCATTTGCCCACGATCGAGCTCTATTGACTCGATTTCGTCGACCCACATAACGTTGTCGCTGTTCGGATCACGAATCCGTCGAAGCCACACCACCCTAGGAGTTTCCATGCCGCAGCCGAATCACCTCCCTGGGCCGAACGCCGATATTTGGGATTGGCAGATGCACGGCCTGTGCCGTGGCGTCGACTCGTCCATGTTCTTCCACCCCGACGGCGAGCGGGGTCGGGCGCGCGCACAGCGAGAGATGCGCGCCAAAGAGATGTGCCGCAGCTGTCCGGTACTCGCTCAGTGCCGCACCCACGCACTCAACGTCAGCGAGCCGTACGGCATCTGGGGAGGGATGTCCGAGACGGAGCGCGAATTGCACGCCCGGCACAACCGCCGCCGCATCGCGGTCTGAGCACACGACATTCACAGCTGCACACACGACGAAGCCCCCAACCCGTGGCGGGTTCTAACGATCCCCGCAACACCCTCGATTTGAGGGAGTTGCGGGGATCGTGGCATGTGCTGGGTTGAAGGTGCGGTTTTTCGAGGCGTTGGACCGTGAGGACGGGAATGTCAGCGCGGCCG